>JAAETI010000942.1 GCA_024228555.1 bacterium | reverse complement strand
GACTTCTTGTGTTTGCGAAACTCCGGCGTAACGGTTTCTACTGTCGTGTTACCTGCGCCGTCCTCGCAGTCGACTGTCATCGTGAAGCGGAAGTCCCAGATCGTGAGCCTGCCGTTGCCGTCGCGGTGCCAGCGAGGGTGGCCGTTCCTATTGATCTTGATCAGATGGACCTCCTCGCCATCGATCACGGGAACGTCATTGATGTTGGCTTCGACAACAACCCCCGAGGCGTCCGTGCACGCGTAAGCGATATCGAACCACGCCGACCGCCTGCTGCCGTGCGTGAACTCGAGTGAAGCATCGATAACCGGTGGCGTGATGTCTGCGCAGAAGCTCGGGGCTTCGTGGAACCTGCTGTATCTCGTCCAAGTTAGTGCCGTCAACTAGCCGCCAACGTGGACGCTCTCGCGAGGGTCGGGACCGCTGAACTGGCTTTCGTAGAGCCGGGCGTAGGCGCCGCCGAGTTCGAGCAGCTCGCCATGGTTGCCTTGCTCAACGATCCGGCCATCCTCCATCACCAAGATCAGGTCGGCGTCACGGATGGTCGACAAGCGGTGGGCGATGACGAAGCTCGTCCGATCGGCACGTAGCGCCGACATGGCATGTTGGACCAGGACCTCGGTGCGGGTGTCGACTGAACTCGTTGCCTCGTCGAGAATCAGCAACGCCGGGTCGGCGAGGAACGCCCGAGCGATCGTGATGAGCTGCTTCTCGCCGGCGCTGACTGTGCCGCCCTCGTTGTCGATGACCGTGTCGTAGCCTTCGGGGAGAGCTCCAACAAAGCGGTCGACGTAGGTGGCTTGTGCCGCACTGCGGATCTCGTCAGCGGTTGCGTCGAGTCGCCCATATCTGATGTTGTCCCGGATTGACCCCTCAAAGAGCCAGGTGTCTTGGAGGACCATCCCGGTCTGCGAGCGCAGATCGTGCCGAGCCATGGAAGCAATGTCGACTCCGTCGAGCGTGATCCGGCCGGAGTCGAGGTCGTAGAAACGCATGATGAGATTGACAAGCGTTGTCTTGCCCGCTCCAGTGGGTCCAACGATGGCCACTGTCTGGCCGGGGTCGACATGGAAGCTCACATTCTCGATGAGCAGTTGGTCCTCCAGGTAGCGGAAGGAGACATTCTCAAAAGCGACTCGCCCGTGGGTTGCCGTCGGCCGTTCGGCAGATGCGGTCTCGGCGGGTTCGCTCTCGGCGTCGAGGAGTTCGAATACCCGCTCCACCGAGGCCACCCCGGATTGGAGCAGATTCACCATCGATGCGATCTGTGTGACAGGCCGGGTGAACTGACGTGAATACTGGATGAATGCCTGGACATCGCCAAGGCTGAGCGTGCCGCTGGCCACCCGTAGCCCGCCAAGCACCGCGATGATCACATAGTTGAGGTTGCCGATGAACATGGCGATCGGCATGATCAGACCTGAAAGGAACTGGGCGCCAAAGCTCGACTCGTACAGCTCGTCGTTCTCGACCTCGAACGACTCCTGGACCTCGTGCTGGCGACCAAAGACCTTCACTAATGCATGCCCGGTGTAGGCCTCCTCGATACGAGCGTTGAGCGCTCCGGTGTGGCGCCATTGGGCAATGAACTTGCTCTGTGATCTCTTCATGACGGCGGCGGCGAGCAGCATTGTCAACGGGATAGTGACGAGGGCGATCAGGCCGAGCGTTGGCGAGATCCAGAACATCATTCCAAACACGAATATCACAGTGAGCACTGAGTTGAGCAGCTGACTCATGGTCTGTTGCATGCTCTGGGCAACATTGTCGATGTCGTTGGTCACTCTGCTCAGCAGTTCACCACGGGGCTGGCCGTCGAAGTAGCGCAACGGCAGGCTGTTGACCTTGTCCTCGACCTCGGCGCGCAGCCGCAGCATTGTGTTCTGGACCACATCGTTGAGCAGATAACTCTGCACGAACTGGAAGATGGCAGAAGCCACATAGAGGGCGAGGGCGGTGAGGAGGATGGCTCGCAAGGATCCGAAGTCAATGCCCTGCCCAGGGATCAGGTCCACACCGGTCAACATGTCGGCGACTTGCTCGTCGCCTCGGCCGCGAGCAGCGTCGATCACCTGTTCCTTGGTGGCGCTTGCGGGCATCGACTTGCCGATGACCCCTGCGAAGATGGTGTCAGTCGCACGACCCAGCACCTTGGGTCCGACGGCGGCGAGGGCGACGCTGGTTACGCCGGCAATAAACAGAGCAATCACCTTGGGTCGTTCCGGGCGGAGCCTCCCTGCCAGTCGCCGCAGCGACGGCCCAAAGCTCAGTGCCTTCTGCCCGACCATGCCGCTGCCGAACGGTCCGCGGCCATGCCCGCCGCCTTCGACCTGGACCCGCTCGGTCTTCTTCATTGTGGGAGGTGCCGCGCTCATGACCGCTCCGCCGCTAGTTGCGAGTCGACAATCTCGGCGTATGGGCCACAGCTCTCCAGAAGCTCATCGTGAGTGCCGAGGCCGACGATGCCACCGTTCTCCAGAACCACGATCTGGTTGGCATCCATGATCGTCGCCACTCGTTGGGCAACGATGATGACGGTGGCATCGGTGGTGATGCCCTTGAGCGCATGACGGAGGCGAGCGTCGGTGGCTACGTCGAGAGCGGAGAACGAGTCGTCGAACAGATACAGCTCCGGCCGCCGCATCAGGGCACGGGCAATCGCCAAGCGTTGCCGTTGCCCTCCGGAGACGTTGGTGCCGCCTTGGGCGATATCGGAGTCGAGGCCGTCCGGCATCGCCTCGACAAAGTCACGAGCCTGTGCGATGTCGAGCGCCTGCCACATCTCCGCCTCGGTCGCGTCAGGCTTGCCGTAACGAAGATTGGAAGCAACCGTCCCGGAGAACAGGTAGATCGTCTGGGGCACAAACCCAACCTTGTTCCAGAGCGTGTCCGGGTCGATCTGGCGAACATCAACACCGTCGACAAGAACCCGTCCGCTGGTGGCATCAAAGAGGCGGGGGATCAGGTTGACGAGAGTTGTCTTGCCGGTCCCGGTGGAGCCGATAATCGCCGTGGTCTGGCCAGGCCGCGCCGTGAAGGTCACACCCTCCAACACGGCATGGTCGGCCCCTGGATACCGGAAGCCGGCGTCATCGAATTCAACGGTGCTGTGCTTGGGAAGCCGAGTTATGCCATCGGCAGGGGGGACGACCGATGAGTCGGTATCGAGGACTTCGCCGATCCGATCTGCCGAAACCGAAGCCCGCGGCAACAGCATGAACATGAACGTGGCCATCATCACCGACATGAGAATCTGGATGATGTAGGTGAGGAATGCGGTCAGCGAACCAATCTGCATTGCCCCTGAGTCGACGCGACCACTGCCAAACCACAGCACCGCAACGCTCGAGACGTTCATAATCAACATGACCGCGGGGAAGATCGCCGCCATCCAACGCCCTACGTTGATCGAGACATTGGTGAGGTCCGTGTTGGCTTCACCGAAGCGGTCGGCTTCGAAGGGCTCGCGCACAAAAGCCCGTACCACCCTGATACCCGTTATCTGCTCGCGCAGGATCTTATTGACCGAGTCGAGCTTCTTCTGCATGACCCGGAACCCCGGAACCATGTGCGAAAGGATGTACCAGATGATGACGGCAAGAATGGGCACCAACGCAACGATGAGCCACGAGAGTCCGACGTCCTCGCGCAATGCCATGAACACCCCGCCAACCATCATGATTGGAGCGGTGATGAGCATCGTGAATGTGGTCAGCACAAGCATCTGTACCTGCTGGACATCGTTGGTGTTGCGGGTGAGCAGTGATGGCGCTCCGAAGCGGGCCACCTCTCTGCTGGAGAACGAGATGACACGGCGGAACAAAGCCGAACGCACGTCGCGCCCGAATGCCATGGCAGTTCTGGCCCCGAAGTAGACGGCCGTGATTGTGGCCGCAACCTGGACCAGTGACACAGCGAGCATCCATGTCCCGAGACGCAGGATGTAGCCGGTGTCGCCAAGAATGACGCCCTTGTCGATGATGTCCGCATTGAGACTGGGCAGGGTGAGGGCGGCGATCGTCCCGATCAATTGCAGACCGATGACGATGGAGATCTCACGCTTGAACGGCGAGAGATAGCGGTGGAGTATCTGGACAAGCATCAGGCAGATGCCCCTGCTGCTGCGATCCCGCCAAGGAGTAGATCGACAATCTCGGATGGCGTTGTCTTCTCTTCGGGCGCTGCCATTGGGTGGGCGTTGGCGAAGACAAGGCCGCGGAGAGCGATGGCGGCTCGATCCGGCGCTACCCGCAGTTGGTCAGCATGGCGCTCCAGGAGTTCGGTGAGTGCAGCGAGGGCTGTGGCATTGGAGTCGCGGACAAAGCGCGGTGGGCCGCTGCGACGATGCTGCGAAGCGGAAACAAGGCTGGAGTGCAGGACACCCATCAGTGCGGCCACGCGTTCGTTCCGTTCAAGAAGGATGCCGGCGGCAGCTTCGAGCTGATCGCGCAGGGGAGCGTCTCTCGGCACGAGCTCCAACGCATTACAGACGGGCGCCGGTTCCATGCTGGTCTTGACGGCCTCCTTGATGATCGAAGGCTTGTCGGGAAAGACACTGAAGATGGTGCCCTCTGCGATGCCGGCGGCGTCGGCCATTTCGCGTGAAGTGACTACGGCACCCTTTTCGAGAAGGAGCGGAATGATCGCATCCACGATGGCTTGCTTGCGCTCGGACGGTGGCAGCGGCTTGGCCCGATGATGTTTGGTGTTCACCCCCTCACTATAACTGAGTGAGTGCTCACTCAAAGACGTGTTCGGCGGGTTGGGAATTGAGCGCTCACTTTCTGTCAGCAGGGGGTAGGGAGCAGCCAACCACGAGGGGCGTGGTTCTAAGGGGGAAATCCGATGTCCGGACAATGGCGTATTCAGTCTGTGGTTGTTGGCCTTGTTTTGGTATTGGCTGTATACGGCGGTCCGATGATGGCCCGACCTTCGTGAGAATCCGGTGAACCGCATTGACTTGATCACCCTGTATCACCGCGTTTCAGAGGCTTCACTGGTCCCCTCCCGATTGCTTCGCTTGCGATTTCGACCCAACCGGGAGATCTCGCCATGTGGGTGGGGTTGGTCGGCGTCGAGCCTACGTCGCCGGTGGGGCGTACTGGATCAGTCCCCATTCTCCGGAGGTCATCCAATCAGGGTCGGTCGATGCTGCATGTGCGGCTACCGATGGGTCGATGCCGGCCATTACCAGCGCTTTTGACGTCCGCAGTGCCACGAGCGGGCTCGGAGGCCGGACGATGTCTGCGAACGGCGTGGTTGGATCCCAGTGTGCATCGCCGAGCAAGCGGCGGTAGTTGGCGTCGCCCTTCATAACAATCAGGTCGGCCGCACCGAGTTGGGTGGACAGATGATCTGGGCAGGTCCAACCCGCGCCCGGTGACACCCAGAATGGGTCGGTAGTGACCTGGAGGGATCCGTTGGTGAGACCTGCGGAGATAACTTCTGCGATGTCGCGTGCTTGAGTCGGTTCGTCGCTGAGGCGGCGAATGGTCTCATCGAGATCGGGAACCGTCACATCCGACACAAAGGTCGGATGTGATTTGGCGTGGAGCGTGACTCGGCCGCGTCGGCCCAGCACGTAGGCGACGAGGGCAAGGTCAGCGACAAGCTCGGCTCCTGAGTTGTCAAGCACGAGGTGCACATTCACTGCGGGCTGATTGAGTACTTCGGCCGCCGTTTCGCTGTTGTCGACAAGCAAATGCGACTGGCGTCCGCCCAGCACGGCATCGGTTCGGGCCGAAGCGGCATCCTCGCCTGCCGGCCAAAGGCTGAGATCCACCCGGTTGGCCCACAACGACGCACCAAGGAGTGTTCTGGTGTCTTCGATGATCTCGGCAAGCTGTGCGGCCAGTTCGAGCGCACCGTCGAGCGCAATCTGCTTTTGGTGGAGAAACGGATCGACACCGCGACGGTCGCCCGGCTGCGAATAGCCGGTTGCGGCCAGGAGGCGTCGATAGAAGTACGTCTCGATGAAGAACCAAGGTGCGTCCAACCAGCTCATGCCCAGATGGGGAGTGACGTAACTATCCCAATCATCGGCGTCCGCCGCAGCTGGCTCATCAATGCGGGTGACGGTGCCGTCACCGATCTCGACAGCCAGTGCCTCTACGGCATTGGCGTGGGCAGCGTCGAGGTGGTTCTCGGCAATGGTGCGGCGTGCGATTTCCGGAAGACGTCGAATCACAGAGTCTTCTGTGAAGGTTCCGGCCTCATTGGCACGCAGCGGTTCTGGAATGGTGGTGGTGGGGAGGAGCATGTTTTCGCTTCGTCGGGTCCTGGGAGGTTACTGCGGATGACCGTACCAAGTCCCCGGTCGGGGGCACTCAGCATCCATCGATGGCTACCACCGTTGAATCACTCACCATTGAGCTCGGAACAAGCCCCATTCTGCGATCTGATCTGAGCTTTGGTGATGACGTCCGAAGACCATGGGGGTTATCCGTGTCTGATTCAAAACGTTTCATCATCACCTTTGTGAAGGAAGAAGTCACGACCGCGTCTGCGGCACGGATACTCGGTGTTGCCAAGTCGCGATTCCACGACGGAGCCGTTCTGCTCGAATCAGAGGCAGAACTCAACGAGATGGACGTGCTCCATTTCGAGGAATTGGGTGCTTCCGTCGCAACGCTTTCGGAGGAGAAGGCCGAGGAGCCACGCGGCAAAGCGAGTGTTGCGGAGGTCGTCGAGGACTTCGAGGTGCACGCGCTCGGAGAGGCAACCCCCAATTCAGTCTCTACCCACAGGGAGATAACGCTTGGGGCGGTACCTACCCTCACGGCTACTGGGCCGACGAACCCATCGTGCGTGCTCAGACTTCGGCATAAGCCGGCTGCCCACCTGGGTAGCGCCGCTTCTGCATCAAGCTGAGCCCATGGACCCCGCCGATCTGTTTCTGTATCCCAGGGGCGCCGGCACCACCCGACCCCGGTCCGACCCCACCACCTCCTCCGGTCACCCAACCGGTGCCCTGGAATATCGCCAAGGTTGGTGCGGATCGAGTGTGGGATCGGGTGACAGGCCGCGGGGTCAAGGTCACCATCCTCGACACCGGCATCGACGACAATCATCCCGATCTCAGCGTATCCGGGGGAGCGTCCATGGTGCCAGGTGTCACCAGCTGGGACGACGTCCCAGTCTTGGCACTCACTGTGCGGGGATCGTTGGCGCCAAGAGCATGGGTTGGGCGGGGAGGAGCAAAAATGGATGTGGTCTCGATGAGCCTCGGCAGCAACGTCTCCAGCTCCGACGCCCCTAGACCTTTTCCCTCTTGCGGGCGACGATGTCGGATCCGGCGTATCCGATCAGTTCAACCTCAGTCGTCTTCGTCGGGAGACCGCGCACCGAGTGGGTAGCCGTCGTGGGATCCAGGGTCTCTGCAGCTTTGCCACCGATGCGGACCTCGACCGACTCGATTCCGTTGGTGTCGAGCTTTACGGCAAGGCGACCGCGCGCTCGGCGGGCCACCGAAGTTTGGAAGCGATATGGGGTTTGTCTGCGCAGCAACTTGATAGCGCTGCGAATCAGATCGTCGTTGCCGCCCAGCACATCGTCCCTGCTCATGTAGTGACGCCCGTTGATCCGAATCCCCAGATCCTCGAGGACTTCGCCCTCGGCCTCGCCGACACGGGTGATACGACGCACCGAGACCCGCATCTCTGCATTGCGCGGCAACGGCTGCAGATCGCCGGTTTCGCCAGCAAGATACAGAAGATCGCTGTGACGCCAGACATTGGCCCCGCCGGCACCGGTGTTGTCGGCGGTCCCCAACACCAGCCCGACCTGATGATCGATGAAGCCTGCAGCCAATATGTCGGTGGCGCTGTAGGAAAGGGCATCGACGATCAGGACTACCGGCCCGTGAAAGCGCTGGCCTCGATCGTTAGCTGCGTTCTCGTCGGTTATCGGGAACCCGCGCGAGTACTCCGACCCCGTCGCCACTGCCTGTTGCAGCGAGTCGATCCACGGTGCCAGATCGAGGTCGGGTATCTCGGCTGAAGGTGCGTGGCGTCGGCATAGGTCGAGGAGGAGCGGGCTGGTGGTGAACTGGGCGCGGGCGGGCCGGATGTGGCGTGGTGTCATTGTCTGCAGAATGCGCTCCGCGGCTGCGATCGCCCCGCCACCGTTACCGCGGACATCCACGATGAGGCCCGCGTCCGGCATCAGCTCTGCAAGGCGCGCAAACTCGGCAACAAAGGCATCTATGTCGCTGACCCCAAACGTGAATATTCGGATGTATCCGTATTGGCCATCATTGACGAGCTTGGCGCGGAACACGCCTGGCAGGTGTGTCTCGAACTGGTCGGCACTCATGGCCAACGCCAGGCTGACGAACTGGCTGCTGGCTGCCTCTTCGACTGCAGCGATCTTCGGGGCGTACAGGTTCTTGCGGGTCTCACCGACAAGGGCCGTCTGTAGATCGAGGCCGATAGCCGCATCGGATGCTTCGCTTAGCGCCGTACCCGCATCACGACCGGTCCCGATCAATCGCCACTCCTTGCGCACCTGTCGGATCTCGCCATCCAAGCCTTCGTAGGTGATCGTGACCCAGTCCTCGTCGGGCGGGACTGTCGTGATCAAGGGCCGCACCGTCATGGCATCGAGACCACGCGCAAACGCGGCCGCTTCGTTGCTGCCGGCTTGACGTTCTGCATTCAGCTCGATCGCTCGGCGGATGGGTACTCCGTTCCAGTTGAGGATCTCGATGCCGGGTTCGAAAGTTGGGTGCTCCTGGTCAGGGGCGACCTTGGAGACGACGTAGTGGGGAATCGGATTGTCAGGGTCCTCGGTGTCGAAGCATTCCTCGAGGAAGAAGGGGAGAACCGCGGTGTAGGAGCGGTAGGGCTGGGGGAGCAGGTAATTGGTGTGCAGGTCTCGTACCGAGGTGAAGATTCGGCTCATTTCGTTGTGAAAGGCGACTTCCGACTCCATCGTCCGTTCGTCCTGCTGCGACAACCGGTAGCGCAGCAGGCGCAATCGCTGGATGGGGTCAACTGCGTGGAGTGACCGTTTCAGCGGCAGGTGGACATAGGTCTGGTCGAGCAGCACGATTGCCTGGTTGACAAGTGTGAGCCGCTCAGCAAGCGTCAGCGGTCCATCCTCGCGGGTTTCCTCTGGGAGTACCGCGCTCGATGCTGCCAGCGACGTCGCCGGGGGCGGCGGCGGTGCCGAGCGGCCGTAGGCGGCAAACAGACCATCCCGAACCGTGCTGGGAAGGTTGCGTTCGACAGCGAGGGTTGCCCAGAACTGCGAGTCTCGTTGCGCAGAGAGATCGTCGAGTTCGATCGGCTCGAGCAACTCGGAAAGGGGAACGCCGGCTGCTGTCGAGGGAGCAAAGACACCGGTGCGCATTCTTTCGATGGTCAGCTTGGGACGGTGGGCGGCCCCCGGCCCGTCGATGTGATCGAGATCCAGGAACCAGCTGCCCTCCAGCTCGGGGAGCGAGGCGCCGGTACCAGCCATGATCTCGGAGGTCCTCCCCGAACCCATGGCGAGCGATGTGATTGCGCCCCGCTCGAGGTCCCGCGCCAGCTCAGGGAGTCGAGCGAAGGCATCGCGAAGCCGGTCCTCGGCGTCGGCAAGCGACAAACCGGCAACTGATTGCTCGATGTTGTCCTGGGCGAGATTGAATCGTCGTTGCGAACCACCGATCTTGCGGGCTTCCAGACCAGCGATACCCTTCATCAGCCGCACTTGGCCGCTGCGGCGGACTCCGTTGATAACGACGAGGACAATGCTTGACTCACGGGCAGCCAGCAGTCGATCGTACGGATCCCTGGATTTGCCGGCTACGACCATCAGATCGGCCCGTTTGCCAGGCTCAATGGTGCCAACCGCATCGCCCCACCCGACCATCGTCGCCGGGTTGCTCGTCACCATCTGCGTGAGCTGGTAGTTGGTAACGGGTATGCCTTGATCGTCACAATGGAGACGTGCCGTCTTCATCTCCATCAGCAGGTTCTTGCTCCCCGATGGTGACCAATCTGAGCCGAGCGATACCCGGATTCCCTTGGCAAGCGCCCGGCCGATGTCGGTGGTCTTGCCGTACAGCAAGAGATTGCTGAGCGGTGACCAGACGATCGAGCCGTTGCGCGCTCGCAGCGTCGCAAAGTTGCGTGATCGCAGTGCAGTGCAATGGATTCCGACCAATGCTTCGTTGATGGCCCAAGTGTCACTATTGATCTTGAGCGCCCGGAAGTGATCGTTGGCTGCATCGTTGTCGCTGCGCCCCTCGGCAAGATGCAGGATCAGCTTCTTGCCTTGGGCGGCCTTGGACTGGAGCCGGGCACGGAACTTCACTGCAGACGACGCGGCGACATCGCCAATCTTGGTGGCTGCTTCGGGAAGGTCGTCGTCGTTGGTTTCCTCTGCATTGCGCACGAGGCCGCGGTAGTACTTGCGAATGCCTGCGTTGGAGAACAATGCGATGCCCTGCGAAGTGGTGGTCCCCGCCAGAAGTGCCTTCACCTCGACCCAGCGAACCACGGCCTGCACCAGGCCCTCGGTGCGCCCGAGTACATTCATCGGACCGCTGATCAGCTTCCGATAATCAGCGTGGCGGCCCCACTGGTCCCGGTTCTGATACTCCTTTGGCACCTTCCACAGCGGGAGCACGTTGTATGGCAGATGATTGTGGAGTTCGATCAACCCAGGGAAGATCGTCCCCCCGCTGTTGATCGGCTTGATCCCTTCGAATCCTGCAGGTGGAGCTGCTGCGGCCGGCTGCACGGCCTCAATCAGTCCACCGTTGATATAGACGCGACCATCATCGATGACGTCGTCCTCGGCCGTCATCGGCACGATGCGACCGTCGAGGACCCACTTGGGGCCAGTTACCGGATCAAAGATGGGGTCGGCCATGGCTACCTCGGTGCTGTGTCGGTGGCCGCCTGCTCCGTTGCGGTGAGCGGCCTCGGGTCAAGGTCGTAGGCCCAATCGGGCATGAGGATCTTGTAGTAGTCGGGCGACGGCGACGATCCGCGGCGTGCCTTGCGCACCCGGTCACCCGACGACCCCTCCCAGCGGGTCGTGCCGTACGGCAGGTCGATCCGGGGGATCTGGCTCCGAGCCCCGTCCCAGCTATAGGACGGGCGGGCTTGGTCCTTCCCGTAGCTCATCGTCTTCAGTGCGTCGATGGCGTCACGCCAATTGGAGGCAGCACCTGACTGGCCCCACGCCTTGAGTTCCACTACCGGAAGGCCGGTCGGGTTGACGTGCGGGGCCAAGCGCTTGGCCATCGGTCCCATCGCCAGGAGTACCTTGTTGCGTCGATTGGCGCGGGCAATCGACCGGACGATTTCGCTGTACACCTTGCGAACCTGGGAGTGGTCAACAAGGGCATTTCTTGCGGCGGACGAGATGTCGAGAGTGTCGATAGGTAGCACTCGCACGATGACGTAGCTTTTGTCGACCCCGATTGCATCCAGTACTCCTTGGAAGCGTTGACCGGCCTCGCCGGTGAGCGCCCGGAAGGTCATCAGGTCATCGTGGGAGCGCTGATCAGCGAGCACGATGACGGTGGCTTTCCTGGGGCGGCCTCGATAGATCGGACCGTACCCGAATGAGGGATGCGCATCAGCGCCGTTTGCGTTCCAGTCGGGCCATTTGTAGCCGTTCTTGCCCCCACCCAGCAGCCGTCCCATAGATGCGCCGGGACCGCGGTCATAGTCCTTGTAGTCGGCGACAGGAGGTTCGTACGGCAGATCACCCGGCTCATCCGAGTAGCCGGCTGGGCTGCCGTGTGCCCTGTCAGAGTATGAGAGACGGTGGCCACGGTTGCCGTATTTGCCTGCCTTGGAGAAGATCTGGATCCCGCGCTGACTGTCTTTGCGGTTGGAGGTGGTACTCCCGTAGCCGAGCCTCCACGCTACGCCGAACGGTAGGTCACGGAAGGGGATAGGGACCTTGCCATATGAGTAGTCGGCGGCCCGGCTTCTGGTACCTCCTGGGTCCGAGGGCAGCCACGCCGGATCGGCCGCGGCCCAGCGATCAATCTTCCTCGCGACTCGTTTGAAGTCGGCCCGGATCGCACCAAGGTTGCCGGACGATGCTCCGCCCGGATGCACTACACCGATGATCTTCGTGTTCTGCCCGAGCACGCTGGCGTCGCAGTTTTCGACATTGCTGCCCTGGCAATTGCCGCCACGGGACTCGACCCACGTGGCGACAGTCTCCTTGGCTGCCGTGCCAACCGCGATCACCAGATGGACATCGTTACGCTCCAGGACGTAGTCGAGGATCTCCTGCCGTTGCTGTTGTATAGGCGAGTCAGGATCCTGCGCCAGCCAGCGCACTTTCGTGCTGGAGTACTGATTGAAGATGGAGTAAACGAACGTGTTGAGAAAGAGGTAGGACCTGTTGATGCCGATGTGGTTCAGGAAGTGCTGCATCCTCGAGCCACTGCTACCCGTGAAAGAACGATGCGAGAGGGCCTCGTCTTGGCCGCCTTCCTGGCCGATCACCAACACCTTGACCTGGTTGTCGCCCAGCCTGCCTCGGTAGTACATCGGGCCGAAGTGCCAGCGGAACTTCTCTGAACCCATGACAGCCTTGCTGAGACCGCGGTAGTTGGGCGTCTCGCTGAACAGACGCGGCCACTTGCGATTCCGGGGTGGTCCTGGGTCGTAGTCCCACGGGTTGCCGCGTCCGGTCAGATAGTTGTCGGCCATGTCTGAACCCTCCCTTTCCGCCTCACCAGTGCGGAACAATGTGCGATTTCGCACCTTTCAACACTACCCAGAGGATCGGCCGATTGGGTCCTGAAACGAGTTCGGGTCCCGGAGCGGTCTACCATGCCGCACCTTCCGCGGAGTTCGGGCAAGTGAACGAAATTGCACCCAGTCAGGCAGAGGTCGTTGCGCTCCGCGGTGTTGCGGTGGTGCGTGACGGAACCCAAATCCTGTCCGACATCGATTGGTCGGTTCACGCCCATCAGTGCTGGGTCGTTCTTGGACCGAATGGTGCGGGCAAGACCACGATGTTGCAGGTTGCCTCGACGTATCTTGGTCCGACCCGCGGAATCGTTCGGCTCCTCGGGGAGACGTACGGAAAGGTGGATGTTCGCAAGCTCAGGGCTCGGATTGGGTATGCGGGCGCGGGTCCTGCGGAGTTGGTCGCAGGCCGCCTTCCCGCTCTCGAGATCGTGGTGACCGGCAAGTACGCCTCCTTTGTTGATAAGCGGTGGAATGAGTACGACGACGCGGACTGGGCTGCGGCCCGCCTTCAGCTAGACCGGCTGATGGCAAGCAGCCTCGCCGATCGAAAGTTCAGCACCCTGTCAACCGGAGAGAAGCAGCGGGTACTCATCGCCAGGAGTCTCATGACCAACCCGGATGTGCTGTTTCTTGACGAGGCAACAACCGGGCTCGACTTGGGGGCGAGAGAACGACTGGCGGCTGCTCTTGCCGACCTTGCCTTCGACCCCGACGGTCCCGCGATCGTTCTGGTGACTCACCATGTTGAGGAGATTCCGCCCGGTTTCGATCACATCGCCATGATGGCCGATGGGCGACTAACCGCTTCAGGGCCCATTGACGACGTGCTCACCCCGACTGCGCTGTCTGACTGCTTTGGTCAGAAGCTCAACCTCGACAAGACCGATGATCGCTATCGGGCGTGGGCGTCGCGCTGAACGGCTCGCCTACCAGGACGGCAAGTGGGACAGCGCCTCGCTGACCTTGCCTTCGGGGTACTCATGGTCCTCGATGTCTCCAGACAAGAACCTGTCGTATGCAGCCAAATCGAAGTGGCCGTGGCCGCAAACCGCTGTGAGGATCACCTTCTCCTCCCCAGTCTCCTTGCACGCCAGCGCTTCGCGGATGGCGCCGGCAATAGCGTGGCTCGGCTCCGGGGCGGGCACGATCCCTTCCGTGCGGGCAAACTGCAGCGCACCTTCGAAACACTCTGTCTGGTCGATGGCAACTGCCTCGACCAACCCGAGTTCGTAGATGTGCGACAGCAGCGGCGACATGCCGTGATAGCGCAACCCACCCGCATGGATCGGGTCGGGAACAAAGTCGTGACCCAGGGTGTGCATCTTCATCAGCGGCGTCATCCCAGCGGTGTCACCAAAGTCGTACGTGTATACGCCACGGGTCATCGAAGGGCATGCCGCGGGTTCGATGGCGCGGACGACGGGGGCCATATTCCCCGCCATCTTCTCGCGCAGGAAGGGGAACGACAGCCCCGCGAAGTTCGAGCCGCCCCCGACGCACCCAATCAGGACATCCGGGGTGTCACCGGCCTTCTCGAGCTGGAGCAGGGCTTCCTCCCCGATGACTGTCTGATGAAGGAGGACATGGTTGAGAACGCTGCCGAGGGCGTACCGAATGTCTTCGGTCTGGGCAGCGACCTCGACCGCCTCCGATATCGCGATGCCGAGAGAGCCCGGGCTGTTGGGGTCGTCTTCGAGAATGGCTCGACCTGCCGCCGTGAGCGGGGATGGGCTGGAGTGAACAGTTGCCCCCCAGATCTCCATCATTGACTTCCGGTACGGCTTCTGCTCGAAAGATGCGGCGACCTGCCACACCTCGAGTTCGATGCCAAACAGGGCTGTGGCGTAGGCCAAAGCGCTGCCCCACTGACCGGCACCGGTCTCAGTGGTCATCTTCTTGATGCCTTCCTGGGCGTTGTAGAACGCCTGGGGAACGGCGGTGTTCGGCTTGTGCGATCCCGCAGGGCTGGTGCCTTCGTACTTGTAATAGATCTTGGCAGGGGTATCGAGCGCCTTCTCCAAGCGACGAGCCCGATAGAGCGGACTCGGCCGCCATTGCCGATAGACATCGAGGACTTCGCCTGGGATGTCGATGTAGCTGTCGCTGCTTACTTCCTGAAGTATGAGGGCCATCGGAAAGAGCGGAGCCAGATCCTCGGGGCCAACTGGTTCGTGGGTGCCGGGATGGAGCGGGGGAGGTGGTGGTGCGGGGAGATCGGGCACGATGTTGTACCACTGCGTTGGCATCTCGGCCTCGTCAAGAATGTATTTGACTGTCTCACCCACGGCAGCTCCCTCTCATTGCGAGCGCAGATCCTAACCATCAGTGGCTGAGCACCAGAACGGTGTTGCACGCAATCAGTCTCAGGAGGTGTTGCCCGGGCTTCGGTCAACACCTCGATCTGGCTGCTGCGGAACAGGCGGTCCTGGTCTGTGGATGCCAATGCGGCTACCCGTCGGTAATCCTGTAGTCACATATACAGCGTATAAGTGAGGATACTGAGAACTCCTGCAGATGGGTGTTTCTGCAACGTATTTGGTGATCCGGTACTGTCCCGGGCCATGCCAGCACAGGTTCCCACCCCGACCCCTCGGATCCGCTTCCGGCGGTACCAACTCGATGACACCCCTGCGGTTGCGAGCATGTTCGGCGACCCTGAAGTCCAGCGCTTCTATCCGGCCATGACCAGTATCTCCGAGGCCCGGCAATGGATCGAATGGAACCTCGGGAACTACACGACACACGGATTCGGATTGTGGGTAGCTGAACACCGACAGACCGGATCATTCCTTGGCGACTGCGGATTGACTTTGCAGCCAGTCGAGGGACGACATTTACTGGAGGTCGGCTATCACCTTCAGGCGCCGCACCGAGGATACGGCTACGCCACCGAAGCGGGCCGGGCATGTATCGCGTACGCCTTCGACGTTCTGGAAGCCCCTTTCGTCTGTTCCATCGTGGACCCCACCAACGCCCGATCGAGTGCCGTCGCCTCTCGCCTCCATGAGTCGCAGCGAACATTCACCAACGACGAAGGGTGCCCAAAGCAGCTCTATTGGAGCAACCCCGCATAGGTGTCGCAACGATCCCACATGCCAAACGCACACCGGCACCCGAGCGCAACAGTGCCGCTTTCGGAGACGATGAGAAATGTGCGTTACAGCGCCTGACCAGGCGATCTGCGTAGCCGCGGGTCCTTGCCTTGATGCGTATAATCTTCAAATGATCAAGCGTCTCAAGTTGTATCTCGGCCTCGGGCCCGACGAGGCATATGCGCCGCTCGCGCCTTGGCAGCGGATCACCCTAATCGTGGCTCAGGTCATCTTCGTCGCCACCCTGATCGTGCTGGATTCCTGGGCACTCCGTGGGTTGACCATCCTCGGGATAGTCGCCCTAAACCTGTTCATCGTTGTGCCTCGGTGGCGGCCGATCTCGAGAAACAGCGCATAATCACGCTCTCTGGCCCACGAGCACGGGTCGGAACCCGCACTAGATCCAGCAGATGGGTGTGTCTCCCAAACGGTATTCGTCACGGCGAGTGTTCGCCACCCCGCTCCTGCAAGTGCCGATACTGAGCGGTCGGTGCCGCTCATGCGCCTCAGGCGTCCGGCATCTTGCTCATCTGGTCGGCAAGTTTCCCCGTCGCAAAGAACGGGCGGACCTCAATGGGGTGCTGGGTAGCTTCGGCAGTCTTGCGAGCCCAAGCCAGAGCCGCGTCGAGGTCGTCGGCGTTGATGATGTAGAAACCGGCGATGTGTTCCTTCGACTCAGCGAAGGGGCCGTCGGTCATGACGACCTCGCCTTCCTTTGTGTCGACAACAGTGGCCGCATCGACGCCATGCAATGCGCCACCGAACACAAACGTGTCGCTTGCATCCATCTCCGCCTCAAGGGCGATGACCCGCTGCATGAATGCCTGCATTTCCTCCGGCGAACTCGGTGCTCCCGGAACCTCGTCCTCGACCCGGTACGTCGCCAACAGGTACTGACCCATGATTCTCTCCTCGTATCGAGTGCGGGTCGTTCCCGCTCTCACCGTTCCTACGAATAGGGTCAGCCAATTGGGACACCCCCCGGCAAGAGTAGCAACGGCCATGTGGTGCGGGGGAGTCGATTTTGGCTTGATAGGGGCTTCAATGCAGCGCTGGGCCGCTAGATCATGTCCTGGTTTGGCATGACGAACACCACCATATGCTGCGATTGGCCATCTCGCCGGTGGAGATCGGGCCTCCGCAGTGGCGGCACGAGAATCGTTCGCGCTGATAGACGTACAGACGATCCGTCTTGTCACGACTGGCCCGTGGCGGACGGGCCACTGTGGTGATCTCACCTTCGTCCACACCGCGCTGCAGCAGGTAGACACTCTTGTCCCAGATCTCTTCAACCTTGTCGGGAGCGACTTCGTTGGCCGGCTGAGCAGGATCCAATCCAACGAGGAATAGCAACTCGGCGCGGTAGATATTACCGATGCCGGCAATGACACTCTGATCGAGGATCGCAGCGCCGATGGGAATGCGCCGACGCTCGAGCCGAGTGGCGAATTCAGCAACGGTGTTGCCATCGATACCGGCTTGCAGCGGATCGGGTCCGAGTCGGGCTCGTATTGCGTCTTCCTGAGATGGGACGATGAGCTCGCAAACCGTCGGTCCCGCCAGGTAGATCGTCACCTCGTCGGTGTGAAGCGAGAGGCGGGTCCCCTGCGTCGGAGCCGGGGGATCAGATTTGAAGGTCCTGAACCTGCCGTAGAGACCCAAGTGGATGTGGAGTGTCTCGGTGCGGTGCCACCGATAGAAGAGATGCTTGCCGTGGGAGTCAACGCCGAGCAATGGTCGTCCGCTGATCCGAGCCGCACCGCCGCGGAACCTGCCTTGTGGCGATTTGGCGATGATCTCCCGCCCAACGAGTAAGTCGCGATGCCGACGGGCGTAGCGGTAGATGGTGTGACCTTCGGGCATCGGTGAGCTCTCTGGGACGGGGCTATTGAACGACGGGGGCTGTTGAACATAGCCACGGTAATCCTGTGAGTCGTCATCCGTCGACAGTGTCGTAATCGAACAGTAGGTACACCAGATCAAGGACTCAGCCGCCCGACTCCCTCCCACACGGCGGCTGACGCGTGGACGACCTGGTCCCCTCCCATCGGACCCGGTCTTCGCCTCGTTTCTACTCGACCCAATCGGCCAGGAAACGATCCAGCCGGGGAAAGGCAGTTTCGTAGAAGTCGGAAGGATCGTCGCGGAGATTGGCAACAAAGTTGATAAGCATGAGTGTGCGAGCTGCCATAAAATGCTCGAGCTCCCCTTCATAGGTGACCGGCCACGGCGCCACGCTTCGATAGCCTGTTTCGAACGCCTTGCGGAGTGCGGCGTATTGAGGATCGGTGCGTTCGTAGAACAAGGTCGTGGCGACATCCTGGACCGGATGGGCCCAAGTGACATCTTCGAAGTCGAACGCGATGAGCCGTGATCGATAACTGTGCACATTCCAGGGGTGGAGGTCACCGTGGGTCATCTGAGCGGCTTGTGGGTCGAGGCGTGCGAAAGCTGCATTGGTGGCCGTGATTGCCGCATCGAGGGTGGTGCGGCGCTTGCTGTCAATATGATGTGCCAGTCTTGGATTGAAGATCACGACGGGATCGACTTCCTCTGGCCAGTAGAAGACTCGATCCCATACAAGCGGTTGGTGCGGCGGCACAAAGCTCTGCCCGTGGATATGGAGACCGGCCGATAGCTGGCCGAGACCCATGTATCCAGTCTCGCTCAGGTTGTCGGCCAGCGGCTTGCCGGGGACCCACCGGAATAGCACGCAGCGACGCTGCCCTGGAACTCCTGGTGCGGTTGCATACACGGAATGTCTGCCGTCGCGGGCTGGAATGAACCCGCAGATGTCCAGATCGGTATCGCGTGAAATAGCCGCCAACCACGCCAGTTCGACGTCGATATCTTGATCGGAATGCTCTTGATGGAGGTCAACGCGAAGCGCCAGCGGCCCTTCGTTCGTATCAACACGGAAGATGACGTTTGTGAAACCACCCACCAGGCTGAGACGCCGCGGCGTGACGGAATAGGAGTCGAGGGCGGCCATCGCCAGCGGACGGAGACGGCGGATCTGGCCAGCTTGTGTGAGGTCATCCCAATTCTTCATCGGGGTGAGGCTAGCGATGGGTCAATTCATCTCACCCAGGGCTGTTTGCCGCGTCGGGATCACTGCCAGTTGATCGTCAACCCAGATCACGTTCACGTTTGCCTCGTAGTGGACCCGAATCGTCTCCTCGGTGAGCACCTGATGTGGGGTCCCTGTAGCAATGAGCTCACCGTCGGCCAGCAAGGCCAGCCGATCGCAGAACTGTGCGGCCAGAGTCAGGTCGTGGATTGCGGCGACCACAGTCAGCCCACGAGCGGAGCGCATTCCGTCGATCACCTCGAGAACCTGCTGCTGGTTACCAACGTCGAGCGCAGATGTGGGTTCATCGAGGAGCAGGATTTCCGGTTCCTGCGCAAGCGCTCTAGCGAGGACCACCCGCTGCAACTCGCCGCCAGAGAGAGTCGAGATGTCGCGACGGCTCAACTCGCCCACGCCGAGCTCGACCAAAGCGTTCCTGGCGACCTCGACATCTCGAGTTCCTTCGGACGCAAAGTAACCCAGGTGTGGGGTGCGGCCGAGCAGAACATAGGTGAAAGCGTCCATGCCGGGGGGAACGATTGGCCGTTGCGGCACCAGGGCGACGCGGCGCGCTCGCTCCCGCGGTGACAGGTCGGCAAGGTCATCGCCGTCCACCTTGATGGTCCCGAAGGACTCGACAACCCCTGTGACGGCATGGAGCAGGGTTGTCTTGCCCGCACCATTGGGCCCGATCAGCCCGAGCCATTCTCCCGGGGAGACCGTCAGATCGATGCCGGTAAGGAGCAACGACCTGTCGATTTCGACGCCGACCCGACGTGCCGAGAGCTGAGTAGTCACATCACCCTCCGCGAGGTTCGTAGCACCAGCACAAAGAAAGGTGCGCCCAAGAATGCCGTAACCACTCCAATAGGTACCTCGGCCGGTGCCAGTACCGATCTTGCAACGATGTCGGCCAGGACGAGGAAGGCACCGCCGAGTAGGGCTGACAGTGGCAGGACACGGCGATATGAGGAACCGGCCACCAGTCGCACAGCATGCGGGACGATGATCCCGACAAAGCCGATTAGTCCGGCAACGGCCACTGCTGCAGCAGCTCCGAGGGTTGCGGCACCGACAACGATCAAGCGAGTCCGCCCGACCTCGAGACCGAGTGACGACGCTTCGGCATCTCCTACCGCCATGACGTCCAACGCACGTCTGTGCACAAAGATGCCAAGCGCGCTCACCGCCATGTAGGGAAGGATCAATCTGAAGTCATCCCAACCCGTGGTCGCCAAGCGACCGAGGATCCAGTCGTAGACCTCCCGCAATGTTTCAGCGTTGCGCTGCTGGACAAATGTCTGGATCGCGGTGAGAAAGGCGGCGACGGCGACCCCGGCCAAGATCAGTGACGTGACCGTGCGGGCTCCGCCAACGGTGCGGCCGAGGCCGTAGGCCAGGACCACGCCGACGATCGCACCGACAAAGGCTGCGGCTGGGATTATCGGCAGCGTGCTTTCCGCACCGGCAGAGACAATCGCCAGAGTTGCCCCGAGGCCTGCTCCCGCAGCCACCCCGAGCAGGTATGGGTCGGCGAGGGGATTACGGAACACGCCTTGGTAGGCGGCCCCGCTGACCGATAGCGCCGCACCTACCAGGACAGCTAGGAACACTCTGGGGAACCGCACTACTTGCAGGATGCCCAATTCGAGCTCCGACAGGTCGGATGCAATATCGACTCCCGGCAGCATGCTGAGCAGTGCCTTGGCGGCGTCGGCGATTCCGATGTCGGCAGGCCCAACGACCGCACCGATCAGGATGGCCGCGATCAGTATTGTGCTCGCGCCAAGCCACCATCTCCAGCCAACGCTGGGTGCAGCGAGCTCAGCGTGCGGCGTCATCCGGCTGCAACCAGCAGCGATTGTATTGCATCGGCAACGTCGCTCATGTGGTCCACAACCCGAGGGCCCCAGCGCGATGCGATGTCGTCGTTGAGCTCGACGACGGCACCGGTGGAGACAGCGGAGAGTGCGTCCCAGCCGGGACGGTCCGGCAGCGTGTCGATCGACGTTCCACAGCAGATGGTGTCAGCCAACAGGATCAGGTCGGGGTCCTGCTCGAGGATATACTCCTCTGACAGTTGGGGATAGCCAGAGCTTCCGTCGCCAACCGCGTCGGCGATGTTGACCAGGCCCATCGATGAGTAAATCCGACCGATGAACGTCTCGCTGGTCACCGAGTAGTAGGTCGCATCGAGCTCGTGATAGAACGTCAACGGCTCTTCCATCACGGGAAGCGACTCGAGGACTTCTGCGATGTCGGTTTGCATCCGCCCAACGAGAGCGGCCGCTTCGCCGATGTGTCCGGTCGCGGCGCCGAGCTGCTCGATCTGGGTGTAGACATTTTCGAGGCTCAGTGCTGCGGGGAGGATCACTACCGGAATTCCCAGCTCGGTTAGCGCCCCCATACTGGTGCCATCCCAGTCGCCGTCGGTCACGACCAGGTCTGTTTCGTAGCCGACGATCGACTCGACGTTGGGTGCGAAACCGGTCAACTCGGTCATTGGGGCGTCGGCCGGGTAGTTCGAGAAGGCATCAACTGCGATGACTTGTTCCCCTGCTCCAATGGCAAAGAGCATCTCGGTGTGCGACGCCGACATTGAGACAATCTTCATCGGGCGCTGCGGGATCTCGATCCCGCCGTTCGAGGCGGCGATCGTGACTGGAAACCCGGTTTGCTCTAGGCTGGTGGCGGGGGGAGTACTGCTCGTCGTCACCGTGGTCGGGTCCGTGGTGGTCGACGATGACTCACCGCATCCAGTGGCGAGCAGCGCAATGGCCAATAGGCCAAGTATGGTCCTCAACAACAAAATCATCCTCCAAGTTGGAGGATGAAGGTTTGGGGGTCGGCTTGTGTGCCAACGACGTCTACCTTCATCCGAGGCTCGTTCGTCACCTCTTCGGTAGGCGTCCTGGCTTGCCCTTTTTGGGGATCACAGTTGCGGGACAGCACCGGAATCGCACCGGATTTCGCTGCCGAAGTGGCTTCGTACTTCTTTGTACCCTGCCGATCGTAGCAGCGCCGCTCTCGGTCCCGCCGGTAGGCGATCCCGGCGAGATGGAACTGAAGGTATTGGGGAGCCCGGTGGTGCCATTAGACGTGCTGGAAATGCGCACTGTTGACGTTCCTCGCGACCTGGTGGTCCTGTCCAACACCGATGTCAGACGACGCGAAACTCGGTGAGCGTTGGGTCGTAGGGTGCCTCCCGAACGTCGAGTGATGCCACCCGAGCGGCTGGCGGACCTTGGCCGAGAAATGCGATGTAGGCATCGACCGTTTCCACATCGCCTTGGACGAAAGTCAAAACCGATCCATCATGCTGATTGCGGACCCACCCGGTGAGACCCAATGCTCGAGCGCGGTGCCGAGTGGTGTAGCGGAAACCCACTCCCTGCACCCGACCGCTGACGGTGGCGAGGATTGCTTTCACATCCCCAGTCTAAGTTCGGCGATAATCACTTCATCGAACTCGAGACTTACCTAGAAGAAGTTCTGGATTCTGCAGTCGTCGCCATGGTTCCGCTTGGTGGCGGCGATGTGGCCGATGCGTATCGAGTCATGTTGGCCGACTCGACGACGGTGTTCGCCAAGACGAAGGCAGGCGCACCACGTGGCTTCTTCATCACGGAAGCGGCCGGTCTCACCTGGCTTAGCGAGGTAGATGCGGTTGCGGTCCCCGTGGTGCTCGCAGTCGCCGACGACCCTGCAGTCCTGGTGCAGGAGTGGATAGAACCTGGTCATCCACATGGTTCCACCGAGGCTGAGTTTGGTCGGTCGCTGGCTGCACTCCACAAGGCCGGTGCGCCGAGCTTTGGCAGGGAGGATCGGCGCAGCACAGGTTCTCGTGGTCTGCCCAACGAACCGAGCACGACGTGGGCCGAGTTCTATACGACTCAGCGGTTGCTGCCGCTCGCCCGACTTGCCGCCGACTCGCACGCGCTTCCGGAACCCACCATCAACCAACTGGAATCAGTGGCCGTCCGGTGCCGCGATTTTTGTGGTCCTGAGGAGCCAGTCGCCCGGCTGCACGGTGATCTGTGGGCCGGCAACCGGATCATTGGTAGCGGGGGAGTTAGCTGGATCATCGACCCGGCTGCCTTTGGGGGTCATCGTGAGTTCGATCTGTCCATGATGCGGCTGTTTGGTGGATTCGGAGCTGATTGTTTCGCCGCCTATGACGAGGTGGCACCTCTTGCCGATGGTTGGGCGGATCGTGTCCCATTCCATCAGCTGGCGCCCCTCATTGTCCACGCCATCAAGTTTGGGGGGCCATATGTTGCAGCCACCCAGCAGGCTCTGGGGACGCTGGTCTAGCCAGCATTCTGGCATGTATGCTAGATTTGCAGCATGTCCAATCTGAAGCGACACCGAGAAGCAGCCGGAATCACCCAAGCAGAATTGGCCGATCGAGCGGGGGTCAGTCGCCAGCTGGTGGGCGCCGTAGAAGCCGGCCGCAACCTGCCCCGGGTGGATGCGGCCGTAACCCTGGCTGCGGCACTCGGAGTGACCGTGGAACGGCTTTTTCCGGCAGTTCTGCCACCGTGTGATGTGAAAACCGGCGCCACGCCAACCGAAGGGTCGCTTGTGCGTGCCAGCCGGGTCGGAGATCAGATAGTGACCGCACCGACCAACTCAGGAATAGGTGGTTGGACGACCGCAGACGGAGTCATCGAGTCAGGCGCTCTCACCGAATTCGGAAATCACGGTGACGGTCTCGTCGTCGTTGGTTGTGAACCGGGTCTCGATGTCCTGGAGCGAATCCTGCGCGAGTCGGGCACCGCTGCTATGTGGGTGATGGGCTCGAGTGCTGCTGCTATCGAGGCTTTGACGAATGAGCGCGCTCATGCGGCAGTCGTCCATGGTCCGGCACTCTCGACGCCAACCGACGCATTGGATGTGACTCGGGTACGGCTTGCCAGTTGGCAGGTCGGTCTGGCGGCAGCTCCGGATGCAGGCCCGGGTTGGCTTGCTGAAGCGGTGTCGGGCGGGGTCCCCGTCGTGCAGCGAGAAGAGGGTGCTGGTGTGCAGAAGGCCTTCGAGAAAGTGGCAGGCGTCGACACGCCGGGACCGCGGGCCCGCGGTCACCTGGAGGCGGCGGAGCGAGCTGTGTTCGCCTCCATGCCTGCGGTGACAATTGAACCGGCAGCTCTGGCGGCGGGAGCGGTCTTTGCGCCGCTCGATGTTCACGAAGTCGAGATATGGCTCGCCAACCGATGGATCGGCGAACGATTTGTCCAGCATGCTCTCAATACGTTGGTCAGTAGTCAGTTCCAGCTCCGTCTCGAAGCGGTCGGCGGCTACGACCTCTCCGCGTCCGGGTCAAGAGTCGCTTGATGAGACGATTGCTGATTGTTGCTCTGGCTGTGTTGGGACTAGTCGCCTGTGGAACTGGCTCGTCAAACCGGGATCAGGTACTGGTTTCGGCGGCGGCCTCGTTAACCGATGCCTTTGCCGTCATCGAGACTGAGTTTGAGCTCGACCACCTCGACCTCGACATCGTGATCAACCACGGAGGCAGTTCTGCACTGCGTGAACAGATCCTGGCGGGGGCGCCTGTCGACGTCTTCGCCTCGGCGAATCCGGTGACTATGACTCAGGTCCTCGATGAAGGATTTGTCGTTGGCGACTTGGTCGTCTTTGCGGTCAACAGCATGGCGATCGCGGTGCCCTTTGGCAATCCTGCTGGGGTCATCGGACTCGATGACTTTGCCGACGACGCATTCCTTGTTGGTCTGTGCGCCCAGGGGGTTCCGTGTGGTGACTTTGCACGGTCGGTCCTGGCAAACGCGGGCGTCGACCCGGCGCCCGACACAAACGAACCCGATGTTCGTGCTCTGCTCACCAAGATCGAGGCCGGTGAGCTCGACACCGGCATCGTATATGCCACAGACATCGCGGCGAGAGCGGATGCTGTGTCGGGGATCGACATCGCCGCTGAGTTCAACGTCCGCGCCGAATACCCGATCGCAGTGCTGGCCGAAGGTGAGAATCGGGAAGGTGCTGAGGAGTTTGTCAGCTTCGTGCTCTCGACACGCGGGCAATCGATTCTCGCTGAGTTTGGGTTTGCGAAGCCATGAGTAGCAGGAGAGCCCGAATTCAAGCAAGGCCGCCAGTACCGCTCATCGCGTTGGCGGTTGTCGGCGTGTCGCTGTTTGCGGTGCCTCTCATTGGTCTTGCTATGCAGACCCCATGGACTGATCTGCTCACTCTTCTCAACGGCGACATCGTGCGTGACGCCATTTGGTTGTCGTTGCTGTCGGCAACGGGAGCAACGGCGATCGCCTTCGTCCTCGGGGTGCCGCTCGCCTGGGTACTGGCGAGGGTTGAGTTCCCCGGCAAGTCACTCATACGCGGTCTGGTGTTGCTTCCGTTGGTGCTGCCGCCGGTGGTTGGGGGAGCGGCTCTTCTGTTTGCGCTCGGCCGGCGCGGGGTGGCCGGCGAGCCCATCTATGAGCTGACCGGTCTCGTTCTTCCCTTCTCAACATGGGGTGTTGTCGTTGCCGCGACCTTCGTAGCGATGCCCTTCCTTGTCATCACCGTTGAGGGCGCTCTGCACAATCTCGATGGGAAGTTTGAGGGGGCCGCGGCGACGTTGGGGGCCGGCAAGTGGACTGTGTTGCGTCGGGTAACGCTTCCGATGATTGCCCCCTCTCTGATCTCTGGCTTGGTGTTGACCTGGGCTCGAGCGCTCGGCGAATTTGGGGCGACGATCACCTTTGCCGGCAATCTGCAGGGAAGAACCCAAACGCTTCCGCTTGCGGTCTTCGTCGCCCTCGAGACCGATCGTGATACCGCGGTCGCGTTGAGCCTGGGGATGGTGGCCATATCGCTTGCCGTGCTTGTCGTGTTGCGCGATCGATGGTGGAGATCTCTGTGAGCGGTGGCCTGGCGACCCGTCTCGTTGTGGCAAGAGACACCGGCTTCACGCTCGATGCTGAGCTTGCGATTTTGCCTGGTCGCACAGTCGCGCTGCTTGGTCCCAACGGGGCAGGTAAGTCCACCGCGGTTGCGGCGATCGCCGGTCTCCTTCCGCTCGATGACGGATATGTGCGTCTTGGCGACAAGGCACTTGACGAACCTCGGGAAGGGCAGTTTGTCCCGGCTGAGGACCGCAACATCGGGGTTGTATTCCAGGACTACGTGCTCTTTCCACACCTATCGGTCCTCGACAACATCGCGTTCGGTCTGCGCAGCCGAGGCGTCGGCCGCCACGCTGCCGCCGAATCGTCACGGGACTGGGCAGACCGTCTTGGCCTTGCCGGGCTGCACGCTCGCAAACCAGTTGATCTCTCCGGGGGACAAGCACAGAGAGTGGCCCTAGCTCGAGCGCTGGCGACACATCCCGAGCTGCTGCTTCTCGACGAGCCGCTGGCTGCATTGGACGTGACCACCCGGGCTCAGCTGCGGCGCGATCTCATTGATCACCTGAGTGGCTTTGCCGGGCCCCGCCTTGTCATAACACACGATCCGGCAGAGGCTTTTCTGCTCGCCGACGAGATCCATGTGATCGAGGCCGGTGCGATAACGCAGGTCGGTTCGCCGGATGAGATACGGCTGCGGCCCCGGACCAAGTACATCGCAGATCTTGCCGGTTCGAATCTGTTCTCGGGTGTAGCTGCCAATGGCACGGTCGCGGTGGGGGCCCATACCCTGACTATCGCGGACACCCATGCCGCTGGGGATGTTCTGGCTACAATCAACCCACGTGCCATCTCCATCCATCGTCACCGCCCCGAGGGAAGCCCTCGCAACGCATGGCAGACAACCATCGTTCGGATTGAACACCACGGCGACCGGGTTCGGCTCCAGACGGGGTCGCCGCTGCCATTGACCGCTGAGCTGACGCCGGTGGCAGTTGCGGATCTTGTGCTGCGAATCGACGAGCCGATTTGGCTTTCGGTGAAAGCGACTGAAGTCGGCGTTGACGCCGACTGAGGCCGCCCTCCGCCTTCCGGGATTGCTAAAGGATCGTTCTCGAACACCGAGAACTAGGACATGACTTCCTACACAGGGTCGCTGAGGATTGCCGCGACCGCAGACGTAATCGACGCGCAATTCCATATCGACACCGATCGGCTGGAGATCCAAACCGGTAGCGATCGGCTTGGCTCGTGGTCGCTAGACCAACTCATCGTGGAGCGTCGTGGCGACGGGATCCACCTCGATCTCGACGGTGAAGACGTCGTGGTTGATGTGCCCGACACCGAGGCCTTTGTTTCGGAGGTGGCGCCTTCGGATCGCCGCAAGTCAAAGCACAAGAAGCGTCATGCGGGTCCCAAGCCTTCCGCGGAAGCGATACAGCCCAAGGCAGCCAAAGAGGGCCCGAGCCCTCTGGCTCGACTTGCGGGCATCAAGGAGATCTTCTTCAGGGAGAACTGGACGCGCTGGCTCTCGGACAACACCGTGCGCTGGGCAATCGCATCAGGCGCCGTTGTGCTCTTTGCGCTGATGGCGTTGTTTGCAACGAACACGCTCGGGATGATCCTGGTCTTGGTGGGCATGATCGCGTTGATCATTGCGGCGCTTGCAGTGAGCGATGACCTGTCTGCCTACAGCTGGGTCCCTGATCAACTCTCCGAGACAGGTCTGGTGATTGCGGGAGCAATCGCCATGGTCATTGGTGGCCTACTCATCGCTCTTGGTTAGTTGACCTTCAACAGGGTCAGCAGCATGACGGATGGTTCGAGGGCTTTCACCGCATGAGTGAGCCCCGCCGGCATGTGAACCCACGACTTGGGCCCGATCGTGCTCACGACGCCTTCAAGCGATATCTCGAGCTCGCCGGACGCAACCTGAACAATCGCAGGCACTCCAGCGGTGTGGTCGGTGAGTTCTTCACCGGTGTCGAATGCGAAAACGACTAGTCGGACATTGTCGTCTTTGTAGACAACACGGCTCAGCGTCCCGTTGACGGGTATGTCTACCTCCGCGGCTAGGTCGGCGAGGATGGTTCCAGCGGTATGTTCGTCCATGTCGGTCACGGTACCAGCAAGATCTTGCCCGCCGTCTCGCGCCCTTCTAGGGCACGGTGCGCCGCAGCAGCCTCACTCAAAGGCATGGTGCGATCGATGCGGAGCTCAATGTTGCCGTTCTCCACCCAGGCAAACAGCTTGTCAACCCGCTGTTGCAGCTCGCTACGAGTTGCAATGTACGAACCCATTGTGGGACGGGTGACATACAGCGAACCCAGCCTGGCCAGGGTACCCAAGTCAAACGGTGGAACCGCACCGCTTGATTGGCCGAACAGCGCCATGAGCCCGCACGGCTTGAGCAACATCAGTCCCTTTTCGAATGTATCGACTCCTACCCCGTCATAGACGACGTCAAGGGAACGATCGCCTGCCATCTGTTCGATGACCTCAACGAAGTCCTCGTCGCGGTAGTTGATTACGTGGGTGGCGCCGGCTTCGCTGGCCAGCGCTGCCTTCTCAGGCGTAGAGACTGTTGTGAAGACCTCCGCACCGACCCGCCGCGCCATCTGGATGAGGAGCCGTCCGACACCGCCCGCCCCCGCGTGGACGAGGCACCGATGCCCCGATGCGAGTTCGAAGGTGTCTGTCGCCAGGTAGTGGGCGGTGATGCCCTGCAGCATCATTGCCGCCGCACTCATCAGTGACATGTCGGGGCCGACGAGCACGGCGCGGTCTGCGGAGATGAGCACGTTCTCGGCGTACGAGCCAATTTGGTCGGTCCAGGCGACTCGGTCTCCGGCATCAAATTCCGACACGCCGGGTCCGACACCTTCGACGATGCCGCTGCCTTCGAGCCCCGGGGTGAAGGGTGTGCCCAACGGGTAAATACCGACCCGGTGGTAGGTGTCGATGAAGTTGACGCCGGCGGCTACAACGGAGACTAGCAACTGGCCCGGTCCCGGCTCGAGGTCGGGGACCTCTTCCCATTTCAGTGCTTCTGGTCCGCCTGGCTCATGAACTTGGATTGCATGCATGTTCCGAGACTAACGACCGGCGAGCGTCGGTGTCGCTATTGATATTGTGCTGACAACCGATGGAGATGAGATGGCCCAAAATCAAGACGCCCCGGAATGGATGGCACTACGCCAGCATCGGGATGAGAACACGTTTGACCTGCGGTCCTTGTTCGGGGCCGACCCGGATCGGGCACAACGACTGACCTTCACGGCTGGTGACCTGACCGCCGATCTGTCCAAGCACCTCGTGACATCTGAGACTATCGAGCTGCTGGTGAATCTCGCCACGGAATCCGGCCTTGGGGAGCGGATCAATGCGATGTTCGCAGGGGATCCGATCAACTCAACTGAGGGACGTCCGGTGCTGCATACGGCGCTGCGCGCCGACCTCAATGATGACTTCTCTGTCGCTGGCAACGACGTCGTTGGTGACGTGCACGCCGTCCTTGGCGCAATGACCGACTTCACAGAGCGGGTCCGTAACGGAGACTGGAAGGGGCATACGGGGAAGCCCATCCGCACCGTCGTCAACATTGGGATCGGCGGTTCGGACCTAGGGCCGGTAATGGCGTACAACGCCCTGCGGCACTATCGACATCCTGACATCGACGTGCGTTTTGTCTCGAATATCGATCCGACACACCTCGTGGCCGCCCTCGCCACCGCCGACCCCGAAGAGACTCTCTTCGTCATTGCATCCAAGACCTTCACGACACTCGAAACGCTTACCAACGCCAGAGCTGCACGGCGCTGGGTGCTTGAGGCGCTCGGCGACGAGACCGCGATCGCCAAGCATTTTGTCGCAGTGTCCACCAACGCGGATGCCGTTGCCGAATTCGGGATCGACACCGCAAACATGTTCGGGTTCTGGGATTGGGTGGGTGGTCGGTACTCGTTCGACTCGGCGATTGGTCTGCCGCTCATGATTGCGGTCGGAGCCCCGGCGTTTCGCGAGATGCTTGCCGGCTTCCGCACCATGGACAACCACTTCCGGACTACACCGCTAGAGCGCAACTTGCCTGTGTTGCTCGGCCTGATCGGTGTCTGGTATCGCAACGTGCTCGACTACTCCACGTATGCGGTTCTGCCATATGCACAAGATCTCGACCGCTTTGCGGCTTATCTGCAGCAGCTCGATATGGAGTCGAACGGCAAACGGGTGCGACTCGACGGCAGTGCCGTTGACACCGACACGGGACCGATCGTCTGGGGCGAGCCCGGCACCAACGGTCAGCATGCGTTCTATCAGCTGTTGCATCAAGGGACGAGCGTGGTGCCCGCGGACTTGATTGGCTTTCTCGAATCGACCGACAATCTCGGCAACCAGCACGATCTGCTCATGGGGAATCTCTTCGCTCAAGCAGAAGCCCTTGCGTTCGGCAAGACGCCTGCTGAGGTTGCCTTGGCCGGCGTGGATGCCGATCTTGTGCCCCATCGATCGTTTCCTGGCAATCGACCATCTTCGATGCTGCTCGCCCCAAAGCTGACCCCTGGAGTCCTGGGCCAGCTCGTTGCTCTCTACGAGCACAAGGTGTTCACCCAAGGCGTCATCTGGGGTATCAACTCATTTGATCAGTGGGGAGTCGAGTTGGGCAAGGTGCTTGCTACGAAGATCATCGACGAGATTTCGGCCGAGGCGCCGGTCCTTGGGCACGATCCGTCGACCAATACGCTCATCAACAGATACCGCGCTCATTGCGGTCGTGGTGTCTAGCTTGCGGCGATTCCCAGTGATGCCATGAGTCCGATCACCCGCGTCCTGATGTCGTCGCGGACCTCACGAACCATCTGCAGGGGTTGACCTGCCGGGTCTTCGAGTTCCCAATCCTCGTACCGGATGCCGGGGAAGATCGGACAGGTATCGCCACAACCCATGGTGACGACGACATCGGCTGCGCCGACGATCTCGTCGGTCCACGGCCGCGGTGACTGGGTCGAGATGTCGATCCCTACCTCGTCCATTGCAGCAACCGCGGCTCGGTTGATCTCGGTTCCTGGATTAGATCCTCCGGAGAACACTTGAACTTGAGCACCTCCGAGGTGGCGCAGCCATCCTGCCGCCATTTGCGAGCGGCCTGCGTTGTGTACGCACAAAAAAAGGACGGAGGGTCGATCCTGGCTTTGGTCACCGGTCATAGCCGGCAGCATACCGGTGTCGACCGCGTCCGACAGCGTGTCGGGGACCGATCTGCATACGATGCTGCGATGTCCAGTCAGCCAGGCACCACTACCAAGCCGAGCATTCGATCGATCGCCCTGCCAACCGAACACGGTGGCTGGGGGTTCACCCTCGAGCCCATCCTGCT
>JAAETI010000941.1 GCA_024228555.1 bacterium | reverse complement strand
GCGTCTCGAGTGATATCCGACCCCCAGCTGGCTCTGACCTGTCGAACCGAATTGGGTGATCACTACCAACAGCTCCTTGGCCGCCCCTGGCTTGCGTGGTCCGACCTAGTCGTGGACGCAATTGCCGTCGCATCGGTCGGGCACACCGAGCAAACGCTGGCCATCGTCATCAAAGCCCAGGAACTCGTCCGCAAGAGCGACAACGACAACGGCCTGCCCGATCTCCTACTCCCACTGGCCATGCTGGCCTTCTCCCTCGGTGACAATGACCGAGCTCGCCGCTACCTGACCGCCATCCGAAGCGCACCCAGGCCGACCGGATGGTTCCCAATCACCGTCGCGTACCGGCAGCTGCGAGACCGGATCGGGCTCCTCGACACCAACCCCCTCACCGACAGCACCATCGAAGACGTCTACGAGCAAGCAACCGACTGGATGGTGAGCCTCTAGTCGTGGCAAGCCCACCTACCGGCAACCAGGCGCAGGGTACGCCTCCACACGCCTTCGCAGGCACCCGATAATGACCAGGGATGCACTTCAGCCAACGCCCGAGGACGGCACCACCTGAGCGCTGCTAAACGTTCACACTTCAACGGGCTATGGCTGATCTCACCGTCCGTGGTCCGAGGTGAGCATTTCAGGACATCGGCACCACGCACAACCGGTTGCCGAGTTCTGCGATCGGACGTTTCCG
>JAAETI010000940.1 GCA_024228555.1 bacterium | reverse complement strand
CGGAAACGTCCGATCGCAGAACTCGGCAACCGGTTGTGCGTGGTGCCGATGTCCTGAAATGCTCACCTCGGACCACGGACGGTGAGATCAGCCATAGCCCGTTGAAGTGTGAACGTTTAGCAGCGCTCAGGTGGTGCCGTCTTGCGGGGGCGCCTGTGGAGTTTGCGGCCCGCTCTTCAGCTAGGTTTGGCATGACTGCTATGGCTTCGCCCCTTAGATGCTGGCTTCGAAGACGCCAGGCCCAGATGGTCTTGATCGTGGGGTTCGGACTCGTGTTTCTCGGGTGTGGGGGGTCTACCCGAGCTGTCTTGCTTGAAGACCAGCCGGGGGAGCTTTCGAGTGAAGCGGTCGCTGTACTGGCGGATGGTCTCGTTACCGCTGACGAATACCGGGACCAGTTCGATGTGTTCAGGGCCTGTGCCGAGTCGATGGGACTTGCGATTGTCGATGTCGAGATTGATCCTGTGACCGGCTTCGTTGCCTACGGACAGGCTTTCGGTCCTGATTTCGCAGCTGTGGGCGGCGACGGTTGCTACTACGCGCACTGGCACCGAGTGTCACGCGTCTATGAGACCGAGAGCCCGGCTGCGGGTTTTCGCGACGAGCGCCAGGAGTTCGACCTTCACTTACGGAGGTTCGTCCTGCCATGCTTTGAGGACCACGGCTACAGCACCGTGCCGTTCGGTCTAGATGACCCCGATTTCGAAGCCCGGATGGCCGACTGGCACGACCTGGTCCAGAGTGGCCTCTGCGATCCAGGTAGCTAAGGGGCCTCACAAGCCCAAGACGCGAGTCACGCACAACCGGCAGGGGTGGTCCAAGCGATCGGAAACGGGACCGCAGAGAGCGACCGACCGCCATCAGGGTCGACCGGCTCTAGACCACCACTCGGAGTGACGGCTCCACCCTGGTCGCCAGTGATGTCGAGCGCGGCTGTAGTGCCGTCCTCGGACGGCCGGCTCGGAGGCCGATGAACACTATCGATGGCGCTGCTGGGCTCCCCGAGAGCGGTAGGCGGCTCGGTCCGGACGAGTCCGAGATTGCTGGTTCCTGAGCCGGTCTCGGGGCCGGGCACTTGCGGTTCCGATCGGTCAGGCGGGCATGGTGTGCGACTCACTTCTGGGGCGGCTGCGCAGTCGCCAGAGCCGTGCACCCACGATGAAGGCGAATACGGGAAGCACGAGAGGCCCATATCCACCGAATCCAATTGTCGAAGCGTGACCGTTCGATCCCATGGTGGCTTCGACATCGAGGCCAATGCCGGACCAGCTCGCCTTCTCGCCTGGCTGAGCCACAGCCTCGAAGCCGCCGAGGAAAGCTTCGGTCGTGAAGATGCTCGTGGCGAGGGCGATCAGCACCGCAACGCCGAACCAGACCGCGCCACGAAGGAATGAGGGGCGAAGCGTCTCGATGGTCATTTCGGCAGCGAGCGTGCGCGGCGGCCCGAGTCGTTGGAGAGTCGCGCCGATGTCGGTGGGGTCGACGGCTCCCAAGTCGCCGCGCAGGGCCTCGACGTGGGACTTGATCTCAGCGCGTCGAAGCCCGTAGTACTCCAACGCCACTGCGTAGCGAGTTAGATAAACGGCAGCTCGCAGCGACGAACCCAAGAGGAGACTGGGAACACGGCGGCGCCAGAGCGTCACACTGATGAACACCACAGCGAAGACGACACTGAATGTGAGCAGGGCCGTGATGGAGGACGAAGTGATGGTCACAGCTCGATTCCTTTCGTGAAGTGCTCGACAACGTGAGCGAGGCGATGCCAGGCGTCGACGCGTGCATGAAGCTCGTCGCGTCCGGCTTCGCTGAGGCGGTAGTACTTGCGGGCTGGACCGCGATCCGACGGAACGTGGTAGGTCGCGACGTACCCGCTACGTTCAACGCGCGCCAGTGCCGGGTACACGGTGCCTTCGGCCACCTCGCCGAGCCCGCCGGCGCGCAGGCGCTCGACGAGGGAGTAGCCGTAGTCGTCACGCTCGGCGAGCAGGGAGAGCAGCAACAGCGTCAGGAGGCCCTTGAGCATCTGCGGATCGAAGTCGGACACGACTACATAGTGATGCCATGTACCTAGTAATGTCAAGTAGAAACAGGAGGCGGGAGCATGTCAGCGTCGCCTCTATCGCGCAGATTCCAACGACCTCGGCACCGCTCCTGATCGGCGCATCAGGTGGGTCGGGGTCCGGCCAACCCCGCTGCCGAAACCGCTCGGTGTCACCGCTCGGGAATCTCAGACCTCCCCACTCGGCAACCGGTGATCTCTCGTGGCCACACCGAGCGACAATCACGGCCCCTCGGAGGGTGACTGCCCGTGCCGACCACCCGACGCGTTCAGGATCCCGAGCCTCGTCACACCCCTGATCCGCCCGTTAGGTGACTTTCCGCGCAGGTGTTCCTCAACCCCCTTGACCCCGAAGGGCCGGTCACCGGCGTCGTTTGAACGTTTCTCGGAGTCAGTCCTCGGGTCGTGAGAGGACTGAGTGTTGTCGCCACGTTGGCGCTAGCTGGTAGACGACACAACGGCGCAGTCCGGTGCCGCCTACGATGCCACCCATGGGCTACGAGGCCGGGGTTGCCACACAGGTTCTCAATCTCCTGGAGCTGTTTGAGGACCGTGTGCCGGATGATGAGACTCATCGAATGGTCGTAGCGATCGTTGGTGACCGCTCACGTTGGCCCGATGCTCATGAAGCATTCAGCCAAGTGCGGACGAAGCTGCTGGCCTCCAAGGATGAACTGAAAGGGCTGCAATACCATTTCTGCGAGGCTTGCCTGCAGACGTTCTACAACGAAACTCCCACCAGGGCTCCCTTCGACTCGATCTCACCGTATTTCGTGCTCCCTGCGGCCCTGAATCTCGCTCACGGCCTTGGCATCGAGTTGGAGCGCGTTCGCCGAGCCGCTAGTTACTGAGCTGAAACCGGCCTCTCTGCCCGGTCCGGTGCGTGAGTCCGATGGCCTCGAGAGCATGTCCTCGTGCTCCGCGATGGATGCGAGCATCGATTCTCAGACCCGCCGAGACCCGGTTTCGATTGAGCTCACCAGCACTCTGGTACCGGCGATGTCGACCGGGTGTGGTGCCCGGAAATCTTCGTGCACGCCGCGGTTGCAATCGCCTCCCACGAGTGACTGGGTGGCACCCTGCGAGCGGGTTGTCACATGAAAGAGCGCTGCTGCTGTTCCTCACACAGAGTG
>JAAETI010000939.1 GCA_024228555.1 bacterium | reverse complement strand
GCGATTCGTGGCACAGCCCGGCGAAGCAACATGATTGACCGAGCTGTAACGTGGCCAGCCCAGACCTTGGAATCCAGACCATCATTCAGCATGACCATTCAGCATTGAGCGTGATCACAATAATCGATGGAGTCCTGTTCAAGCTCCTTGATGGGGTGACCTGATTCGTCGAATGGTATCCGGTCACCGATCTTGACGAGCTCCATAGGTAGCGCTCGACGCTCCGCCTCGATCGATCGGGGCTCTGCCCCGGACCCCGAGGTTTGAGAGGCATGGCTCTGATGCTCGATGTTTGCACTCAGCATCGACGCATAAAAATAGGCCCCTGCTAACCGAAGTTGGCAGGGGCCTGTGCAGCCATCGGCACACCGTCGGCCTGGCTATCCCTTGTCAGGTTGCTCCTCAGCAGTGCCTGACTCTGTTTCACCAGGTAAGCTCGTGTGTTCCCGTCGTGTCGGTTCTTGACGGCGATGGGATCGTGTTCTCTATCAGCTTGAGGCTTTGCGACGAGATCGCTTGGGCTGTTGACCAGGCGAAGGGTAGAGCTCAAAGAAGAGCTTCTCATCGATCTGTACAGACTCTCGGTGTGCGGCCACCGCCAGCAGTTCACCGGCAATATTGGTCAGCACACGGTGATTGCCAGCTGAGTGTTCGCAGAGCGTGTTCATAAGCTCTTTCGTCATGAGGCTGGCGTTCCCTGCAGACTTGGTGAGATGCTGCAGGCATGCCAACAGTTCATCGCGACTCGCGGGGTCCATGGACAAACGTGTGCGGACCCTACTGCCGAGTGGCAAGAGTTCCTCTCGTCGAAGGTTGTCGGTCAGCCTTCCGTCACCGGCTAGCACGATACTGAGGATGATTCTTGAGTCGAAATGTGTACTTGAGAGGATGCGTAGTTCGCTCAGCACGACCGGGTTCATCTGTTGTGCTTCATCGATTAGCAGTACGGGCCGGATCATCGTGCTCTCGATGTGTGCTTGCCATCTCTCGCGCAGCGCCTTGAATCCCGACCATCGATTGTGCGGCCGCATCTGTACACCGAAGAGATCTCCGAGTTCACGATAGAAGTCAGGCACTCCGCTCTGTGGGTAATCGATACTAGCGACAGTGACTTCACCAACACGCCCGAGCCGATCAGCGAGCAATCGCATCGCGACGCTCTTACCAGATCCTGGGTCCCCGGTGATGAGCGCAAAACCTCCATCGCGAATAAGATGACTCTCAACGCTCCAGCAGAAGTGCTCCATCTTACTGGTAATATGCATGGCCTCGGTCGGGATCCCTGGCGCAAACGGGTTCCACTTCAGACCAAACAGTGATAGCAGTTTCTTGTTCATTGTGACACCTCGTCCTCAAGATCGTGCTTTGGCAGATATGCCGGAGGCAAACCAGTCGCTGAATATTCCTCCATGCACTTCTGCAGCAAAGGCGCGATGCCACTGCCTCGTGTGCTTTGAGCAGAAGGGTCCCCGGACGAGGCCGCTGCTACGTCTCTTCGCCGCCTAATTCCTTCCGCGTTCTTGGTCTTGTCCAGCGGGAGGAGCGAGCAGAGAATCTTGCCAGTGCGACGATCAAACAGGTCAACAACACTCATGTTCCAGCGCGCGTACCGCAGGCAAACCTGGTCGAGGTTGCGATAGCGTGACGGGACCTCGTATCGCCGACCATCCAGACTTACAGTCCCATCGCTGTGTCGCTGTTTACGCGTAGCATGCATGCGAAATGCTTGCCGTAGCTCCTCGCTCCCCGGGCAGTCACGGCCGACGTTCTTCGCCGACAAGAAGCGCTCGATCGGTGGCATACCAATCTCTGAGTGCTTCTTACGGTTGTAGTCCTGCTCCACCCAGGCCTGGGTCGCTTCGTTCAAGAGATTCAACGTCAATTCCTCGACCCCTTCGAGCATCGCCATTAGGCGGCCCTCAACAGTTGACCAGAAGACCTCCTTCTTCGCGTTCTGCTCTGGTGAGTATGGGCGAGTCGGATCCCATGAGATGCTCAAGTCTTCGAGTCCTTGCTGAAACTCCTTTCCCTTCATCGCTGGACCTTGATCTCCCATCATCGAACGAGGTAGTCCGCGCTTTTGCAGTGCTTGGCTCACACCGTGCACAAGCGTCTCTGTCTCCTCGTCAAGGTACCACTGTAAGTGGCAACACAGCCGTGAATGATCGTCGATGAAGCCAAGCAGCTTTGCGGCCTTCCACGACCCATCTTGGGTCAGCACTCGTCGAGATCCTACGTGGAAGTCGAAGTGCCACAGGCTATGGACAAACTCCGCTTCGTAGCTGCGGGTCTCATACTGCTCGCGGCGAAGATCAGCTGCATCGACGCCCGGTACGCCGCCGCGCCTGCGACTCTTGATGCGTCTCAAACCATTCGCCAGCATGTAGCGGCGCACGGTCGAATAGGACCGCATCGGGCCAAGCTCTGACTCCTTCTCGACGACAACTTCGAGATTGTCGACGTGCAACTGATAGGACCAGCTGCGATGCTCGCGATGCTGCTCGGCGATCTTTGCGCACAAGCCGGGTTTCAAACTTGCTTGCTTGCCAGCATCACTGCGCACCTTGCGGCGCATTGCCAGGATCGGGTCACTACTCTTCTTTGTCAGATAGTACCAGCGTTCGATCGTCGAGAAGCTGAATCTTTGCGGCAGCTTCGTGACAGGGTGTGTCCAATGCTTGTTCGACAGAAGCTCCAACTCCGCCTTTAGTTCGCCGCGCTTCGGCGGTGCAGCAAGCAGGCCACCAACTATAGAAAACCGCAGGCGAGCCCACTCATCGTGCCTGCCTGTTTCATCGTTCTTGGTCATCCAGTCCATTCCTTGGTTTGAGGTAAGGACCGGGACTTCACCGTTTGATCTAGCTGGTCGCCATACGCGAACTCTGCGGGTGCATTTTTATTGGAGCGGGCGTTTTGCTGCCCTCGAAATACCCGTTGTAGTTAGTGGCTTGAGCAGGTGGAGGACAGCCACGACACCACCCAACTCGCTAGCCGATGCCAAGCGCTCCAGTAAGGCCGCCGGAAGGCGCCCTGATTCGATCAAGGGGACGAATCGAGCCCTCGCCTCCTGCCAGACCTGAGTCACAGGAAACGTCTCTTGCCACCATTGTCGCCACCGGTCAATTGTTCGGAGACTGACGTTGCCGACCACTCGCCGCAGCCGCCGCAACCGCTCCGGCGTTGCCCCCTCTCTCAACGCGGCAATGAGAACGACAACTACCCCGAGATAGCTCCGGCGCCCCAGAAAGCGAACAGACGGCGGCGTGCAGCGCTTCCGGCATCCCTCCGTTGAGCAGCAGAAGCTGATGCGAAAACTCCAATCGGGACTTAGATTGGGCGGGCCGCCTCGAGGCTTGCGAGGGTACTTTGCGCTGTGCAACACACCTCCGCAATCGCACCCGGACGAGCGCACGCACGCTGCAAGTTCGACATCGATTTGCGCCAGTAGCCCGTAGAGTCTGGCGTCACGCAACAGTTTGTGGGACAAGAAGCTTTCTCCGTAGGTTTCGTCACCAACAGGAGAACCGTCCCCTCATGTCGCAATCAAGCTTCATGAGGGGGCATTTTCATCTTCCCCTCAAATAGCGGGATCCAGAGCGCCCCGCCGCCCCTCATTTTCTCTGCTCAGGCTGAGAATGAAGCAGATGTAGCACTGACAGGTACTGGTCCGCGAGGTCCCGGCGATCGTAGGCAGCCAGGGTGTAATGTTGCCCGTTCAGTCCAAGTGTATGCGTGAGATGTGAATCACTACGTAGCCTCATCAGCTGATCGGTT
>JAAETI010000938.1 GCA_024228555.1 bacterium | reverse complement strand
CAGCCGAACTCGCCGGACTTCTTCCCGGAGAACACGAACAGTTCAGCGCCGGTGACCACGCCGTGAAGTTGGGCGCAGCGCATCGGAGTCGATTTCCCGCCCCCGGTCTTGCCGTTGATCATCCGATGAGGGAACGCATCAAGTTCCCAATACATCCACGGTTCAGAGGCGTCGATATTGCCCGTGTAACCGAGCTCGACCCGCTCGGTGTGGTCCTGGGTGCGGGCGAGCCAGTCAGCTCCCTGGAACGGGGCCAACTCGGGCAGCACCGCCGAGGCGTAAGCAACCCGGAACCGGGTTTCGCCGTGAGGCCGATACGAGTGAGACGCGAACCCGTTGCGGGTCTGGATCCGTCTCGCGATCTCGGGCCACTCTCTCGGGAGTTGGGCATCCAAAGGGACGATCTCAGCGCGGACCCGACCAATCGAGGGGAGGAGACCCCAATGAGACCAGTCGACGGCATCAACTCGGATCTTGCGGACACGAGGCCCCCGGGCACGCCCCGACACCACCCGATCCAGCTCAGCCCGGTGAATCTGTGACGGCCACCGCCACCAAAACACTGCCCCCAACACCGATCCTGTTGCCCGATTCAGCCGAGCCCGTGAACCCGAACGATGGACGTCGAACCAAACACCACCAGCAAGGATCACACCGGCCGCTGGTGCCGCAACCGGAACCAGGGCCAGCAACGCCAACCCGACCATGGCCGTAGCGGTCGCCGCAAGTGGGTAGAACCGGAACCAGGGCCACCCCACCCGACACGCCAACCAGCAGAACCGGGCCACGGTCAACACCCGGTTCACGGTCTTGACCTTCTTCATGTT
>JAAETI010000937.1 GCA_024228555.1 bacterium | reverse complement strand
CCGGCACTCGGCGCTATTCATCCGTTATCTGGGAACAACGTTGGGTGCCGAACGGTGGTGATCCCTGGCTTCCTCCGGGATCAACTGGCCGAGCACCTGGCGACTTGCGCCGGAGTTAGCGACAATGCGGTCGTCTTCACTTCCCCGAACGGCGAACCCCTGCGTCGCGGCAACTTCAGTCGGCGGGTTTGGAAGCCTGCCCTCGAGAGGGCGAGTCTCGATCTTCGGCCGCATGACCTCCGGCATACCTGCGCCGCGCTCCTGATCGCCGAGGGGGCGCATCCCAAGGCAGTGCAGGCTCAGCTAGGACACTCCTCGATCCAGGTCACCATGGATCGGTACGGGCATCTGTTTCCCTCTGCCGCTGAGGAGCTTGCGTGTCGTCTGAATGCTGTGCATCGACGGACGCAGACTCCCGAGGCTCCGGGCATTGGTATTGCATGAATGAAACAATTGTTCGATTTATGACTGGTATATGATATCGTGTGGACATGGATTTCGTTCGACCCATCGAGGCAATCGTTCCTGGTGTCCAGGGCAGGGTTCTCTCGGTGCTGGCGGAAACAACTACCGACCTCAACATGAGGACAATCGCTCGTCTCGCCGATGTCAGCCTGGCGCAGGCCTCGCGTGTGCTGGCGCGACTAGTCGACCATGGCGTTGTCGAGCGGCGTGAGGTGCCTCCTTCGTCGCTCTTCCAATTGGTTCGCCAACATGTCGCCGTCGGACCACTGCTTGCTTTGGCGAGAGCCCGTGATGCGTTGATCGACGAGATGGGGCGCCTCGCGGCTGGGCTCTCTGTGGTGCCGTTGTCGGCGATTGTCTTCGGATCCTTTGCGCGAGGCGAGGCAGACATCGATAGTGACATCGACATTGTTCTTGTCCGCCCCGCCGGTGTTGATGAGTCCGGCGAATCGTGGTCGGAGTCAGTGGAACAGTGGCGGACCTCAGTGCGCCAGGCGAGCGGCAACCGGGTTGAAGTCCTCGAAGTCGGCTCCAGCGAGGTCGCAGCCTTGCTGAACAGCCGGCGGCAGGTATGGCGGGACATTCAGAGCGAGGGCCTGGTAGTCCACGGTCTGAGCCTTGCTGAGCTCGAGGGTGAATCAAGTGGCTAGGGGCGGACGAACCCGGCCCGTGACGGCGAGCCAGGCTCGGCGGTATTTGGTAAAGGCCGAGGAGTATGCCGACGCGGCATCGAGCGAACTCGACGCACAACGAGGCATTGCTGCGACCAGCCTGGCCATCCATGCCGCAATCAATGCCGCCGATGCCGTGTGCGGTGTCCGCCTTGGGGAGCGAGCAGCCGGCCAGGATCACGATGAGGTGTTCGTACTGCTGAAGACGGCGGGCAAGGATGGCGCTGAGGTCGAGAAGAATCTGCGTCGGGTACTGCCGCTCAAGACCAAAGCGGAGTACGACCCCGACGACATCCCGCTCTCGACGGCATCCAGGGCTGTTGATCGGGCGCAAAGGTGTGTCGGCGTTGCGCGACGTGTGGTGGCTTCGCTGAGGTGAATCGCGGGTTACCAGCGGCGGTCAACGACGGACTCTGACGGACAGTCTGGGCTGTGGGCGCCGCCGTGAGCAATGCCCAAAACGGCGATACCCGCTCCCACATAACGAATACGAGTGGCGCCCTCGGGAGGATTCGAACCTCCGACACCCGGTTTAGGAAACCGGTGCTCTATCCCCTGAGCTACGAGGGCAAAACGTCAAGAATAGCCCGAATATCCGGCCTTTCCGGGGCCCTCGGGCAGGTGCGCTGTGTGGCCCGCTGTGCGCCTAGGCCCAGCTGGACCCGAACGATAACGAGCATCCATCGATACTGCGAGGCTATCGACGTGATCCTCGAAGGGATGTGTGCGTCGATTGAGAGCGATCCGCGCTCCGGATCTGGCCATGTGTCGCCGTCCCGATGCGCGCCGCCGGCAACATCCACCCGTCCGTTGGCCGCGGGGTGTTTCGGTTGAGTTCTGGAGGAGCAACCGGCATCAGCTGCCATAATCAGCTGATGATCGTCGTGGGCCTACAACAAATCAGCCCGATTGGTGTCGAAGAGCTCATCGACACCTCGAGTGTCACGGGATGGGACGTCTTGTGGGGGGTGCTGACCGTCGTTGCCGGCTTTGCCGGTGCCCGGCTGGTGCGAGCTGCAACCAAGCGTGCCATGTCGAAGGTGACGCAACTTCCCGACAATCTCGTGAACCTCATCACCAAGGTGGCCGGGTGGGCGGTGATCATCATTGCGATCTTGCTGGCTCTGCCCTTTGTGGGTATCGACACCGGTCCGATGGTCATCGTGTTCCTCCTCATAGCTGCTCTCGCCGCGTTGTCGGGCCGAGTTCTGCTCGAGAACTACGGAGCAGGAGTGATTCTCCAGGGCGAGGCGACCTTTGAGCCTGGCGATCAGATCGTCACCAACGACTGCGTTGGAACCGTGCTGGAAGTCTCATCGCGCGCGGTCAAAATCGAAGCCATCGACGGTCGGCACTTCGTGATCCCCAACAACTCCGTGCTCGCCGGACCCGTGGTGAACCTGACGGCCCGCACTGAGCGGAGATCCGAACTGGTGGTCGGGTTGCAGTACGGCACCGATCTCGATGCAGCTCGCGAAATCCTCGTCGCGGCCGCTCAAGACGCCGCAGGCGTGGTTGCTGAGCCGCCGGTTGAGGTGTTCGTCTCGCGGTTTGGCGACTCGTCGATCGACTTCATCGTGTGGTATTGGCACGCATCGGATATCAGGGCCGGCCACGACGCCACCGACTCCGTTGCACGCAGCATCGATCGGGCGTGCCGCCAGCACGGATTGAAGATCGCCTTCCCGCAGCGCACGATGTGGTGGGGTGAGGAGCCGCCTCCTAGATCATGAGACCAAACGAACCCGCAAGCGGCAGCGCCGCATGATCCGCGGTGTGATGATCCACCTGTTGGAGCGCCACCCTCCCGTCGGGGATGGCTGCCCAGGTTGTTGCCCCGTCTAGGGGTTTGCCTCGTTATAGGCGGCGATGAGATCGGACTCGGTTTCGTCCGAGACGGTTGCCGTGTAGACCTGGTCGGCACCACCGTGGTCTCTGGCAAAATCGGCCGCCAAATTGGCGTTCCATCCCTCGGCCCTAGCAAAGACCAGCGCTTGACCGTTGGTCAGCCTGCTTTGGAGCGACTCCATGAGCTCATTGCTGACACCGGCGTCCTGCTTCCTGCCGACCAATGCCCCGATGCCTCCGCCGACCACTGCGGCTCCGATCGGGCCGCCGATGACGAATCCCGCGACAAGCCCGATGCCGGCGCCTCGTTTTGCGCCTTTCGCCTGGGTCAGTTCGCGGGTTTGGTCGATCTCGACATCACCATCCTTGATGTACGCCATGGCGATGTCCTCGAGATAGAACTTCCGGTACTTGAGCTGGACCTCGTACATGTCCATCAAATAGGACCCTGCGCTGATGCCGGCAACGACGCTTACAACTACCTGGGACACGCTATCTCCTTCTTGTCGAAGACCCCTCCCGTGGTCGCCACGAATCATCGAAGGAACCGCACCTGGAGGCTTGTACTGCTCCAAGCATACGCATTGTCGACACGCCGTCGCCAGTCCCGGCAACGTGAACACCGGTGCCTTCTTCGTCGCGTCCGTATCGGTGCTTGCGGTGATCCGAAAACCCAGTAGCCCTGAACAGGTCGTCATGGAGTGAGGACTGCGTTGAATTGGATGTCACCAACCCGTGAACCGCTCGCCACCTCGAGGTGACGGGGCTGACCGCACTGCCAGGCACGAGCGGCGCAGGTGCCGGGTAGCATTGCCAAGGACAATCGGAAGCGCAATGTAATGCCCGCTACGGAAGCGAAGCGACCAGCCTTTACGAGGCGAGAGGTCGTCAAGATCGGCGGTGGCGTGATTGTCCTGGCCCTCGCTGGGGTCGTGCTTTGGGTCAGCGCGTGGGATTACGTCCGCTGGACCGAAGACTTCCTACCCGGCACGGCGCCCAACGCAATTCTCGAGCCTGAAGCGTGGACGGTCACCGATGATTCCGTAGTCTTCGCTGCGGTGGGTGACACGGGTACCGGGGGTCGCAACCAGATGGACGTTGCGCAGGCCATGGTCGATACCTATGCGACAGCGCCGTACGGCTTTGTGGCCCATGTTGGCGATATCTCTTACCGCGGGAGCATTCTCGATCGTTGGGAGGACGTCTGGGTCAGGCCGTACCAGCCGCTTCTTGACGCGGGGGTTCGATTTGAGGTTGCGCTGGGCAACCACGAGCTCGAAGAGGGTCAAGGTGACGAAACGCTGGAATGGATCGAGGCCCGGCTGGAGCAACTCGGCTACGAGGAGACGTATCGTGTTGTCCCGTATGGCCCCATCGACTTCTTCTTCCTCGATTCCAGCACGCCCCTGGTGACGGGTGAGCGATCCGGCGAGCAGCTGGCCTGGCTGGAGAACGCGCTCGCCGATTCGAAGGCAAGATGGAAGATCGCGGTGTTGCACCACGCCCCCTATTCGTCCAGCACGAAGCGGGGTTCAAACGTCGAGCTGCGCGAGATCTTGGAACCGCTGTTCATCGAGCACGGCGTGCAGCTCGTGCTGACTGGTCACGATCACCACTACGAGCGGACCTATCCACAGAGCGGTGTTACCTACGTGGTCACTGGTGCCGGTGCCAAGCTGAGCGACATCGGCAGAAGTGAATTCACAGCTGTGGCAGAAGAGGTGCTGCAGTTCATGATGATCGAAGTAGATGGCGAGTTGATGACGATTCGAGCGGTCGATGCAACCGCCACGGTGTTCGACAACGCAACGATCGACACCTCCGGTGCCGTGCAGCCATGATTACGACGCTCCGATCGGCAATCTGGCAGGGGATCATGGCGGGAGTGGTCACTCTTGCCGTGATGATGGTGCCGACCATCGCCATCCTGTACGCGGCGGGTGCCGGGACTATGGGCTCGGTGAGCACATACGGCTTCGGCGCCGTGGCGGCAGTCGTGCTGGGGAGCATCGCCGCTGCCGTTGGCTACATCGTTTATCGGGCCTTCGTCATCAACGAAGAGAGGCGTGCGGGTGACGTGTGGAGCACCTGGTTCACGGGCTTCGTCGTGCTTGTCGTCGGTTCATGGTTCGCACCGTTCATCGTGGTGTTCGTCTTCATCGACAGCGACCATTCGCTCGCCGATCGGATCGGGCTTGTGTACTTGGTCTGGACCGTCGCCCACCTCGCTGTCACTGCGCTGGCGCTCCGGGTTGTGCGCAGCCTGTGGCGGGCACCCGAGATGACCGAGTTGGTAGATACGGCCGATAGCATGTCGGTGCCCGGCGTCTAGATTGCTGCGGTCAACGGCACGTCGTTGTGGATAGGTAGACTCGGTGCCTCAGGCACAAAGAGCAGTCTTTCTGGTCATCGGTGTTTCGGCCGAGAAGACTGGGTTAGCTGCGGCGAACCTGATTCGCCGCAAAGCAAAGGAGTAGTCGACAATGGGTGACTTGCTGAAGACGTTGGTGTTTGCGGGGGTGGCGTTCGTGTCTTTTACGTTCCCGGCGACGTGGCTGTTGATGCTGTTCTTTGGCAACATAGGGCTTGACCTGTCCTACGTGGCCACGCTTCCCCTTGGGGTTCTCATCTCGGTCCTGCTTAGTGGCGTGATGAGCCGACCCTGGTAGGTCGACCGATGCGCAAGTGATTGCCGCGGGTCAGCACGCTTGCGGCCAACAAGCTCTTGGCCCCCGGTAGTGCCGGGGGCCAAAGGATCAGATCCATTGCGGTACCAACGCCGTGAAACGGTGGCGAATGGATGCCGGTTCAGCTGAGTCACTATTCCTCGCCGTAGACGACCAGACCGTAGATCACCAACATTGCCAGAAGTGCACCTCTGAGGCCCTGCTGCGGCTGGGCCTCTGCCCACGACAGATTGGACACTACGGCGAACGCCGCAAGGACCACGCCGGTCCAGCGGGCCCACTGCGCTTGATTCATCACACCGATTCCGGCCGCGATCAGCAAGAGCCCGAGGATCATCCAGATCCATCCCCAAGCGGCCAGGTTCCTATCGAGGAGGACCAAATCGACCAGAGTGTCGTCGTAGCGGAATGCCCAGATGGCATCAACGATGCTGGCAGCACCGGCGACGACCAGCATGATCCCCGAGTACGTAATCCACCCCGTGCCCTTGGTTGATCCATCGTTTCCCATGTTCAATTCGCCCAATGTCAATCGAATTCCTACTCCCCGATACAAAGGGTTCGTCAGCCGGGGGCACAGCAGCTATCAAATCAGCAGAGCGCATACCCGGTCAACCAGCTAGTTCGTCTTTGGAAACCTCAAGGATCACCCGAATCCCCCTGCACCCAACCTGACAAGGTTCTAGCACTGTCTCTTCTCGATGCATTGGCTTCAAGGATCGCCGCAACACGCGGCTCAAGGACCCCCACTCTTTGGTTCGATAATCCGAGTAAACCTTTTCCACCTCCACAGCGAGTTACGGGTATAAGTGACTGCAATATCTCGATCTGCACGACGGTCAGATTCGGCAACGCCATCGGCTCCGGATCCTTCCCAACCTGCACCGATTCGGGCTGTCGTCCCTTTTGAACAGTTTTATCGGCGGGAGCTGAAACCCGTGATTGGTTTGGCATATGCGCTCTCCGGCAGTCGATCGGCCGCAGAGGACCTGGCTCAGGAAGGCTTCCTGGCAGCCCACAATGCTTGGGACCGCGTCTCAATGTACGAAAAGCCCGAAGCCTGGGTGCGGCGGGTCGTAGCGAACAAGTCGGTGTCGATGTTCCGACGCAAGATGCGTGAGGCGAAGGCCATTGCGCAGATGAAGCCGGAGTCGAGCTATCTGCCACGAATCGCTGCTGAGGACGACGTGTTCTGGAAAGCAGTGCGCGGTCTTCCCAAGCGGCAATCGCAAGCGATCGCCTTGCACTATTTAGAGGACTTGTCGGTCGCCGAGATTGCGGAAATCCTCGAGTGTGCAGAAGGCACCGTGAAGGTGCATCTGCACAAGGGCCGGAAGCGTCTTGCTGATCGCCTCGGCGTCGAGCTAGGGGAGCAGTCATGACGACTCTCGACGCACGCGCTCGCTCCGCAGCTCATTCGATCAACGCCGGTGTCGCCGAGTTCACTCCTGCCGCCTCCTTCGATGCGGTGGTGCTCCGGCAGCAGCGCTGGCGCACAATGCAAGCGGGTTTCTCGGGCGCCTTCATCGCTGCTCTCATCGTTCTCATCGGCATTGCGGTCACACCATCGCCGAGCCCCGAGGTTGCTGAGGTCCCGGTCACGGTTGTTGAGCCCACGATCCCCGTGGACGATCCGCAGATCGTGGCTCCGGTGCCACCGACGACCGAGGCACCGCAAGAGACAACAACCTCGACTACCGCTGCACCGGAACCCACGACGTCGACCGTACCGCCCGACACGACACCGCCGCCGCTGGCAATCACGTCGCCGAAGCAGGATCAGCACTTTGAAGAGGATCTGATCGAGTTCCGGGGAACAACAGAACCTGGGGCAACAGTGTTCGCCGGTCAATACGAAGCAAGTGTCGACCGTGAAGGCAACTGGTCGATCGTCCTCATCCTTTCACCGGGCGCCAACGGGGCACGGTTCGTGGCTTCCGATGCGGCCGGCAATCAGGCCGAGGCGCGGGTGACCGTCCACTACGACGTTCCGGAGCCGACCACGACCACAACCACGAAGCCTCCCAAGGACGAGGAGGAGGAGTGGGAATTCACCGCCCATAGTGTCTACGGCTCTTGTGAAGAGGAGCCCCCGTTCGACGTCTATTGGGGGACCGCAGCTCCTGGCACACCGATCTACGTAGAATCCGAATATGGCAGCGGCTCGACCGAGGCCAACTCGAACGGTGAGTGGGAGTTGAAGGTCTACTTCCCCGAGGCACCGGGGGAGGTCGAGTTCACGGTCAAGGTGAAGGACAACAAGGGCCACAAGTTCCTATTCGGGTTCAAGCACCTGATCTAGGCCCTAAGCCTCGAATTCGGTCAGCTCTGTAAGGAAGGCAAGCGTTGCCTCCGGGCTCATGCCGCCCCGTTGGATGTGCACCAGGTTTCCCTGAGCGTCATAGATGAGGTTGAGCGGCATGCCCCGCATCGAGAACTCGCCTGTGCTCAATCCTGAGCCGTTTCCGTTGCCGATGTCGGTCGCCAGCGGCCACTCCCCGGCAATGCCCCACTTCTCTGCGTCGCCTAGTCCCTGGCTGTTGTCCTGAGAATTGATGCCAACGAAGTTGACCTCGCCCTCGAGTTGCTTGGATAGCGCCAGCAACTGCGGAATCTCTCCCTCGCACACCTCGCACCACGATGCGAAGAACGCCACGACGGTTGGATCGCCTTCGAAGTCGGCGAGGGCAACCCGGCCTTCGCCATCGAGCTCGGGAAGATCCCAGCTATCGGCGGTGGTGTCACCGACCGCCGGCTCCGGCCAGATGGAGATCAAGAACAGCACCACCAGGACCACGACGGCAATGCCTCCGCCGACCGTCTGGAACATTCGTTGTCGTGCCTCTTTGCGACGACGTTCCTCGAGTACCCGGGTCTTTTCGGCGCGCCTTTTTGCCGTGCTTTCCTTAGCCATGAAATCCGAAACGCATCGGCCGGCAGCATGATCCAGTAATTGTCCAGACTGCGTCAGTTAGTCATCAAGGAGATCGTCGGTATTGAACCACTCCATGGCGTCGAGACCGCCTGTGGCGGAAGGCTCGGGTTCCTCGTCAGAGCTACGCGGCACCACCTCAGGAAGCGTCTTTGCCGGCGTAGTTGCTTCGATGGTGTCGGGCTGCCAGGCCCGGTATCGCTCGATCAGGCCGGTGTCCTCGTCACTGGACCAGGCGTGGCTCACCCGCTCCCGCAGGTCGGTCCACGTTGCCGTCACGTTTGGCGGATGGTCTCGTAAATAGACCGGTACCTGTTTGGCCCAACCCAGCCCCCGCAGCGTCACCATCATGAGGGTCCCGGTTATCGCAACGACCCCGATGGCCGCCACGAGGACGACGGCCCTCGGCAGGTTGAGCTCGAAGAAGTTTTGCGACGATCCCGAGACGAGAAGGAGAACGAGGAAGGCAACCATCGATGCGATCAGGATCTTCTTCCAAGGCAACAACGGCCGACTGACAATGGCCAGTGCGAAGAGTCCGATCGCGGCCAAGACCAGCGTTGCTGTGGTCCTGGCCTCCTGCAGAGTTACCTCCTCGGAGATAGCCATTTCATAGGCGGCGAACGTCGCGAGGCCCGCGGCGAGACCGGTGGGCAGTGAAAAACTCAGAACTCGTCGCACAAACCCCGGCCGGGCTCGATCCGCGGTTGGGGCCAAGGCGAGGAAGAAGGCGGGGACACCGATGGTGATGCTGCCGACGAGAGTTAGATGTCGCGGCAGGAAAGGGAACGGTCTGCCGACGAGGCCGATGGCGAGTGCGATGAGTATCGCATAGACAGTCTTGGTTACGAACAGATTGGCCACACGCTCGATATTCGAGATGACCTTCCTGCCCTCGCCCACAACGTGGGGCAGGGTGCTGAATTCCCCGTCGATGAGTACAAGCTGGGCCACCGCCCGTGAGGCCGCACTGCCACCTCCGATGGCGACGCCGATGTCGGCGTCCTTGAGCGCCAGTACGTCGTTCACACCATCGCCGGTCATCGCCACGACGTGGCCGCGTGATTGCAGTGCCTGCACCATGGCGCGTTTCTGGTGTGGAGTGACCCTTCCGAAGACCGTGCCTTCGGAGACGGCATCTGCGAAAGCTTCGGGCTCTTGGGGCAGCCGGCGAGCGTCTATCGCATTCGCCGATCCAGGGACGCCAACCTCGCGGGCGATAGCGCCAACGGTCTCCGGATGATCACCCGAGATCACCTTCGCCTGAACACCTTGGGCCGCAAAATAGCGCAACGTTGCCGCCGCATCCTCACGAATCTCGTCGCCAAGGGTGATCAACGCCACAGCCCGCAATTGGCGAGGCAGGCTATCGCCGCTGAGCGGAGAGTCGGTCTTGGCCAGCAACACGACTCTGTTGCCTTGTTCGGCGAGCGATTCCGCTTCTGCCGCAACTCCAGTATTGGTGGGCAAGACAATCTCCGGTGCTCCCAGAACCCAGGTGCCGCGGTCGACAAACGATGCGGCGCTCCACTTGCGGGCGGATGAGAACGGCACGGCACCATCGACCTGCCAACCCGGGGCGTCGGGGAAGCGAGCAGCGATGGCTTGCAGGGTTGCATTCGGCTCTGGCTCAGCAGCAACGATGGCAGCTATCGCCTCCGACGGATCCTCAGCTCCCAAGGGCACAATGTCACGTACCGACAGTGTGCCTTTGGTGAGGGTGCCGGTCTTGTCGAAACACACCGTGTCGACTCTGGCCAAACCTTCGATGGCGGGCATCTCTTGGACCAACACGTTGCGGCGGCCCAAGCGGACCACACCGACGGCGAAGGCGAGTGAGGTGAGCAGAACAAGACCCTGCGGGATCATGCCAACGGCGCCGGCCACCCCCGAACTCAGTGCGTCCTTCCAGCCCGTCCCGAGTCGAGTCTGGCTCCAGACAAGCAGGATGATCATCGGCCCGACTATCCACGACACACCCCCAATGATCCAGTCAACACCGTCACGCAGTTCGGAGTTGACCAGAGTGAACTTCTTGGCCTCCCTGGCGAGGGTCGCGGCATAAGCTTCTTCTCCGACCCGCCGCGCCTGGAACCAACCGCTCCCCGCAACCACAAACGAGCCGGACAGACACATGTCATCGATTTCTTTGATCACCGGATCGGACTCGCCGGTCAGCAGCGATTCGTCAATCTCGAGTCCGCGGGCCCGGAACACCGGCCCGTCGACAGGCACTTGGTCCCCGGTTGCCAGGGCGATGAGGTCGTCTTTGACGATCTGATCGACCGGTATTGCGATCTGTTGTCCGTCACGAAGGACGCTTGCCTCAGGGGCGGTGAGCAGGGCCAACCGGTCGAGGGTCTTCTTGGCACGAAGTTCCTGGATGATCCCGATGGCGGCATTGGAAACCAGAACGATGCCAAACAGAGCATCCTTGGGCTGTTGCACCACGATCAGGATGATGAACAACAGAATCCCGAGCAGGACGTTGAACCGGGTGACGACGTTGGCGCGGACGATCTCGCTCGTCGACCGGCTCGTCGTTTCGGCGACGACGTTGACTTGCCCCGCGGCGACCCGCTCGGAGATCTGAGCGGCGGTGAGTCCCTGCGGGCTTGTCGCGACATGCTGGGTCTCGGAGGTCATAGCGAGAGATTACAGCCAAAGGGTTGCTCCGCAGCTCAGCAGGGGGGGCGATCAAGTGCCAAGAGAAACTAGTTTACGGATAGTGGCGGATGAACTACAATGCTGTAACTTCCCAAACTACATCCTTGTAACTTCTGCAAGGCGCTGGACCAGGAGCAAGGGGCAGCCACTTATGGCTATGGCGGTACAAGTCAGTTTGATAGGCACCGATCGGGTAGTCGATCGGTCGTTGGCCATCTACAGAGCACATCTGGAGCAGGCAATCCATGTTCCGCTCAGTGACATGGTCGATCGGGAAATTGCCGCCGATGTGGCGCGACTTTCGGTCGTGGCCGCCGGTGAGAGCCGTATCGCAGAAATCATGGTTGATGAGACCGTGCTGTGTGCCCAGGTAAGCCCGGCACTTTGGTCGCTTGCCGACCAAGGATGGCGGACGACCGTGGTCGTGCCGGCAGCGCGGATGGGTGAAGCTCACACCGCACTGCGGGGTATCCCGTGTCGGCTCCAGGCCTGGTGGGAGGACGCCTCGGGTATCAGCTTCGGGTCATTCGAGCGTCCGTAGCGGTCGACTGTCGATCCGACGGCGATACATCCATGGGCGCTGACCCCACTACTCTGGCGTGACCCATGCCAGTACCTCTGCACACACAAACCGTTATCGCGTTCATCTGGGACTTCGACCGAACGCTGATTCCGGACAATATGCAATGGCCGATCTTCGCCGAATACGGCGTCGACGAGGCAGCGTTTTGGCGGGAAGTCGATGGCCTCGTCGAGTATCACAAGGCAAATGGCGAGATCATGGGACGGGGACTTGCCTACCTGATCCACATCCTCAGCTACGTCGACTCGGGTGTCTTCAAAGGTCTCAGCAACGCCAAGCTGCGTGAGCTTGGGGCCAAGCTCGAGTTCTGTCCTGGTATCCCCGAATTCTTTGAGGAATCTCGGCAGCACGTTCTCGACAATCCTGACTTCGCCAAGGAGGACATCACCGTCGAGCACTTTGTTGTCTCGACAGGGATCCGACCCATGATCGAAGGGTCGGCCATTGCCCCCCACATGGATGGCATCTGGGCGAACAGCTTCGTCGAAAGTACCCCACCGGCAGGGTTCCTCGACCAGCTACCCGTTGCCGACAAGAACGGCCCGATCAAGTATCTGTCGGACTACATCGGACACACATCGAAAACGCGGGCCCTGTTCGAGATCAACAAAGGCGTCAACATCAACGCCTCCGTCGATGTGAACGCGCTCATGTCCGAGGAGCAACGTCGGGTGCCGTTGCGCAACATGGTCTACATCGCAGACGGACCAAGCGACGTGCCGATGTTCTCGATTCTCAACAGAGCCGGTGGCAAGACGCTGGGTGTCTACAACCTCGAACCCCGCAACAACCACAAGCAGGTGAAGCAGCTCCAAGAGCAAGGCCGTATCCAAGGGATGGCTGAAGCCGACTATCGGCCGGGCAAGGCCGCCCACCTGTGGCTAATGGACAGCCTCGATCAGATTGCCTACGAGATCGTCGAGAACCGGAGACAAGCACTGGCAGCGATCAAGAATCCTCCAGGCCACGTTTAGAGCCCAAAGGGGTAGCGATGAGCATTGCACGTGTAGGTGTTGTTGGCGGTGGCCAGATGGGGGCCGGTATCGCTGAAGTTTGCGCCAAGGCAGGTGTGGACGTCATTGTCCACGAGGTCACCGCGGAGTTGGCCGCGGCCAGCCGGGCACGGGTGGAGAAATCGCTCGGCAAGGCGGTAGAGAGGGGCAAGCTGGATGCCGACGATCGCGACGCGGCGCTGGGGCGGATGCGGTTCGAGTCAGATCTAGCGTTGCTTGCGGATCGCCAGCTTGTGATCGAAGCCGTCGTAGAGAACGAGGCAATCAAGGCAGAACTCTTCGACAGCCTCGATAAGATCGTCACCGACACCAGTGCAATCCTGGCCTCGAACACGTCGTCGATCCCACTCACCCGGATCGGCCAGGCGACAAGCCGTCCCGGCTCGGTCGTTGGCATGCACTTCTTCAACCCTGCGACGGTGATGCCTCTCGTCGAGATCGTGCACAGTGTCACCACCACCGATGACACCGCAGACCGGGCTGCCTCCTTTGCGGCAGATGTTCTTGGCAAAGTGGTGGTCCATACCAAGGACCGCGCCGGGTTCATCGTCAACATGCTGCTGTGCCCCTACATCTTTGAGGCGATCCGTATGTACGAGTCTGGCTTTGCCACAAGAGAGGACATCGATGCAGCCATGGTCAACGGCGCCAACTACCCGATGGGCCCCCTGGCATTGGCCGATCTGATCGGCAACGACACCATGCTTGCGGTCGCCGAGTCTCTCCAAGCGGAATACGGTGAAGCCCGCTACTCGGCCCCACCGCTGCTAAAACGAATGGTCGAAGCCGGCATGCTCGGCCGCAAAACCGGCAAAGGCTTCTACGACTACGGCTAGAGGATGCCTTCGGGGCTTGTGTCTTCTAGCTCTCCCCTCGTGGGAGAGCGGGGCCAGGTGTTCCCGACAGGGGACGACTGGACCCTGAGGGGGAAGACGTTGAGCACGGGTCGGGTTGCGCTCTTCCCCCGATCGTACGACCTGCGGTCGCGAGCGCTTCCCCTAGACCCTGGACGCGCCGTTGCTTTCTAGGACCCGACGGAGGGCGTCTTTCTTCACGAGACCGGTGGTGCGCCAGCGTGGGGTTATCTTCTTGCTCTTGTTGCGGGGTTGGCCACCGTCCTGAGCCGCACGCTGTCTTGCCTTCTTTGACTTCTTTGCGGGGGCGGTGCCGAGCAATACGAAGGTCGGTGTGGAGCGGACGGCGAAGGCCTGCGCCGCCCCGGGGACCTTGGCGACGTCGACCTTGACAATGTGGGCCGATTCGCCGTACTCGCGGGCGAGTTCGTTCACGATTCCATCCATCACCTGGCACGGTGCGCAGCCAATCTGCATGAAATCGAGGAGGACAGGCTTCCCGGACTTGAGCAGAGGGTCGAGCTCGTTGAGCGTCTGCAGCTTCTGGGCTTTGGGTTTGCGTGAAAAGACGGCCATCTGTCGTTGTTCCTCGGATCGTTGCTTTGGCCACAACCGGCGCCAGAGTGTGAATTATTCCGTAATTGTGCCTAGAGAATGATAAAGGCAATCGTTCCCGCGGCCATGCAGTAAAGACCAAATGGCGATAGTCCGGTTCTGCCGATCAGACGGAGCAGGAAAGCGATAGCGAGATATCCCGAGATGGCGGCGACTGCAACGCCGACGAGGATCTCGGCTCCGACCGTGCTGCCGGAGTCCAGAAGGTCTTTGCCCTCAAAGACACCGGCACCGGCGATCGCTGGTATGCCCAGGAGGAACGAGTAGCGGGCTGCCTCATCATCGGTAAACCCGCGCAGCAGCCCGGTGCTTATGGTTGACCCCGATCGGGATACTCCCGGAATCAGAGCAAGCGCCTGTCCAAGACCGATGATGATGGTGTCCTTGAAGGTCGCTTCTTCGGCGGTGCGGGTACCGCGCTGGATCCAGCGAGTGGCGAACAGCACAACTCCGGTGAGGAATAGGGCGATTGCGATGCCGCGGGGTCGCTCGTTCAGCCATTCGACTTGAGACTCGAACGTGAGACCCAGGACTGCGGCCGGAATCGTGCCGACGAGCAGCAGGAGCAGCAGACGCCGTCCCTTGTCCGTAAAGGTCACTACCTCAACCACCTCACGCCGGAAGTAGATCAGCACCGCTAGCAAAGTCCCCATATGAAGCATGGCGGACGTGGCGAGATCGGGAGGTTCCTGGCCGAGGAGGGCAGGAACCAACACCAAGTGACCGCTGGACGAGATAGGGAGGAATTCGGTAAGGCCCTGGATTAGGCCCCAGAAAGCTGCTTCAAGCATGGGGCGATACCCTAACCGTCAGGTGTCGCCACGGGGGTATCAGCGGCGATCATGACGACTAATGCGTCATTGGAGGCAGCCTGTGCAACCAGCGGCGCATGAGACGCTGCAAATGCAACGGTGCCGACCAACTCGAATCCTGTGTCGTTGGCTCCTTCGAGTGCGATTCCTTCGACGACGGTGTTATCGGCAAGCACCACCCGGATGTGGGTCCCGGCAGTCACCGGCGCAGGTAGCGGCAACGCCACCGCCCACCAATCGGATGGGGCCAAGAGTTCGCCGATCTGGGAGGGCAGAATCGGGTCGTTGGCTGCGATATCGGTGCGAACGATTCCAGCGACGTCACCGGTCCACTCTGGCAGCATTTGCGAAGGGATCTCTCGCCAAACGATGGTGCCCTCGGCCGTGGCCCCAGCCGGAATGGGCGTATCTGCGAACGGGTACAGGACCGTCGATGCGCCACGACTCTCAAACGCAAGACCCGTCAGCAGCACGGCTCCGGCAACAAGCCAGCGCAAATACGGGGGGCGACGCATCCAGAACACAAGGCGAAGGTATCTGGTGGGGGGACCGAAATAAAGACCCTCCCCGTGTTCCCCCCCTCCGAAGAGGGAGGGAGCCTCACGCAAGCAGGGGGAATGGTGGGGGACTTACGATCGGCACACGGGGAGGGAACCTATTGATATGAAGCGCGATTCAGGGTAGGGCTGGGGTGACTCCTATAGGGCGAGGCTGGAAACTCAGGCACGAACCGACCATGGACGCATTGCCTCCTCGTAATTTGGCCCGAGCAAAAACCGCTCATCCGTTTCAGTCTACGCTGCGCGCTCTCCGTAGCCAACGACTTATTACTACACGCGATCCGTGGCGACCGGTTGACAATTCTTGTTCTCCTAGACTTGCCGCCAGTGGAAACTTCAATAGCCCTCGCCATCGCATATCTCCTTGGCAGTATCGACACCGGAGTAATCATCCCCCGTCTACTGGGGGTCAACATCTATGACCAAGGCAGCGGTAACCCAGGGGCGTCGAATGTGATGCGCACCATGGGGAAGAAGGTCGGAGCTGCGGTAATGCTTGGCGATGCGATCAAGGGTCTTCTTGCCGCGCTGATCGGATCATGGATGGTCAGTCCTACGGTTGGCTTCTGGTGTGCCCTATTTGCCGTTATTGGGCATGTGTTTCCGATCTGGCATAGCTTCAAAGGCGGCCGCGGCGTCGCCACGGCCATTGGTGCGGTGTTGTACCTCGAACCATGGTTTGGGCTCATCCTGGTCATCGGATGGGGCGGGACCGTCGCTGCAACCAAGACAGCGTCGATAGCGTCGCTTGGTGCGATGGCAGTGTACGTACCCGGTTATGCGCTATTTGGTTGGGCGGGCTGGCCGCTGGTGGCAGCCGGGTTAACCGCGGCGGTGGTCATCGCCCGCCATTCCGGCAACATCAAGAGGTTGGTCAGTGGCCGCGAACAGACGGTGGAGACCCAATGAAGCCTCTTCCCCAAGCCCAGCGTGAGGTGCTTGCGTCGGTTGCACCGCTTCCCGCCGAGCACATCGACCTGGTTGATGCCGCCGGTCTTGCTCTTGCAGAGCCGATTGTGGCCCGCCACGACCTCCCCCCGTTTGCCAACTCGGCCATGGATGGGTACGCCGTGCTGGCATCCGACGTCGCCGCGACCCCTGTGGTTCTCGAGGTGCTTGAAGACGTCGCCGCAGGGAGTGTGCCAACCAAGTTGGTCACCCCAGGAACCGCGATCAAGATCATGACAGGGGCCCCGATGCCGGCGGGTGCCGACACCGTCGTTCCCGTTGAAGACACCGAGCCCGCACCGAGCAGCGTGACCATCCTGGCCTCGTGGCCGGTCGGTGCATCGGTGCGCCCCGCCGGGGACGATGTGGCATCGGGGACAACCGTGCTCGATGTCGGCGAGCGGCTCACCGCAGCCCGCCTCGGCATTTGCGCATCGCTCGGGTACCACAGCCCTTTGGTACGGAGACGGCCCCGAGTCGCCATCATGTCGACAGGCGATGAGATCGTTCCCCCGGAAACTGCAGAGCTAGCTCCGGGCAAGATCCGCGACGCAAACCGGTTCACGTTGCGGGGGAACCTCGAGGAACTGGGTGTAGAGGTGGTCGATCTCGGGATCATCGGTGACGACGCCGACCGTCTCAGAGCGACGTTTGCGACGGCAGCGGCCAACGCCGATGTCGTTGTCTCGAGTGGCGGCGTGTCGATGGGTGAGTACGACCTGGTCAAGCATCTACTGGGAGAGCTGGGTTCGGTTGACTTCTGGAAGGTGGCGATGAAGCCGGCCAAACCGTTTGCATTCGGACGACTCAGCGACACCCCCTTTTTTGGCTTGCCGGGGAACCCTGTCTCGGTCGCCGTTGCCTACGAACAGTTTCTCCGTCCGGCCCTGTTGCAGATGATGGGTGCAACCCAGGTCTTCCGGCCTCGGTTGCCCGGTGTGCTCGACCAAGACGTTGGGACCGATCTGGGGAAGGTTGTTTTTCTCCGAGTGACTGTGTCCCCAGGTGACGATGGTCATCTGCATGCCAGCTTGAGCGGGGCGCAGGGATCCAACATCTTGACTGCGCTTGCTGCCGCGGATGCCCTGGCCGTTATCCCCGTTGGCACGAGCGAAGTTGCCAGAGGGTCGTTGGTTGAATTGGAGATGTTGCGCATGCCGGAGTCGAGGACTGCCGCGGAGGTGACTGATGTCTGATGGATTCACACATCTGGATGACGAGGGAAATGCCCGAATGGTGAACGTCGCCGCCAAGGATGCAACTGAACGTGTCGCTGTGGCCGAGGCTCGCGTCGTGATGTCGGACGCCGTCCGGCAACGGCTGTTTGCGGGCGACCTTCCCAAGGGTGACGCTCTCGGCGTTGCCAGGGTGGCCGCCATCATGGGTGCCAAGCAGACGGCTTCGCTTGTCCCGCTCTGTCATCCGATCCCTATCGATGGCGTCGACGTCGAGATCGCCGAGTCAGAGACGGGTGCCGTTGTGACGGTCACTGCCCGCACCACCGCAAAGACGGGAATAGAGATGGAGGCGATGACTGCGGCTGCGATTGGCGCAGTTGCCCTCTACGACATGGTGAAGGGTCTCGACCGAGGCGTCGCGATCGCTGCGGTTCAGTTGCTACACAAGAGTGGGGGCAAGTCGGGGGAGTGGAACCGGTGAGGGCCGTTGTTGTAACGGTGAGTGACAGGGTTTCCCGCGGCGAGGCTGAAGATCGATCCGGGCCGGCCGCTGTGGCCAAGCTTGCCGAGTTTGGCATCGAAGGTGCTGCAGTTGTGGTTGTGGAAGATGGTGTCGAGTCTGTCCGTGATGTACTCCAAGATCTGATCGTTGACCACGATCTGATTGTCACAACAGGCGGGACCGGTTTCACGCCCCGCGACCTCACCCCGGAAGGGTCGCGACTCGTCATCGACAGAGAAGCCCCCGGTTTGGCCGAAGCGATGCGGGCGGCGACGTTTGGCAAGGTTCCGCACGGGATGCTGTCGCGCGGTGTCTCCGGGATCGCCGGATCGACGCTGATTATCAACCTGCCGGGCTCGGTGAAAGCAGTGCAAGAGTCTTTGGACGTGGTTGGTCCCGCACTGCACCACGGTGTCGAGTTGCTCATAGAGGGGCAAAGCGACCACAATACGTAATCACCCGTTCGGGACGTGCGGGCCGAAATGCTTGGTTGCGTGCGCAACGTTGCCTACGCTCGGTGGTGGACGGAGTAAGGATCTAATGGAGATATTGGCCTTCTTGATAATCGGAGGCGTGTGGGCGGCTTTTCTGCTGCCCGGCTTCTTCGCTGGCCAGAAGAGCGCATCGATGAGTTCGACCCGGACTTTTGCGCGCAATAACGATCTTCTGGCGTCGGTTGCTTTGCAGTCCACCGAGGCGGTAACGGCTGCTGCTGGCGCACGTCGCCGTCGCCGTCGGGCCGTTGCTCTGCTCGGTACGGGAGCCCTGGGTTCGCTCGCCGCTGCCGTGCTGACCGGAAGCACCATCTGGCTTGGCGTGACCATCCTGTTTGACGTTTTGCTGGCGGGGTTCATAACCGCTTTGCTGCAGGCGAAGGTCGATCGTTTCAAGCCGGTCGCATCCGTCGTGCCCATTGATACCGCCACTCCGGCACCTGTCCCCAACGTCGACGTCATGTCAACCGTCCGCATCGTGGCGGGTTGATAGCTGGTGACGGAGTCGTTGAACCTCGACGAGCTCGAGGCCGAGGTGCGCTCCGAACTGGACGAGAAGTTCGCCGCCCGCGAGCTGGCGCTCAAGAACTGCCGGAAGATCATTCAGGCGTCGTCGAAGGCGATTCGTGCGCTGCACCGCGGTGATGTCGATGCTGCCGATGCGCTGCTGGCCGACGGGCGAGCATTGATCGACGAAGCTGAGGCTCCCTTGAAGGAACACCGTGATATCTATCACGCTGGGTTCTTCTATGACGCAGTGAAGGAATATGCCGAAGCCGAACTGACCAAGGCGTTGGTACTGCACCAGCCGTTGCCGCTACCTTCGGATCTTGGTCTTCATGCTGTTCCGTATCTAAAGGGTCTCGGTGAAGCCGTAGGCGAATTACGCCGGCGTCTGCTCGACCAGCTCCGCAAAGGTGAGCTGGCCAAAGCCGAGGCGACCTTTGCCGACATGGAAGTCATCCATGACTTGCTGGCGGCTCTCGACTATCCAGATGGCATGACATCTTCGCTGCGGAGAACGACCGACGTGGCCCGTTCCCTGATCGAACGAAGCAGGGCGGACCTCACCACGACCATCGTGCAGGAGCGGCTGCGTCGTCAGCTCGACCAGGCCTAGAAGCTCGCTACACTTGCACCCGCCCTGGGGGTGTAGCTCAGCTCGGCAGAGCGCTACGTTCGCAACGTAGAAGTCACGGGTTCAAATCCCGTCACCTCCACCGGAACGCCAGCGGCGTTCCTTGACCCGGCTCGATCACTGGATCGACCCGGGTCTGCAGGATTTTGTGGTGCGTCACTGGATGGGATTCCTGCACACGAACGCACCCATCGACTTGGTGACCCTGTAGTGGCCCAGTCGCTCGATGGTTTCGGCGAGCGCGGCGCGGATCGAAATGACGTCGGCAGGTGAGAGCCTGCGGTAGGAGGCCAGGTATTGCAGTGCGATGTCTGGATCAGTGACCCTCAGGCCGTCGCTGAAGCGATGCAACGTAACAGTTCCGAAGTGACGACCGAGCAGGGCGGCCCCGTTATCGAGGTTGAAGCCGGGGAGGATCGGCGGCTCGCCGGTCAGCTTGTCCAGTTCCTGCATGTGCCCAGGCCCGTTGGTCGCAGTAATGAACCGGCCGGACTCCCGTAGGAGTCGTGCGGCTTCGGCGATCCCTTCGCCGGGATCGGACAGGTGGTACAGCATGTGATTGGCAATCACGACGTCGAAGCAGGTGTCTGCCAGCGGTATTGACGCGGCGTCGGCGACCAACGATGGAAGACCGGTGCGGCGAGCTGCCGTCGAGATCATCACCCGTGACGAGTCCAGCAGGATCGTTGTGCCGCCCGGCGGTGCCATCGAATCCCAGAGGTCGCCCGGTCCGCACCCAATCTCAAGCACAGATTCCGACTCGGCGAGATTGACCAGTCGAGTCATCCAGTCGTACCAAGGCAGCTCGGCTGTTGAGAATCGCGCGTGGAGCGTGATCCGTGCCCTCAGCTTGTCCTCGGTCGTGTATTGAGACGGGTCATCGAACACGCTGGTGACTCTACTTGTGCGAGCGCTTGGCTAACGATGGGGATCCGCTCCAAAAGGTTTGAACTCATCAAAACGCGGCTCGTATCTCGGGGTTGGCAGCCGGAAGGCCCGTAGCCGGGTGCCGGTGCTGCCGGGTTCGGCCCGCCATCTCATGTTGGTCTCGTAGTAACTCGCTGCGATGGCGACGGCGGGCCAGTCGCAATCGTCGAGGATCACGAGGCCCCCGGGACGGACGATTTCACTCACGAAGAACAGATCCACAAAGACGTTGTGGAAAGTGTGGCTCCCATCCACAAATGCCACATCCGCAGTGACGCCGCGGCTTGCCATATCCGCCAGGGCAAATTGGGAGCGTTTCCTGTCAAGGGTGCACATGTCGGCCAGTCCGGCGCCGTCGAGGACGGCCCAGCCGGCATCGTTGAACCGATCCTGATAGGGGTCGATGATGCTGTGCGCTGGGTCGGGGCGGTCCCCAACGAGGAGTGCTTCAGCGATGGCGAGAGCGGATGCTCCGTAGGCGAGGCCGACCTCGATGACGACCTCCGGGTCTTCGGCAACCAGCCAATCGCACAGCTGATCACCATCCCGAGTCGGCACTGACACTCTGTTGAAGTCGCCGGGGGCGCGTTCGTAGCCGGGTCGATTGCTCGCAAGGTCCCGCCGGGCTGTTCTGACTCGTTCTAGCGGTTGAGGAGCCTTTGGGGACATGCCGTCATTGTCGCGTCTGCGTCATTTTGACGCTCTCGGGCTGGTGCCTGCGCTGCGTCGGTAGGCTCGGTGGCGATGGTTGCCAATCCTTTCGACACCGAGCGTTCAGCAAGTCTCTATGCGGCGGGAAGACCCGACTACTCGGATCTAGCGTCGGACATCGTCCGTCGAGTCGCCGGCATCGAAGGGCGGGTCGAGTGTGCCGTGGACGTTGGGTGTGGAACCGGGATCTCAACCAAGGCGTTTGCTCCATTGGCCGCGCACGTTGTCGGTATCGAGCCATCAAAGTCAATGCTCGATCAGGCTATGCCGATGAGCAACGTTGTTTACCGAATCGGCTCCGCCGAAGGAATCCCGCTCCCTGATCAATCGTGCGATCTGATCGCCGTTGGTTCGGCGCTGCATTGGTTCGATCAGGATGGGTTCCTGAGCGAGGCCGCCCGAATTGGACGTGACGGTGCTGTCTTAGTCGTGCTCGATCATTGGTTTACCGGACGGATGGACACAAACGAGAGGTTCGGCGAGTGGATGACGAAGGTCTATCTCGCCACGTTTCCGCCACCTCCTAGGAATCGGGCGTGGAAACCACCCTCCGACCTCGGCGACTGGCTGCACACGGGATGGGAGCGCTACGAAACCGTCATTCCTCTCAGCTCCGATCAATTTGCCGATTATCTGTTGACCCAAAGCAACATGCAGGTTGCGGTTGCCAGAGGTGACAACGACGAAGGCGAATTGAGGCAGTGGCTGGTCGCCGAGACGGCACAGTTCTTTGATGAACCTGTGGGTTCATTTGTGTTTCGTGGCATGGTCGCCTGCCACCGGCTGCCGCCGTCGAGGGGGCAGTCATGAAGATGCTGATTCTGGCGGGAAACGTCTTTCTCGGACGGGCAGTCGCGGAGACTGCCTTAAAGGATGGCCACGAGGTGACTGCCTTTACCCGAGGCATTAGCGGTTGCGCTCCTGAAGGGGTTGCTGAAGTCCGAGGCGATCGCACCATGCCAGGCGGAATGGATGCTCTCAGACGTGGCGATTGGGATGCCGTTGTCGATGTGGCGAGGTCACCGCGCCAGGTGCTGGCGGCAGCCGAGGTGCTGGGCGGGCGGGCTTCTCGCTACGTGTTCGTGTCCACGACCTCGGTGTATGCGGACCTGGTGACGGGGCCGCTAACGACTCAGACTGAGGTCGTTCCGGCTGCGACTGATGCAGATGAGGGCGTCCCCAACAGGTATCCCAACCTCAAGGTTCGTTGCGAACAGATCGTCCGCACCAAGTTCCCCGACAATCATCTCATTGTGCGTCCGGGTCTGATCGTTGGACCGGGCGACCCGACCGACCGCTTCACCTACTGGGTTGATCGCACCCACAGGGCGGGTCCGATCCTTGCCCCGGGCAGACCCGGGCGACGAGTCAGGTTCACCGACGTTCGCGACCTTGCTAGCTGGATCGTTTCGTCCGCTGTCGCCGGGTTCAATGGCACCTTCAACGCGGTCGGTCCCTCAGAGCGGGTCACGATGGCCGAGCTTCTAGATGCATGCCTGGATGCCGCCGGTTGTCGACATCACGAAGACATCAGATGGATACCCGACGGTTTCCTCCTCGACAACAGCGTTGAGCCCTACACCGAACTGCCCCTCTGGGTGCCCGAACTACCCGACCTCGAGATGTTCGCCGAGGCCGACTCTCGACCAGCGCAGCAACACGGACTCTGCTTCCGACCTATCAGCGAGACGATCAACGATACGCGGCAATGGTCATCTGAGGACGACCAACGAATCCGTCAGAATGGCCTAGACCCTGACCGCGAGCGACAACTCCTCGACCTCTGGCGGTGTCATGAAGATTGAACGGAGTTCATCGTCCTATGACCTCCAACCGAATGACATCGTGGTGGAGCTGCTCGCACTCAGCGTCGTAGAACACACCTACATGCAGAACCTGACGATCGCCATTGAACTGGACGGATCAGGCGGTGCGGCCAGCGTTGATTTTCCCGAGGCGGGAAGACCGGTGGCGACGATCAGCTGTGGACGCATCTCTACCATCTTGGGTCGAGCTCGGTCCATGCCTGGACCGACTTCAGCTGTCTGAGCCGTGTCATGGCAGTTGATCCGCCTGGTTCGTGCTGCTCGGCAAATCGATGCATCTCGGTCAGCTTGGTGAGCATCGCGGATTGGCGACTCGGCCATGAAGGTCGTTCACCGTATGCGGCGTAGAAAGGGTCCAAGGCACCGACGCTGTCGGGGTGGAAGGTTCGAATGATCCATTCGCACCATGCCAGATCTTCGACTGGGTCTCCGGGATGGGCCCATTCCCAATCCAGTACCGCTACGACTTCGATTGTCGTCTGGTCGAAGAGGGTGTTGTTGGGTCCGTAGTCACCGTGGATGAGAGTTGATCCATCGGACGCATCAGGGAAGACCGTCGAAATATCGTGCTCGTGGATCTGCTTCAACGTCGATCCACAGGCGGAGAGTACCCCCGCATCGTGGCCGGCCGTCAACAGGTCCTTGCCGTGCCTTCCCGCTATCCACTTGGTGCGGATCCGATCTGGACCGGTTTCGATGAGATCTGGGACCGGCACCTGCCCGTGCAGTGCTCGCAAAGCAGCTACCTCACGGCCGCACCGCTGCGATGAGTCGGGACCCGCGTAGGCTTTCAAGACGGTGATCCCATCCCTCACCGTGTGATTTGTGTACCCGTGCTCGAATGGCTCATGCGTCGCGCCCACCTCAACCGTTGTGTTGAACCATTGCTCCTGGAATGCGGTTCGGGCTTCGATCTCGGCGGCGGTCCAGTGGCTGTCGCCGATCCGCGCTACAAGCTTGTCCTCGACGTCGTCGTACCGTCGGATGATTGCGATGACCTCGGCCTCGCAGTCGGAGAACGGTTCATTGGCATCGATGATGTAGACATCGAGTGGCTCACCGTCAGGGGCCAACGTTCCGGGTACGAATCCGTAGTTGAGGTGATAGACGAAGGAGCTGTTGTCGGGGTGGGTCGACCCAAGTGGCCGATCGATGGTCACATGCACTTGTTGTCCGTACCAGTCGGCGAGTCTGAGATTGTGGTCCAAGGTTCGCTCCCTTCACCTCACCCTAGACACAACCGGTCGGGTCTGGTTTGGTGTGGGCATGGAGGAGATCGATCTAGGTATCTGCGGTGGGCAGTTCTTCGCAGGGGATTCCCAGCGGGTAGGTATTCTGCTCCCGGGTGCTGGCTACCTTCCCGCCGCGCCATTGCTGTGGTTTGCGCGCGAGGCCCTATTGGCACAGGGATGGTCGGTACTTCAGGTGTGGGATCGATGGGACCGCTCGGGCGAGGCCAGGCAATTCGTTTCGAGGCTGCGCTCGAGCATGTCGGGAACCTGTCGGATCGCCTGCTGATAACGAAATCGTTGACATCGTTCGCGCTCCCCTACGCGGTTGAGCTTGGACTGCCTGGAATTTGGCTGACACCGCTGCTCAACCAGCCAGAGGTACGCACGGCCTTGGCCGCCTCGGCCGCCCCGACCTTGGCGATCGGGGGTTCAGCGGACCCCACCTGGGACCCTGAGTTCGCTACTGGATTGACGAATGTCGAGGTTCTTGAGATCGAGGGAGCCGATCACGGGCTACAGCTACCCGGTGATCCGCTCGCGTCAATTGACGCTCTCGGGCTGGTAACGAAGACGATCGGTGCGTTTGTGGGTCGAGTGGCCTAGGTACGAACGCTTGGCTACGGTGCTACCGATTCCTCGGTTCCGGACCCCTGTTTGGGTGGTCTGATTTGTTGTCATAGGTGGTTGATATGTTGTCGGTATGTTGTTCACGGATTCGAACCTGGTTACCGATTTCACGGCTGAGCTGGCCGAGACCTCAACCGCGGTATCCCAGCTCCATGCTCGCCAGCTAGTTCTGATCAACCAGCTTCATCGCGCCGGGGTCGCTAGGGAGAACGGTGCCCGCTCGATGGTGGATTGGGTCGCGTCGACGATGGACATCAGCCACTCTGCAGCCAAACAACTGGTTGATGCCGCCAATCGTATGTACAGGACTGATCCATTTCTGTTTGAGCAGCTCGAGTCAGGTGAGATCACCTTCGATCGCGCCATGGCGGCGTTGCAGCTGATGGCTGCTGATGCTCCCGAACGCGTAGTTGATAAGAGTTTCGAGTTGGATCTGACTGCAGTGAACCGGCTCACCAATCAGTACCGCCGGATTTCCCGAAGGGATGAGCAGCAGACCTTCTCGGACCGGCATTTCACCATCCAACCGTCGCTGGATGAGTCTCGGTGGTCGGGCCATTTCGAGCTTCCCGCGGTCGAAGGCGCAATCGTCGACGAAGCGATCGCTGTGCGGGCCGACGAGCTTCGTCGACAGCCAGGCGGCGAGCATTTCACCCGCAACCAACTCCAAGCCGACGCTCTGGTGATGATCTCGCAAGACTCGCTCGGCGCCGACACGTCGACAGCACCCGCTGGTGGCATTGACGCCACCGTGTTTATCGACCTTGATCGCGCCGACAACACAGGCGGTGAACTTGGTGCAGAACTGCAGTACGGGCCCAGGGTGGGACCCAACGTGCTCAACGAGATCCTTTGCGGCGGCACCGTACGACTCGTCGGTCTCAGCGAGGGGAGGCCGGTCGTCGCCTCACAATCCACGTCAACCATCCCGCCGGCAGTACGCCAGTTCGTGGCGTGGCGAGACAAAGGATGCACAGTCGCAGGATGCCATTCGCGGTATCGGCTCCAACCCCATCACATCAGACATCGAGCTCATGGCGGCGATGACGACCCCGCCAACCTCGCCACCCTCTGCTGGTTCCACCATCACGTCGCCATCCACCAATCGGGTTTCACACTCAACCCCCACGACCCGCCCAACAGCCGCAGACTCACCCGCCCCAACCGAGGACACGACCCTCCCCGGTAGTCACTACCCAGCTTCCCCATATTCCCGGGTCTTCACGACCTCAGTATGAGTGACCGAAATTCTGCCGCGTGCGGAGCCGGGGATCGAGCAAGTAGTCACTCGAGTCTCCAACCGAAGCCGACCGCCGACCACTCATCGCCACCGAGCTTCTCGTATAGGCCGCGTGCAGCGGCGTTCTCGACCTCGGTCAGCAGCCAGCATCGCACGGCGCCAACTTCTCGACCAAGGGCCAGAGCCGCTTGCATCAGTTTTGTTGCGATGCCTCTTCGTCGCTGCTCCGGCGCTACTGCGATGTCATAGATCAGTAGCTTCGTCTTTCCGTCAAGTCGGTTCAGCAGTTCGGCATGCAGGTAGGCGACGTAGTCATCCTCCAACCGTGCGAGCAGAGCACGAAGCTGGAGTCGTCGAGCAGGCGCTCCATCCGCTCGGTAGCTGCGGGTTTGCGGTGGTACAACGCGGCGAGGGCGTGCGAAGCCGCCACGGCATCCTCAGGCGTAGCACGGAATACTCGGGTCATGAGAGGGACGCTAGCGACGTGGCAGGAACCCCTGCTCCCGCAGGTACGTCAGCAACGATGCGGAGTACTTGGCTTGGCCTTCGGGGGTGTACTTGACGACGGTGTAGATCTGCGCCAGGTTCTCAACGTCCGCCTCTTCGATGAGGCGCCGAAGGTCCGGGTTGCTCATGTAGCGTTCCCACCCTGCCCGGTCCCGGTCCTTGTAGATCTCGGCGATCTCAGCATCGCTGTGGTCGTGGTAGACCTCGTGGTGAACCAGCCCCGTCAGGGGAAGTCGATCACGTGGTGCCGGGTCCTCATCCGGCCAGCCGAGGCTGAAACCGACGACGGGGACGACGCCGGTTGGCAACTGCAGGATCTCGCCGACCTGATCAGCATTGGCAAGCGTCGAACCCATGTAGCAAATGCCGAGTCCGTTGGCTTCTGCAGCCAACGCCACGTTCTGCGAAACCAATATCGCATCGATTGCGGCGACAAGGAAAGCAAAGAAGTCGCCGAAATTGTCGGGGGCATCATTGATCCGCAGCCACTTGCGCATCCGGCGGAAGTCGGCGCAGAACGTGAGCAAAGCCGGAGCGTCGAGCACCATGTTCTGTTCCATGTGGGGCCAGAAGAGTCGCTCCCGCATCGCCGGGTCCTGCGAAACGATGATCGAGTACGTCTGCATATTTCCCGATGAAGAAGCTCTGACCCCGGCTTCCAGAACCTCGGTGAGCAACTCATCGCCAACCGGATCGGGTTTGTACTGACGAATCGATCGATGGCCGTGAATAACCTCAAAGATGTCCATGGGACGTAATGGTAGGCAGCCGCCCGGCGCCGAAATTGTGTGGGAAGACAACAAATTGCCGGGGAGGGTCGCTGAGTGGTTGAATGGCCTCGGCAGCAGCCTCAGTGCACTCGACGGAAGGTGTCAGACGATGGCCGAGTTCTTCAAGACCGAACCGATTCGTTTCGAGGGACCCGACACGACCAATCCGCTGGCGTTTCGCGTCTATGACGCCGACCGCATCGTTGCCGGCAAGACGATGGAAGAGCACCTCCGCATCGCCGTTTGTTACTGGCACTCGTTTGCCTGGCCCGGCAGCGACATATTCGGTGACGGTACCTTCGACCGGCCGTGGATCGGCAACACCTCCGACCCGATGGGTGCCGCTCGTCAGAAGATGGACGCTGCTTTTGAGTTCTTCGCCAAGCTCGGCACGCCGTACTTCTGCTTCCACGATCGCGATATCGCCCCCGATGGTGCCGACTACGGCGAGACCGTCAGCAATCTGCACGCCATGGTCGACTACGCAGCCGAGAAGATGGATGAGACCGGCGTCAAGCTTCTGTGGGGCACCGCCAATGTGTTTAGCCATCCTCGCTTTGCGGCAGGAGCGGCCACCAACCCTGACCCTGAGGCTTTTGCGTTTGCCGCGTCGCAGGTCCGTCACGCCCTCGAGGCGGCCCACCGTCTCGGTGGCACCAGCTATGTGTTGTGGGGTGGTCGTGAAGGCTACGAGACCCTGCTCAACACCAGTATGAAGCAAGAGGGCGAGCAGCTCGCCCGTTTCCTCACCCTGGTTGCCGAGCACAAACGCAAGATTGGTTTCACTGGTCAGATGTTTCTCGAGCCCAAGCCCCAAGAACCAACCAAGCATCAATACGACTACGACTCAGCCACCGTGCACGGATTCCTCGAGCGCTACGACCTACTCGGCGAGTACTACGTCAATATCGAGGTCAACCACGCAACCTTGGGTGGCCATAGCTTCCACCACGAGGTCGCATACGCAGTCGAGAACGGGATATTTGGCAGCATCGATGCCAACCGTGGCGATCCGCAAAACGGCTGGGACACCGACCAATTCCCCAACTCCGTCGAGGAACTTGCTCCTGCGCTGCACGAGATCTTTGCGGCCGGTGGCTTCAAGGGGGGCGGCTTCAACTTCGACACCAAGCTACGGAGGCAGAGCCTCGACCGAATCGACCTTTTCCATGGTCACATTGGCGGGATCGACACCCTCGCCAAGGCGTTCCTCGTCGCCATGGATCTGATCGAGAAGGAGACCCTCAGCAAAGCCCGCACCGATCGTTATGCCGGCTGGAAGGGTGACCTGGGCAGCTACATCATGTCCGACAACGCCTCTCTCGAAGCCATCAGCGACAAGGTGCTGGCCGAACGGATTGACCCCAAGCCGGTTTCTGGCCAACAGGAAGCGCTGGAGAATCTGGTTAATCGGGCGATCTGGTCAGAACGGTCATAGCGGGCAAACGAACACACCAGGTGGCCGATTGCTGTCAGCACATTCTTGCGGATCAGTTACGCTCCTCCCTTGATGAGAGGCACAACCATCCCAATCCGCTTTATCGCGGCCATGCTGGCCCTCGGTCTGTTCGTGGCTGCCTGCGAATCGAGTTCGACTCCAGAGACATCGGCGGGCGCCACAACCAGCACGACCCTGGCACCTAGCACCACCAGTCCCGACACGACTGAGCCGCCGACGGTCATCGCCAGCGGCGATCTCGATCCAGCGGTGGTTGAGCAGCTCACCGAACAGATCGTGGAGTTGATCGCGGCAACGGAGGAAGTGCGCGGCCTGCCGTTCCTCACCAACCCGACGGTCACGATTCTCACGCCTGAGGAGCTGGCGGCACGCGTTCGCATCGATCTCGAAGACGAACTCGACCCTGACGAGTTGGCGGTCGACACGCGGTTGATGCAGCTCCTGGGAAAACTGGAACCCAGTGACGACCTGGAAATGATGCTCGTCGATCTCTACTCCGAGCAAGTTGCGGGCTTCTACGATCTCGAGACCGCCGAGCTTGTAATCGGTGGCGAAGCCGCCGACCTCACTCCGCTTACCGCAAGTGTTGTGGTGCACGAGCTGGTGCACGCCCTCACGAATCAGCATTTTGTTTTTAACGATGAGTATCAGGCGATGTGGGATGAAGAGCGCTTCGACGAAGGTGCAGCGTTCCAGTCGCTGTTGGAAGGGGACGCCACCTACTTCCAGTTGGTCTACATCCAAGAGCTACCCCTCGCCGAGCAGATGGCTATGGCTCGCGAGAGCCTGGAGCAGATGGCGAACAGCTCCGTCATCAACTCAGTTCCCGTCTGGATGCAGAACGACCTTGCGTTTCCCTACGACACAGGCCAGGTGTTCGTTGAGTCGCTGGTCTCGGCAGGGGGGGTCGCCGCTGTCGATGCCGCCTACACCAATCGGCCGGTGTCCACCGAGGCCGTGATGCACCCCCCGCGGTTTGTCAGTGGGGAAGGGGCGCTCGCCGTCGAACCGCTTGCATTAGAGCTCGATGGATACACCACCCATGAGACTTCCACATGGGGCGAATGGGGATTCCGTCTCCTGCTCGACGACACTGCCGCCGCCGGTGCATCTGCCCAAGCAGCCAACGGCTGGGGTGGAGACTCCTATCAGGTGCTCTATGACAACGATGACGTTGTCTTTGCGCTCGCCTACAAGGGCGATACCGAAGAGGATGCGTTCGAACTAGTCGATGCGATGATCACATACGTGACGGAGACGCTCGAGATGGGTGAAGGGGTTGGCGAAACCGGCGGGGTTGCGTTCACTGCTGAAGACGGTCGCTATGCATACATTGATCGAATCGGCGACGGGTTCTCATTCGTCCTTGCAACGGACGCCGCGGCTGGGGCAGCTGCAGCCGATCAGATTCGAGTCCCGTAGATCAGACCTCTTAACGGCGGACCGTCGACTCGATATCGTGGAATTGTGTTTCGAGCGCGCCAAAAAAGCACCGAATCACATGAAGCGAAAAAGAGCGGCTGGTTAGCCGCGTCCGGCGTTGGGACGTCGCCCGTGGTTCGCCTTCGAGCGGCGGGCGCGTAGCTTGCGTCGTTTTGCCTTAGCCATAAGGCCGGAGAGCGTAGCAGGATCACGCCGGTTCATCACCCTGAAATCAGTCAACCCACCGTGGAGATCGGCTCCGGTGCTTGTTGCGTCAACTTGCATCGAGCGCTGGGTTGGTGTTCGGGGCATGCACCACAGAGTCCTTCTGTCAACCGGAGCCGTGCACGGTCGCGGCTTGTCGAGCCCTATTCGAGTTGCCGGCATTGACCTGAGTGGCTGCGTCATCGCGGTCAAGGTTCTCGACCCAGGGCGGTTCTTGTGGATGGCGCGAGCCGCATGGGTCCTTGAAATGCCTACCGACGACGACCCTCCAGCGTTGGGCATGGAGCTGTCGATCTATCCTCGCTGAGATGCCAGGGACACTCATCTTGTGTGGAACGCCGATTGGCAACCTCAGCGATGCCTCATCGCGGCTGCAGGTTGCCTTGGCCGATGCCGACCTCATCTATGCAGAAGACACCCGGCGGGCGGCCACCCTGCTGCGTGCACTAGGTGTGCGAACACCGGTGCGGAGCTATTTCGTGGGCAATGAGGACCGGCGATCCGAGGAACTGGCGACTCGGCTCACGGCGGGGGAGACGGTTGCCCTCGTGACGGATGCGGGTATGCCGTCGGTGGCCGACCCCGGTTTGAGTGCGGTGCAGGCGGCGGTGGCTGTTGCGGCCGAGGTCACCGTGGTTCCCGGCCCGAGTGCGGTCACTGCTGCCCTCGCGGTCTCGGGCCTTCCCGCGGAGCGGTTTGTCTTTGAGGGCTTCCTGCCCAGAAAGGGCAAGAACCGAAAGCACCGGATTCGTCAGATAGCGACCGAGCAGCGAACCATCGTGCTCTTCTCGGCCAAGTCCCGTGTTGTCGGCGATCTCGAGGAGCTTGCCGCTGCGATGGGGGCGGACCGGCGGGTTGTCGTCACCCGAGAACTGACCAAGGCGTTCGAGGAGGTGTGGCGCGGCACACTGGCCGAAGCCGTCGCACACTGGTCATCCGAGCATGTGCGCGGCGAATTCACGCTCGTCATCGATGGAGCGGCGGAAGAACTCACCGACCCCGATCACGTCGTCGCCGTGGCGAGGAGCGCGATCGAGTCGGGTGAATCTATGACCGATGCAGTCCGCCGTACTGCATCGGAATTCGGTGTAAGTCGGCGAGAACTCTACGAAGCAGTCCTGCGCGACATGAATTAGCTATTCAAGGAAGAGCGACACGAAGAACACACTCCGCGTCCCTTGTAATCGCTGACCTCGTCGGTCGACCCGCAAAAGACACATGTTGCGTCGAGCTTGCGGATGATGATCGAGTCGCCGTCCACCGAAATGGCGAGTTCATCCCCCTCGCGGATATTGAAGAGTCGCCGAGTCTCGGCTGGGATCACGATCCTGCCGAGGTCGTCGATCTTGCGCACCATTGCGGTGTTCAAGGGCTATACCTCCAATTGCGGTGTCGGACTTTTCTCGACACCTCTGTCGTCTGTCGCTGCGAGTGTACAGGTGCGCTGCCGCATGTGTGAGCGCGGGAGGGTGTCGGAAGAACGTACCCACTACACAATCGCTCACCCACAGTGGGAATCTGTGCACACAGAGTCTCTAGTTTCGAGAGGGGCTTTGGTCCCCGTGATCCGAGGGCTGGTACCATCTCGTGCCCGTGAATAAACCACCAAACTCCCGCAAGATTCTGGTCGCAGTGGCCTGGCCGTACGCCAGCGGATCACGCCATCTTGGGCACCTCGCCGGCGCCTACCTGCCGTCAGACATATTCGCCCGCTATCAACGCGCCATCGGCAACGATGTGCTCATGGTCTCGGGCTCCGACGTCCACGGGACCCCCATCACAGTGCGTGCCGAGACCGAAGGAGTGAGTCCCCAGGAAATCGTTGATCGCTACCACGGTGAGTTTGTCCGCCAGTGGGATGCGCTCGGCTTCGACTGGGATCTATTCACCACCACCGGCACCGCCAACCATCACGTCGTGACCCAGGATGTCTTCCTGCGTTTGCACGAACAGGGGTTCATCGACCAACGGTCCTCAGAGCAGTTCTACGACCCGGAAGCGCAGCGGTTCCTGCCCGATCGCTATGTGGAAGGCACTTGCCCCCACTGCGACTACAAGGAAGCCCGCGGTGACCAGTGCGACAACTGCGGCCGGACCCTTGATCCCATCGACCTCATCGAGCCGCGTTCCAAGATGACCGGCGCCGTGCCCGAGCAGCGCACGACCGAACACTTCTACCTGCGGCTCGGCGATTTCTCAGACGAACTCAGGACATGGCTGGAGAGCAGGGAGGGGTGGCGCAAGCACGTCCTCAACTTCTCGTTGGGCTGGATTGAGGAAGGTCTGCATGATCGTGCCATCACCCGCGACATCGAATGGGGTGTCGAAGTCCCTGTCGACGGGCTTGGTGATGGCAAGCGGATCTATGTCTGGTTCGATGCAGTCATCGGCTATCTGTCCGCCTCCAAGGAGTGGGCGGCACAACAGGGTGAGCCCGACGCCTGGCAGCAGTGGTGGCAGAACGATGATGCCGAGCACTACTACTTCATCGGCAAAGACAACGTGCCGTTCCACACCATCATCTGGCCAGCGATCCTGATGGGCTACGGCGATCTGCACCTGCCGACCGATGTTCCCGCCAATCAGTACGTGACGTTCAAAGGTGGCAAGGCGTCGGCCAGTCGCGGTATCGGGTTGACCATCGGTGATGCCCTCGACCGTTACGAACCCGATGCACTCCGCTACGCCATGGCGGCGAACTTGCCGGAGACATCGGATGTGGACATAACCGAATCCGAACTGGTGCGACGGATCAACGAAGAACTCGTTGCGACATGGGGCAACCTCGTCAACCGGGTGGTTTCCATGACCCATCGCTATTTTGACGGCGTCGTCCCGGCTGCTGGTGAGGGAAGCGATGCTGATCGTGCGCTGCTCGAGTCGATCGACAGGACCCTCGATGAGGCGGCGGGCAACCTGGCGGCTGTGCGGTTGCGTGCTGCGTTGGCGACCATTCTGACCGGCGCCCAGGCGACAAACCAGTATCTCTCGGAACTCGAGCCATGGAAGACTGCCAAGACCGATATGGAGCGAACCGGCACCACCCTCAACATCGCTCTCCAAGCGATTGCCGGGCTTGCCGCGGCCTTTGCGCCCTTCCTGCCTGCAACATCTGCCACCGTCCTCACCACGCTTGGCCTGGACGTGTCGGCCCGCCAACCGGCATGGGGCCGACAGGAAGTGGCAACGGGAACAACACTGGGACCTGCCGTGCCCCTGTTCTCCAAGGTTGAGCTTCCCGCAGACGAAGACTGACGATGGCCGGTCCCAAACCACTGTGGGTTGACAGCCACTGTCATCTCTTTGCAGCGGAGGGCAACACTGATGAGGTTCTCCGGCGCGCCCATGACGCTGGAGTCGCCTGGGTCATGTGCCCAGGGATTGACCTCGAAACATCTCTGCAGGCTCGACGCCTCTCTCTCGAGCACCGAGACATGGTGATGTGGGCGGCGGGTCTTCATCCCCATGACGCCGTTCGCTGGAGTGACGAAGAGGCCCGGCTCACTGCGCTCATCGCCGAAGCCGACGCCATCGGTGAGTGCGGTCTCGACTATTACAGGGACCTATCGCCGCGACCGCTGCAGCGTGAGGTGTTCCGTCGTCAATTGCAGCTGGCGGGAGATCTCGACAAGCCGATCATCGTGCACTGTCGCGATGCGTTTGCCGATGTCTACGAAGACGTTGCCGCCGCCGATCTCGGCGAGCGTGTGGTCTTGCACAGCTGGACTGGGGGTCCGAAGTGGACCAAGCGATTCGATGCCCTCGGGGTGACCTTCTCGTTTGCGGGCATGGTCACTTATCCGACCGCTGAGACGGTGCGACTTGCCGTCGCCGTGGCGCCACCGCAGCGGTCGATGGTTGAGACCGACACGCCGTACTTGTCCCCGCAACCGCACCGCAGTTCGGCGAACGAGCCGGCGTTTGTCCCCATCACCGGAGCCCAGGTCGCCGAGATCTGGGATCTCGACCTCGCCGAGACGGCACGCCTGACGGCGGCGACGGCGCAGCGGGTATTCCGCTTCGGCGGTGTGTAGTGGCGCAGGGAAGGGGCGAGATCAAATCATTGCTCGAGGCACACGGGATTAGACCCAAGCGGAGCCTTGGTCAGAATTTCTTGGCCGACCCCAACCTCGTCGACAGGATCGTCCGCACGGCCCACATTGGCGCGGGAGACAGTGTCGTTGAGGTCGGCGCCGGCACCGGCACGTTGACAAAGGCACTGGCGGCGACGGGCGCATCGGTTGTCGCATACGAGGTCGACAGTCGACTGATACCGCTGCTCCACGACGTCCTGGCCGATACCGAGGTCGAGATCCGCACAGAGGACGTAACCAAGATCGATCTTGCCGCAGCTCTTGGCGGGGGGCCGTGGACGATGGTCGCCAACCTTCCGTACAACGTCGGTACGCCACTACTGCTCGATGCGTTGCGGCATGCTCCGAGAGTGGTGCGGTTGATCGTCATGGTGCAGCGTGAGGTCGCCGACCGGTTGGTTGCGACACCCGGGACCAAGGCGTATGGAGTCCCCTCGATTGTTGCTGCCCTGCACGCCGACACCCGGCTTGCCTTCACTGTCCCCCCAGGTGTGTTTTTCCCGGTTCCTGAGGTTGACTCGGCTGTTGTTGAATTGGTCAGGAGAGAAGCTCCGGAGGGTGCGGAGCGTGCCATCGAGATAGCGGCCACGGCTTTCCAACAGCGTCGCAAGATGTTGCGTCGGTCGCTTTCGTCGCTTGTCGAGAATCCAGCGGAGGTACTGGCGGCCGCCGGAATCGACGAGACCAGTCGGCCCGAGGATCTGCCCGCTTCCGTGTTTGTCCGGCTTGCGGAGGTGATGCCGTGATTGCGGGAAATGCGTACGCCAAGGTCAATCTGGGGCTGCGGGTCGGGAGTCTCGGCGAGGACGGGTTCCACCAGCTCGCAGGGATCTTTCAGTCCGTCGATATCGCCGATTCCCTGGAAATCGAAGCCGCGGAAACCGATTCGATCCGAACTTGCAGCGGTGCGCCCGTCGTCGACGGGCTCGACAACCTTGCCTTCAAAGCGGTAGCTGCGGTTCGCAGCCGGGCCGGTTCTGCGCAACCAATCGCAATCACCCTTGACAAGAGCATCCCAACCGCGGCAGGGCTCGGCGGGGGCAGCGCCGATGCTGCGGCTGCCCTGGCGTTTGCCGGGCGCTATTTCGGTGTTGACCAAGCCACACTTCGCGAGCTGGCGCCAACACTTGGGTCAGACGTACCGTTCTGTCTCGTCGGAGGTAGCGCCCGTGTCGGAGGCAGGGGTGACCGCATCGAACGGCTTGACCCTCTGATGGGCTTTGCTCTGGCCATTGTGGTTCCGCCCGTGGAGGTATCTACGCCGGTGGTCTTCGGGGAATGGGACCAGCTGGGCGGGCCGCGGGGACTGGCTATGGCCGAGAAGGACTTGCCCCCTGCACTCCGTGGCGACGGTGACTTGGTGAACGACCTGTATCCGGCAACGGTCGCCGTGGCTTCGATTGTCGATGAATGGCGAACGGAACTGGAGGGCGGCTGGGGCAGGCCGGTCATGATGTCGGGGAGCGGTCCCTCCCTGTATGCCTTCTTCCTTGATCGTGACGAAGCCGCCAGCGCCGTCGTCTCCGTACCCGTTGGAAGTCGTTTCGCCGAGGCTTGCGACCCGGCGTCAGTCGGCTGGACTATCACGAGCTCTCAGTAGCAACTCCCTGGCTACAATCCTCACCGCCCCAATAACGGGCGAACCCAGTAATGGGGGATGGTGTAATCGGCAGCACCCTTGGTTTTGGTCCAAGCAGTCCGGGTTCGAGTCCTGGTCCCCCAGCGAAGTCTTCAGCTGCGCAACCCGCGGCAACAGGTGGTTTCCGCATGGCAGTCAAAGCAATAGTTCTCGGTGCCGGAAAAGGCACAAGGATGAAGTCCGATCTGGCGAAGGTGCTACACCCCGTCGCCGATCGACCGATGCTGCTGTGGGTTCTCGACGCCGTCGTCCATGCCGGTGCGGAAGAGACGATTGTCGTCGTCGGCCACCAAGCCGAAGCGGTACGAAATATCCTTCCAGCCGGGATTGGCTCGGCGTTGCAGTCCGAGCAACTGGGTACAGGCCACGCTGCAATGATCGGTCTCGAGGGTCTCGCCGTTGGACTGGACGACGAGGTCATTGTGATGCCGGGGGACATGCCGCTCGTCCGTGGCGAGACGATGCTCCAACTCCTGGCGCTCCATCGAGAGAGCGGGGCCGCGGCGACGATGCTCACGGTTGAACTCGACGAGCCGGGTGCCTACGGTCGGGTAGTCCGCTCGGGCGGGTCGGTGGCGGCCATTGTTGAGGCCAAGGATGCAACACCAGACCAACTGGCGATTTCTGAGGTGAACACTTCGGTCTATGCCTTCACCGGGCAGTGGCTTGCGGGTGCTCTGGCGCGGATCAGCACCGAGAACGCTCAGGCCGAGTACTACCTCACGGAGGTTGTCGAGATTCTGGTCGGGGATGGACACATCGTCGAGGCGTATGTGGGTGCGGCTGAGGAGGGGCTTGGCGTGAATTCGGTCGATCAACTCGCTGAAGTCTCTTCGGTTCTAGGGAATCGCCGGTCGACAGCTTCCTAGTCGGCAACCGAGGCAAAGAACTTTGGTTGTTGCCGCCCCGGCCAGCTAGCCTTCCGATCGTTGCCCATCGGAGGATCCGTGGAGATCACCAGCCGAAAACGTCTAATGGTTTTCGCAGGCTCTGCAAATGAAGGATTGGCCCGCGAGGTCGCCAACATCCTTGGCACCGACCTTGGTGGTGTAGAGCGTGAGGTCTTTGCCAACAGCGAGATCTACATCCACTACACCGAGAGTGTCCGTGGCGCAGACTGTTTTGTGGTTCAGAGCCATGTTTCGCCGATCAACTTCCACATCATTGAGCAGCTGATCATGATTGATGCGCTGAAACGAGCATCGGCGAAACGGATTACCGCAGTCATCCCGTTCTACGGATACGCCCGGCAGGACAAGAAGGGCCGGCCCCGTGAGGCGATCACCGCCAAGCTGATGGGGGATCTGTTTGTCACCGCAGGTGCCGACCGTCTTGCGTCGGTTGACTTGCATACCGGCCAGATCCAGGGTTTTGTCGACGTACCTTTCGACCACCTCACAGCTCTCCCTGTCTTTGTTGACTACCTCGCCAAGACGATGGATGGACCCACGACCGTCGTTTCGCCCGACGCCGGTGGAGTGAAGCGGGCGGCACGATATGCCCGTCACCTTGACGCCGCTGTTGCCTTCATCGACAAGCGGCGCAGCACCGATGTTCGCAACAAGTCGGAGTCGCTCGAGGTCATTGGTGACATCAACGGGCGGCACTGCATCATTGTCGACGACATCATCGACACTGCGGGTAGTGCGGTTGGTGCGGCCAACCTGCTTCAGCAACGTGGTGCCCTCAGCGTCCGGCTGGCAGCGACGCACGGAATCATGTCTGATCCGGCTGTCGACAGGATCAAGAACTCAGCGATCAGCGAGGTTGTCATCAGCAACACCCTTCCTGTCCCCGACGATGCGGCCGACCTTCCCACGCTTACGGTGCTCTCGATTGGTTCTGTGCTTGCTGGCGCAATCAACGCCATCTTCACCGACGCCTCAGTGAGCGCGATATTCAAGGGCGAGAACATGTGAACGGGTCTGCGGACCGTATCGCCAAGATCGCTGCCGGTGAGTTCGACGACTACTGCGCGGAGTTTGCCGCGATCACGGCCAGGGCCCCACAACGATTCCGGGACCGAGACTGGCATGGGCTCCAGGAGGACTCGGCGGGGCGGCTTGAGATCCATAACCAGCGGGTCGATGCGGCGGTCGCCAAAATCGAATCGGCGTTGGGAGCCGATGCCGCATCCAATGAGACGTGGCGGTTGGCCAGGACGCGATACGGCGCTGAACTGGCGACCAGGCCTGACGCGGAGATTGGCAAGACCTTCTTCAGCTCGATCACCAGGAGGGTGCTGAAGACCGAGGGCACCGACCCTATGGTCGAGTTCACCGACGACCCAACGTCCCTGCCCGTTGGAGAACCGGAGTTGGTGCGGCTCGAGGCCGGAGGGCTCGAGGCCATGCTCATTGAACTGACAAGTCGGTCGTACGCCGGTGAGGACTGGCAGAACCTCGAACGTGATGTGCGTTTGGCGACGCGGGAGATCGAGCGCCGCTTCGCATTGCACGGTGAACAGGACGAAGTGGCCGTGATTGAGGCCTACCCGCACCCGTTCTATCGAGGGCGGGCCGCATATCTCATCGGCTCAATCACGGCTGGTGCCGTCACTCTGCCGTTGGCCATAGCCATTCACCGGACCTCGCGGGGCCTGGTCATAGGTGCGGTTTTGGTGGAACACGACGATATCTCGGTTCTCTTCAGCTACACCCGGTCTTCCTTCATGGTTGCGGTCGATGACCAGGGAAAGCTCGTCAACTACCTGCGTCGCCTGATGCCCCATCGCAAGCCGGCCGAACTCTTCACGACTATCGGTTACAACAAGCATGGCAAGACAGAGCGATACCGGGACCTGCGGGCGTTCATCGACTCGTCGGGAGCCACCTTCGAGCACGCACGTGGCATCAGAGGCATGGTCATGATCGTCTTCACGCTTGCCGGCTATGACGCAGTGTTCAAGGTGATCCGCGACCGATTCCCGTATCCCAAGCAAACGACGCGACGTCAGGTGATGTCCAAATATCGGCTCGTTTTCCGCCACGACCGCGCCGGACGGCTCATTGATGCCAACGAGTTCGAACACATGCGGTTTGCGGTCTCCCGCTTCGACGAGCAGTTGTTGCAGGAACTCCAGACCGAAGCGGCGAAGTCGATCACGGTTGAGGACGGTCAGGTGACGCTGCACCACGTCTATGTTGAGCGCAAGGTGATCCCGCTCGACATCTACCTGCGCGAGAGCAATCCCCTCAAAGGGCGAGCCGCAATGATCGACTACGGCCGGGCGATCAAGAACCTGGCGATGTCCGACATCTTCCCAGGAGACATGCTGCTCAAGAACTTCGGGGTGACTAGGTCCGGTCGTGTCGTGTTCTACGACTACGACGAATTGACTCGAGTTACTGAGTGCAACTTCCGCGAAATGCCGCAGACGGTGGACCCGGATCGAGAGATGTCGGCCGATCCTTGGTTTGGCGTCGGTGACCACGATGTGTTCCCAGAGGAGTTCCGCAATTTCCTCGGGGTCCGGGGCGAACTACGCGAAGTGCTGGAGCAACATCACGGAGACTTGTTCGGTGTTCGTTTCTGGCAGCGAGTACAAGATCGAGTCAAAGCAGGCGAGGTCATCGAGATCTTTCCGTATGAGAGAAGCCGCCGTCTTGGAGCGGGCGTCAGGACGCGAGCGAGACCAACATGAAGACACAAACGATCACAATCACAACAGGCAGCCGGCGCGGAGTGACAGACATCACGCGTGCCGCAGCCGACTTCGTGGCGAGCGAAGGGGATGGACTGCTCAACGTCTTTGTACCGCATGCCACGGCGGGGATTGCCATCATCGAAACCGGCGCCGGTAGCGATGACGACTTCATGAGCATCATCGACGATCTGCTTCCCAGAATCGACCGCTACCGACATCGCCACGGCAGCCCCGGTCATGGCGCCGATCATGTGCTCCCCGGGATCGTTTCGCCTTCGGTGGTTGTCCCGGTGTTGGCAGGCGTACCGGCGTTGGGAACGTGGCAGTCAATCGTTCTCGTGGACCCAAATGCCGACAATCCGAACCGAAAAGTGCGCTTCAGCTTCATTCCTGGGTAGACATCGAGGGTTCCTCTTTGCCTCCAGCCGCTCAATAGCGCATAATATGGGCCGTTCTATCGCGTCCCGCAGCTTTTGCGCGGCGCAACAACCCCACGATTTACGAGGAGACGTCAACAATGGACCAGGTGACCCTACGCGCCCACCCCCGCGCTGTATTCGGGACGCGCCCGACCAAGCGCCTGCGGCGCGAAGGCTTGGTTCCCGCCGTTGTCTACGGGAAGGACTCGGACGCAAAGTCGATAACGGTGGACGGGCGAGAGCTCTACAGCGTTCTGCACACCGAGGCCGGCCGTAACGCTCTCATCAACGTCGAGATCGAGGGCGGCAGCGAAGTGCTCGCCGTTGCTCGTGAGGTGCAACGTCACCCGGTTCGTGGCGAGATCATCCATCTCGACCTCATCCAGATTTCGCTCGACGAGAAGATCGCCGCCGAGATCAGCGTCGAGTACGTGGGGACACCGCAGGGTGTCATCGATGACGGCGGTTTCGTCGAGGCTATCGCCATGACTGTCAACATCCTGGCCCTGCCGACCGCGATTCCCGGATCGATTGTCATGGAGATTTCCGAGATGGCGACCGGCGACACGCTCAAGGTTTCCGACCTTCCCGAGATCGAAGGTGTCGAGTACACAGACGACATCGACCGCCCGCTTGTCACCGTCCTGCTCCCACGTGTGGAGGAGGAACTCGAGGTGGCAGTCGAGCTCGACGAGGACGGCGAACCGATCGAGATCGATCCCGACGCCGATCCGGAAGCCGAAGAGGGCGCTCCTGTGGAGGAAGAGGAGTAGACCGTCTCCTCCCCAGCAGTCCCCGTCATCGTCGGGCTTCGCAACCCAGGCGAGCGCTATCGGCAGACGAGGCACAATCTTGGAGCCGACGTCGTTGTCGCGCTCGCCAATCGCTACGGAGCGTCTTTCAAACGCGCCAGACGCACGGTTCGGGCTGAGGTCAGCGAGCTCCGTATCGGTGAGCAACGCACTGTGCTTGCCCTGCCGGCGACGTTCATGAATGAATCCGGCCAGGCGGTTGCCCCTTTGCTGCGCTACTTCAGTGCTGAGACCGCGGACCTACTAATCGTGCACGACGACATCGACCTGCCGTTTGCCAGGATCCGCCTCCAGCATGACCGCGGCTCGGGAGGCAACAACGGGGCCCGTTCGGTGATTCGCTCGCTCGGCTCTCAGGAGTTCTGGAGACTGAAGTGTGGAGTTGGGCGCCCACCGGGCAGAATGGACCCGGCAGACTTCGTGCTGCGCCGTTTTTCGGCAAAGGAGCAGCCCGACGTCGACCTCATGGTCGAACTGGCCGCCGATGTCGTGGAACGGTTCATCGCTGAAGGTGGTCCGGCGGCGCAGCAACTGACGGGTTCCGCAAACGGCGGCAGCTAGAACAGAGAAAGGCATCCACGTGGCATACATCGGAGCAATTGATCAGGGCACGACCAGCACTCGCTTTGCCATCGTTGACCACAGCGGTGCGTTTGTCGGGATGGCCCAGAAGGAACATGCGCAGTTGATGCCACAGCCCGGCTGGGTTGAGCATGATGCCAACGAAATCTGGGCGAACACCGAAGAGGTCATCGTTGCCGCTCTTGCCGATGCTGGGATCGACCGTTCCGAGCTGGCAGCTGTTGGGCTGACCAATCAGCGTGAGACGACAATGGTGTGGGACGTCGGCTCCGGCGAACCACTGGCACCTGCCATCGTGTGGCAGGACACCAGAACCGACGAGTTGTGTCGGCGACTGGGTGGAGAAGAAGGTTCGGATCGATTCCGTGCCACGACCGGTCTTCCTTTGGCCACCTACTTCGCTGGCCCCAAGCTGCGGTGGTTGCTCGACAATGTGCCTGGTTTGCGGCAGAACGCACTCGGCGGCAACGTCCGTTTCGGCACGATGGACTCGTGGATCATGTGGAAGCTGACCGGTGAACATGTCACTGATGTCACCAATGCATCCCGCACCATGCTGATGGATCTCGAGACATTGGACTGGGATGACGAGATCATCTCCATCTTCGACATCCCCAAGGCGGTATTGCCGCGAATCGTTCCTTCGATCGGTCTGATCGGTAGGGGCCGAGGTGTGCTCGAAGGTGTCCCGATCGCAGGGATCTTGGGAGACCAGCAGGCAGCAATGTTCGGCCAGGCATGCTTCAATCCCGGCGACGCCAAGAACACATACGGCACCGGCTGCTTCATGTTGCTCAACACCGGGATGGAAGCGGTGGCCTCAACCAAGGGTCTGCTCACCACCGTTGCATATCAGGTGGCCAACGGGAAGCCTCGCTATGCGCTCGAAGGGTCGGTGGCGATTGCCGGGTCAGGGGTGCAGTGGCTCCGTGACCAAATGAAGATGATCGGGGCGGCCCCCGAGGTCGAGGAACTTGCCGCATCTGTGCCGGATAACGGCGACGTCTATTTCGTTCCTGCGTTCTCAGGTCTGTTTGCTCCACACTGGCGCTCCGATGCGCGTGGTGTCGTTGCCGGATTGACCCGATTCAGCGGAGCCGGTCACTTTGCTCGCGCCGTTCTCGAGTCGGTCGCATACCAAAGCCGCGATGTCCTGCAAGCCATGGAAGCGGATTCCGGCGTAGCGATGACCGAACTTCGCGTAGATGGCGGCATGGTCGTCAACGACCTGCTGATGCAATTCCAGGCTGACATCCTCGATGTCGAGGTCGTGCGTCCGAGGATCATCGAAACCACGGTTCTCGGTGCTGCATACGCTGCCGGCTTGGCCACCGGGTTCTGGACGGGCATCGATGAGCTACGCACGCATTGGGCGGAGGAACGCCGATTCTTGCCTGCGATGGACAGCGAACGTCGTGCCGATCTGTACAGCTCGTGGCAGAAGGCAGTCGAGAAGAGCCTGGACTGGGTGGAGCAGTAGTGTCCGCCGACTTTGAACTGGCCTCCCGTACGGCCCGGATGAATGTCAGTGCGATTCGGGAGATCCTCAAAGTCGTGAATCGCCCCGGCGTAATCTCGTTGGCAGGAGGGATTCCTTCGCCGGACAGTTTCCCGATGCAAGCGATGGATGCATTGGCCTCCTCTGTCTTCGATAAGTATGGCTCCGCTGCTTTGCAGTACGACCTGACGGAGGGCTTTCCGCCGCTGCGCCAAGCCCTCAGCGGAGTGCTGAGCAAGATCGGGATCACAGTTGCTGCGGACGAAGTCTTGATTGCCAGCGGCTCCCAAGGTGTTCTCGACGGTATCGGCAAGATCCTGATTGATCCCGGCGATCTGGTGGCGGTCGAGGCGCCGACCTACCTTGGGGCGATACAAGCGTTGAGTCCCTACGAGCCCTCATATGTCGAGGTCGCTACTGACGAGGATGGGGCAATCCCCGAATCGCTCGAGGAGGTTCTCGCCGGCAGCGAGGTCAAGCTGATCTACCTGGTGCCCACGTTTCAGAATCCAACCGGGCGAACCCTCACCCTGGAGCGGCGGCATCGCATCGCAGAAATCATCACCGACCACGGCGTGCTCCTTGTCGAAGACGATCCCTATCGCTCTTTGCGGTTCCGTGGCTGTCCGCTGCCGCCGATCAAGAGTCTCGCACCCGACCACGTTGTGTATGTCAGTACGTTGTCGAAGGTGTTTGCCCCCGGGCTGCGCATCGGTTTCACGGTGGCCCCGCAGGCGATCCGGGACTGGCTGGTGATCGCCAAGCAAGGTGTCGATCTCCACACCAGCACCTTGAACCAGGCACTGGCGGCCGAGTACATCGCAGGGGGATACCTCGAAGAGCAGATTCCGAAGATTGTTGATCTGTACAGGCCGAAGCAGCAGCGCTTGCTGCGCGCCTTGGCCGAGGACATGCCGCCAGGCTTCTCGTGGTCACAGCCCGAAGGCGGCATGTTCGTGTGGGTCCAAGGTCCCCAGGCCTTCGACATGGATCCGGTCTATGCCCGCTCGGTAGACAATGGCGCCGCGTTCGTGCCCGGCAAGTATTTCTTCGCCAGTCCCGACCGGGGTCGGTCCACGATGCGTCTCAACTTCACGACAGCTACCGACGATCAGATCAGCCAAGCAGTCGGCGTCATTGGGCACGCTATTGAGTCCGAGCTAGACAGCTAGCGCGGTCGAAACTCCCTGCAAGTGGCGGCATAGGAACTGAATGCCGCCTGCGGTTAGCATCACTCCATGGCTCAGTCCCTCAACGTTCCGAATCAATTGGCTTTGGCCCGAATTCTCCTCACCCCCGTGGTGATGACTTTTGTGCTGCTTTCCGAGCAGATAGATCATGCGTTTGGGATAGCCCTGGCGGTGTTCATCCCGGCTGCTCTCACTGACTTTGCCGATGGCTATTTGGCGCGGCGCTGGAAGTTGACCACGGTGCTTGGAGCCTTCTTGGATTCGGTCGCCGACAAGATTCTCGTGGTGGGAAGCTTGCTCGTGCTCATAGAGGTCGGTCGCGCCTGGTCGTGGGCAGCGTTCATCATCATCGGGCGCGAAATCGCCGTGATGGGATTGCGCGCCGTCGCCGCGTTGGAAAAGGCAACTGTTCCACCGAGCTTCTGGGGCAAGAGCAAGGCAACGTTCCAATTCTTTGCGATCGGATTTGCGCTCATCCGATCGGAGTCCGAGATAGGCCCGTTCTTCCTCGACGAGTGGGTAATGCTGTTGGCGGTCTTCGCAACGGTCTTGTCGGGCTGGGACTATTTCCGCCGCTACTCGAGCGCATTCACATCTCGAGAGCAGGTTGAGGTTCGCGGCGGCGACGAGTAGATCCGTAGCCCGCCACGACTTCTACAAAGTTGAAGTCGCAAGTACTCTCCCGGGTTCGTGAGCGCTCCTCTGCAACCCCTAGTTTCTGCGTGGCCCAAGACGCTGGTTCCCGATGTATCGGGTCGGTTGGTGGTGCCGCCGGGGATACGGGCGCTCAGCATCGCTGGCATAGCCGAACACGTTCCGACGCCGGTGTTGGCGATAGTCCCAGGGGAGCGGGTTGCAGAAGAACTGTATGACGACGTTGCTCTCTTCTCCGATACGGTCTGGCATCTGCCGGCATGGGGAACGCTTCCCTTTGAGCATGTCTCGCCAAATGTGGTGACGATGGCGCACCGAGCCGAGGCTCTGCACCAGATGGAGAACGGAGGCGCCGGCACCATCATCGTCGCCTCGGTACGAGCCGCCACTCAGCGACTGAGCCCGTCAACCTTCGCCCCGGTCGTCATCGTTTCCGGCACGGATCACGGATTCGATCGATTGATCGCCGAATTGACTGTGCACGGATATCACCGCACTGACCGAGTGGAGAGTCGTGGTGAATACGCAGTCCGCGGCGGCATCGTCGATGTGTTTCCCGCTCAGGGGACCGAGGCCTATCGCATTGAGTTCTGGGGTGACGAAGTTGACGAAATTCGGAACTTCGGGATCGGTTCGCAGCGCTCGGTCGATCTAGTTGAACGTGTCGAGGTTTTCCCTGCTCGCGAGTTGAGACCAGATTCCGGTGTCAGGGCCAAGGCGGAACGTCTGTTGACAGACCAACCCTGGGCCGCAGAGACCTGGGATCGGATCGCGGCCGGGCTGTCGTTCCAAGGTCTTGAGTCCTGGCTGCCGTGGATGGCCGACGAGCGGTCCACCTTCGATATCGATGTGCCGCGGTTCACCGTCGTTTTTGATCCGGTTCAAGCGCACGCCCGCAGCGAGGAGTTGCGTGGCGAGGAGGCGGACCTTGCGGCCACCTTGGCTCCGACCTGGGGTGGCGGCGCTCCGGAACCCGACGATCATCCTGCGCTCTACCTCCAGTTTGTCGCAGATGGCTACGTTGCGGCCCCGCCGGCAGCTGCCGGTCCTGGTGACGAGATCGTTGAGATGCGGGGACTGGATGCCATTGCCGGCGACGCTGAGTCGATCGCGAATGCGCTGCAGCACTGGCAAGGTCGTGGCGTCGAGATAGTGGTTGCCATGGACGGTGCCGGTGCCGCGGAGCGGATCGCACGCCTGATCGGTGAAGAAGGCCACGCCCTCCCGGTGCGACGTCAACTGGCCTCTATCGAGTCGGCGGTGCTCGGCGAGGGGATTCATCATGGGTTCGTTGCTCCGCAACTTGGTCTTGGTGTAGTCGGGGAGCGAGAGGTCGCCGGTCGGCGGCGGGCGCATCGGCGCACAAGACAAGTCCATGTCGAGGAACCGGGCGAGGCCTACCGCGATCTGACCTCCGGTGATTTCGTCGTCCATCATCATCACGGTATTGGGCGCTTCGAGGGTTTGGTTCATCGTGAGATCGCAGGAGTCGAACGGGACTACCTGCTGATCAGGTTCTATGGCGAGGATCGGATCTACGTTCCGACCGACCAATTGGCTGCGGTCGTGCGTTACACAGGTGGCGAGGCCCCTCGGTTGTCTCGCATGGGGGGTGCGGACTGGGCCAAGACGCGTACCAAGGTTCGCAAGGCCGTTGCCGTCGTGGCGGAGGCGGTTGTCGAGACCCATCGCCAGCGCGCTGCCGCAACCGGGCATGCATTCGAACGTGATACGCCGTGGCAGACCGAGTTCGAATCAGCATTCCCGTTCGAAGAAACTCGCGATCAGGTGACTGCCATTGCGGACGTCAAGGCCGACATGGAAGCCGAGTCGCCGATGGATCGCCTCATCTTTGGTGATGTCGGGTTCGGCAAGACCGAGGTGGCATTGCGTGGAGCCTTCAAAGCCGTACAGAGCGGCAAACAGGTTGCCCTGCTTGTGCCGACAACGCTATTGGCGCAGCAACACTTCTCAACGATCGAGGACAGGTTCGCTTCGTACCCGATCAAGGTGGGATCGTTGAGCCGTTTTCTCACCGCAACCCAGCAGCGCGAGGTGATTCGAGGACTTGGTGATGGTTCGATCGACATCGTGATCGGTACCCATCGACTGCTTTCCGAGGACGTCGAGTTCAAGGACCTAGGGCTGCTCATCATTGATGAAGAGCAGCGTTTCGGTGTCGCGGCAAAGGACAAGCTGAAGCGGTTGCGGTCCTCGATTGATGTGCTCACCCTGACGGCGACTCCCATCCCGCGAACCCTGGAGATGGCGCTCACCGGGATCAGGGAGGTCAGTCACATTCGGACCGCTCCTGAAGATCGACACCCGATCCTCACCTATGTAGGGCCGCTGGACGAGCGCGCTATCTCAGCGGCGATTCGCCGCGAGATGCTGCGGGAAGGCCAGGTCTTCTACGTCCACAACCGTGTGCAGTCGATCGACCATGCCGTCGCTCGGCTCCGTGAGCTGGTCCCGGATGCCAAGTATGCGGTTGCCCACGGCCAGATGAGCGAGAGCCGGTTGGAACAGGTGATGTTCGACTTCTGGAACGGCAACTACGACGTATTGGTAGCGACGACCATCATTGAGTCCGGTCTTGATCTTCCCCAGGTGAACACACTTCTCGTCGAGAGAGCCGATCGGCTTGGACTCGCCCAGCTCTATCAGTTGCGGGGACGGGTGGGGCGGTCCAATCAGCGAGCCTACGCCTATCTGTTCCACCCAAAGGAGCAGACACTGTCTGAGGCTGCGTATCGGCGGCTCGAGGCCATTGGCGAGTACTCGGACTTGGGTTCTGGCTTCGAGCTTGCCATGCGGGATCTAGAGATTCGTGGTGCCGGATCGATACTTGGCGAGACGCAGGCCGGCCATATCTCGGCAGTCGGTTTCGATCTATACGTCGAACTTGTCTCTGATGCGGTGACCAAACTCAAAGGGGAATCCCTCCCGGAGCGACCTCCCGAGATCCGCATCGACATACCCGTCGACGCCCATCTGCCGGGTCACTACGTCGACAGCGCCAACGAAAGGCTCGAGGCCTATCGACGTATGGCTGCTGCCCAAACGGAGTCGCAGGTAATGGACGTCAGTGCTGAATGGCGCGACCGATTTGGCGAGCTTCCCCCACAAGCGGTGGCCCTCGTCGATGTCGCCTTGTTGCGCATCGAGGCGCTGCGGGTTGGCTTGACCGAGATCGTCAAGGTGCGCAACGAGGTACGCCTCGGTCCCGTTGCTCTCATGTCGTCTCAGGAAGTGCGACTTGATCGGCTGGCACCCCGGTCGATCGTCCGCGGCACGACAGTCTTCATGCCGGCCCCTCGCAAAGAACTGGTGCACTCGTTAATCGAATTCGTTCGTAAGATGTGGCCACCAGAACAGGAGAACTCCACCTAATGCCCGTCCTTCGCCGTCTTCTAGTTGTGCTCGCCGTGGCGCTGCTCGCTGCGTCTTGCTCAACAGCGGACACGCTTGCCACCGTCAATGACAACGAGATCACAAAGGACGACCTCTTTGCCCTTCGCCCGAGCTACGCCGATGCGGGGACGCTGACCTCGGAACAGGTCCGTCAGGATCTCACCCTACTGATCATCATCGAAGCCCTGTCCGACGCCGCCAACGAAGAGTATGGCTACGAGTTGACCGAGGAAGCCATCGACGAGCGCATGGCGAATCCACCCGACAGGTATGTGACGGTCATTGCACCACCAGAGCAGTTTGAGGATGTGACCGAAGACGCCGTGCGGGCCAGTGCCGCACAAACGCTGTTGCGGGACGCTGTTGTTCCCGAATTGGCCCTTGTCGAGTCCGGTGGTTACGAAACTCTGATGAGCGAGCGGCCAGAAGAGGTCACACGTGCCTGCGTCCGCCACATCAGCACCGCAACCGAAGCCGAGGCGTTGGCAGCGAAAGAACGTGTGGAAGCCGGCGAGGACTTTGCGGCGGTGGCGGCAGAGGTCTCTTTGGACCAAGCCAACGTTGGCGGTCTGCTGGTGACCCAGGACGGCGATTGCCTTGTGTTCCTCAGCCGCGCTGGCGTGGAGTTCGCCAGGCTGGCGGCGACAGCCCCACTGCAGACACCGAGCGGGCCCGTCGACAGCAACGGTGAGTGGAACATAGTCGTTGTGGAGGATCGGGTCGGTCCCGCATCGGTTGCTGATCTCGCAGCTGATCCCATGGGCTTCTATGACCCCGACTACATAAGCGCGTTGTACACCCCTTGGTTGAATGGGGTGCTGCGGACGGCCGATATCGATGTCTCGCCTACCGTCGGTCGCTGGTCGGCGGACGGCATTGGCATCGCCCCTCCGGGTGAGTGAGGTTCGGCTGGCGATCGTTGGTCTTGGTCCGGCAGGGCTGGATCGCCTCTCAGCTCGTTCGCTGGCGTTGTTGGAGGATCCGAACCGAACCGTCATCGTCAGGACCGAGCGCCATCCGGCGGCAGCCGAGCTAGCGCAACGACGCCCCATCGTCACCTGTGACGACCTTTATGACCACGCCGCAGACTTCGACGAGGTCTATGCCGCAATTGTCGGCAGGGTCCTTGACGCAGCAGCATCTGCTCCGACCGTATATGCGGTGCCGGGAAGTGCTGTAGTCGGCGAGAGAGCCGTTGCCGAGCTGCGCCGACGTGCCAAGGCAGAATCGTTGACCATTGACCTCATCCCCGGCGAGTCGTTCCTGGATCTCGTCTATGCCGCTGCCCATGTCGATCCGATCATCCGCAGCGTCAAGATTCTCGACGGGCGCAGCCTGCCCGATCCGTTGATTCACGATGCGGCTCTCATCGTTACGCAGGTTGATCGGCCTGAGGTTCTCGCCGACGTTGCTGCCGAACTGGGTCGCGTCCTGGACGAAGCGACACCTGTCTTGGTACTGGATCGGCTCGGCGATGCTGATGAGGTAGTTCTCGAACTTCGGCTCGGAGATTTGGCGGCATATGAGCCGGGACCACGGACGAGCCTCTTCCTCGATCCCGAGCCAGCAGGCTGGTACGGCCTCGTTGCGGTGAATCGGCTGCTGCGTAAGGAATGCCCGTGGGACAGGAAGCAGACCCACCACAGCCTTGTGAGTCACCTCATAGAAGAGACGTATGAGACGGTGGACGCGATTCGTGGTCTTGGGGTGGAAGCTCCGGGTGGTGAGCCCGACTACGGGGCATACGCTGAAGTCGAGGAGGAACTTGGGGACCTCCTGTTGCAGGTTGTCTTTCATGCAACCCTCGCCAGGGAGGTCGGTGCTTTCGATGTTGAAGAGATCGCAGAGGTGATTCGGCGCAAGCTGGTGCATCGTCATCCACACGTGTTTGGCGAGGTTGTTGCCGACGATGCCGAGACGGTCATAGGCAACTGGGAAGCCATCAAGAGCGAAGAGAAGGCGCGGAATTCTCTGATGGATGACATCCCCGGTGCCATGCCGGCAATCACTCGTGCCGACAAGGTGCAGCGGCGGGCAAAGTCGGTCGGGTTCGATTGGCCCGAGCCGGGACCGGTCTTCGCCAAGATTCGCGAGGAGCTTGATGAACTTGCTGCCGAGGTCGGCGATCCGATTCGCGCCAGCGAAGAGCTCGGCGATCTGCTGTTTGCGGTGGTGAATCTGTCCCGACACCTCGATGTTGATCCCGAGCTTGCGCTGGCAGGGGCGAGCGACCGGTTTGCCTTGCGGATCCGTACGATGGAGATCGATGCGAAGGCTTCTGGACGGGGTCTCGCCGAGTTCTCCCTCGAGGAACTCGATCACCTCTGGGAGAAGGCGAAAGAGGTCGAGCGCAAGACGTGACAACCGTCGCCACCGCGGTGGTCGGAGATTGTTGAAGTCTTCAGTCCTAGGTCTAACCTCGCAGGGATGATAAATTCGGCCGTACAGAGAGGGCCCTTTTCATGACCACAATCACTCGAATATGGGCCCGCGAGGTCCTGGACTCCAGGGGTAACCCGACAGTCGAGGCCGAAGTAACGCTTGCTGGCGGTGGCTTTGGCCGTGCGTTGGTTCCCTCGGGAGCATCAACAGGGGCACTCGAAGCTGTTGAGCTTCGGGACGGCGGCGACCGCTTCGGCGGTGCAGGAGTACAGCGGGCCGTCGACAACGTGAACAACACGATTGCTCCGGCATTGATTGGTATGGATGCCACCCGTCAGGAAGCAATTGACCAGCGGATGCTGGATCTCGACGGAACCCCCAACAAAGGAAACCTCGGCGCCAACGCCATCCTCGGTGTTTCGATGGCAACCGCCCGCGCCGCAGCCGCGGGTCTCGGCATGCCCTTGTTCCGCTACCTCGGTGGCACCGCCGCACGAGTTCTACCCGTTCCGTGTTTGAACGTCCTCAACGGTGGGGCGCACGCGGCCAACTCTGTTGACATCCAAGAGTTCATGCTGGTGCCCGGCGGTCTGCCCAGCTACAAAGAAGCCTTGCGAGCTGGAGTCGAGACCTATCAGGCTCTCAAGAAGGTCCTAGCTGGTCGAGGTCTCACCACCAATGTCGGCGACGAAGGTGGCTTTGCCCCCAACCTGCCTGCCGATCGTGCGGCGCTCGAATTGCTGTCAGAGGCTGTTGAGGCAGCCGGCTACAAGCTCGGCGAGGACATCTCGTTTGCCCTCGATGTGGCTGCTTCGGAGCTCTATCGCACCGGCCGCTACGAGCTTGACGGTCGGCAGTTGACCTCCGCTGAGATGGTCGACTATCTCGATGGTCTCGCCAACGACTTCCCGCTGGTTTCGATCGAAGACGGTCTCGCCGAGGATGACTGGGATGGTTGGAAGCTGATGACGGACAAGATGGGCGACAAGGTCCAGTTGGTCGGTGACGATTTGCTCGTGACCAACGTCGACCTCGTGCAGCGTGCCATCGATGAGGGTGTTGCCAACGCCGTCTTGGTGAAGGTGAACCAGATCGGGTCGTTGTCAGAGACCATCCATGCCATCAACCTGGGCGTTGAGAATTCTTACGCCATGATGGTCTCGCACCGTTCTGGTGACACAGAGGACTCGTTCATCAGCCACCTCGCCGTGGCCACCAACGCAGGTCAGATCAAGACCGGCGCCCCGGCCCGAGGCGAGCGGACAGCCAAGTACAACCAGCTACTGCGTATCGAGGAAGCCCTCGGCGATGAGGCCCGCTACGCCGGCTGGAAGCCGTTCAAGAGATAGGCACACGACCGAGATGACAGCAACGGACACACCGGCGGCAGCATCCGCCCGAGGCGGAAGACGGGGACCTTTGTTCGCCGTCTTGCTCCTGGCCGGTTTGGCGATCGTGCTCGCCGGTGTGTTTCCGTTCCGCCAGTTGATTGCACAAGAGCGGCTGGTTGACAACACCAGAGCCAAACTTGATGCGCTTGTTGTGGAAAACGAGTTGATCCAGGAACAGATCACCGCCGTGCAGTCACCGTCTGAGCTCGAGCGCATTGCCCGTGAGCAATACGGGATGGCAGAGCCGGGGGAGACCACCTATGTCGTCGAACTCGAGGGCGGTCCATCTGCCGACGGTGTTCCCATCACTCCACAGACTGTCGATCAGCGTTCTCCTTTGGAGAAACTCTGGGACTTCCTGACCGGTCGCGATCTCGTCCCTGATGGATGACCGAGAGGTCGTAGCCTCGCAGATTGGTCGGGAGCCCCGGTCGGTGGTTGACGTCGTTGCTCGGTGCCACCTTGCCCTTCCCACCGTTATCAGGGTCCCGCCGCATCTTGACGATGGCACCCCTTTCCCCACTACCTACTGGTTGACTTGTCCACTGGCTTTGCGCCGGGTGGGACGGCTCGAGGGTGCCGGCGGTGTGAAGAAAGCCGAAGCGCTGATCGACGTCGACCCTGCCTTCGCGGCCGCCTATCGGCAGGCTATGGAGCGGTATGAGACGGAACGTGATGCCCTCATCGACGGTGATGCACCGGCCCACCGCCCGTCTGGTGGGGTTGGCGGAACCCGGCTCGGGGTGAAGTGTCTTCACGCCCACTACGCCGACCATGCTGCGGGGAATGCCAACCCGGTCGGGGCCGACACAGCTGCTTCGATCGAGCCTCTCAACTGTGCCATGCCCTGTGTCGCTGCTGCCGACCACTCCGTCGCGAGGAACCCCGATTGGGTAGAACCGCGATGAAGGTTGCCGCTGTCGACATTGGGACAAACACGGTTCGTCTGTTGGTAGCTGATGTTGTGGCCGAACAGGGAGAGTTCCGGCTGGCGACGACCGAGCGTCATGAGGTCATCACCAAGCTGGGCGAGGGCCTGGATGCAACGGGTGCCCTCAGCGATGAACCTATGGGACGGGCGCTCGCAGGGCTCGGCTACTTTGCGGAGCTCATTCGCGACGCCAACGTCGAGTCGTGTGGCGGCGTGGCAACCGCAGCAACTAGGAGCGCCGAAAATGGACCGATGTTT
>JAAETI010000936.1 GCA_024228555.1 bacterium | reverse complement strand
CCCTTCAGGCGGTCCCACGGCACGCCGAGTTGCTGATTCTCCTGCTGTCTGATCCAACCCGCGCAGTAGTAACAGGCAATGCCGTTGCGCCTCTGCTCGGTGGTGTTGACTCCACCCCCATGCCACAGTGTGCTGTGCCACACCAAGATGGAACCGGCCGGCATCTCGGCGCACTCCGTTTCATAAGTCGAGTGGTAGTCGGGGTCATGATCGAAACGGTGACTGCCGGGCACGATGCGGGTTGCCCCGTTCGCCTCGGTGAAGTCGCTCAGGGCCCACATCGAGTTCATGGCGATCGGCACATGGGGACGAGGCAATGGGATCATGTTGGTGTCGGCGTGCAGAGGCTGCGTCTCCTGGCCTGGACCGAGACAGATCGCCGACAACGATGACAGCTGCAACTCGGCGTCCAGGACCTGCTCCATGATCGGCAGCACCAACGGTGAGACCGGGATCCGCTCGAAGACGCGATGCATCGCCAACAGGTTGTAGATCCGTACCGTTCGCGTGCCCTCGAAGGTGGTCTTCCGATAGCCGATGTCATGTT
>JAAETI010000935.1 GCA_024228555.1 bacterium | reverse complement strand
TCAGAGGACAACTCGGTGGTGGTGTACTAACACAAGTTTCCCTTCTCCGTTTGCCGGTGGGGGCAGAAAGAAGGACGAAGAATGAAAGAAAAGGGGGAGAGAGGCGGGGGATCGACCTCGAGGGCGTTCACAAGCTCGGTGTGCTGGGCGCGTGGCGGGCGGAGCCTGCTGGTGGGAAACAGCGAGGGCTGCCTGGCGCTGCTGAAGCTGGTCTAGGTTTAACAATATGTGTTTAAGGCCGCTCCTACTTGATCCCAAAGTGACCGTGTACCTCTGGCGCCAGAATTAAGGGGGGAGGGGGGAACATATAAATATTTCTGGAGATTTCTGGAGACCAGGCGGGCAACGAGTGCAACATCTGCGTGTACCCCATGTTCACGGTGAAGCATCGGGTGATCATCTCGCCCATGATCGACGAGCTGATTTGAATGGCCGCCTCGGGCGATCGAACGCCCACGGTGATTCGGGCGATCGAAACGGAGATTCCGAAATGGACTGTTTCCACAACGGCCATGAGATCAGATCCATTCTATTTCCGACTCTGTCATTCGACACGCTTACCAACTACCATCTTCGACTACCATCTTCAACTACCATCATGCTCAACTTCAACGTGAAGAACAGGCGCTCGTTGCGCCGCGCGGGGCTCATGACCGCAATCGCGGCTCCTTCGTTGATGAGCGGCCTCGTCCGCTCCCAGGGTACGTCTGGCCGTGCGCAGCTCCGTATCACCTTGACTACATCCAATAGGGGATATGCTGTTCCGCGGTGGGTGACACGGCCCGTTTTCCCGTGCAACGATTTTGCGCACGACGGTCGTTACAAGAATTGTTCGGTGCTGCTGCTCTCGTTCTTCGACGGTTCATCCGGCTCACTCGCACGCCTATATACGTGTATCAACTTCCGCGCAGGATCCTCGAAGGCGTCAAGCGACGAGCGATTGCTCCTGGCCATCCAGAAGCCTACCACCGAAGCTTCGGTTGGTGAGGTATGCGTTGGGAGCTCGTTTGCCCCGGCTCTCGTCACCGATATGTCTCACTTGCCAGCGTCTGCCTGCCGAAATTGCTTGCCCAGGTGACCGTCGGGTTCAAAACGGGCCCTAATGGCTTCAAGTTCGACTACACGATTGCATGCTACGATCAAGCTGACAATGTCGATTGTGGCGATATCCTGGCGGGCAACGCGCAGCCAACTGACACCACGAGCGGCGAGCTCCCTCGCGAGTACTCGGAGGTTGAAACTTCCTTCGCGGTGCGTGGCTGATTTCAGGCGACAGCGACCCTCGTCCTGCTCGCAGGGAGGTCTTTCGTGTGTTTGCTGGCGTTGCTATCGGACTTGCTGCTGTGCCAAGGCCGTTTAGGTCCCGCGCCGCTCGTCTTACTGGTGCTCGTCTTACTGGTGCTCGTCTTACTGGTGCTCGTTCGGGAGGCGCATTGCAGCTGTCGGACGGTACGTCTGTCGACTGCTTTGTCACGGTCGGCGGAGGCCCCGTCGGTGCTGTGTCCAAGTGTCAGGCGGCCGGCTCCGTAACAACCCCAGTACGTTTTTGCTTTCGGACATTCGAACGGCGTCACGAAGTGGATTTTACTGAATCACCGATACCCGTCATGATGCAGACGTTTTATCGGGCGACCAATGGTGTCACCGTGCTCTGCCCAGCGGCCGCCGTGGGGGACACTGGCGTCGTCGACGGCGTCACGTACACCAAGCGCGATCGGGCTGCTCTGAATGCGTTGGTTACTGCCTCTCCCACGGACGAAGTTGAGCTCGCCAGGTCGTGCACGACGGGTGTGACGGACCTGTCTGAGCTGTTCGGTGAGGCCAATGGTGGCTCGAGGCATTCGGACCCTACAACGTTCAACCCAGACCTGTCGAGCTGGGACGTGAGCTCGGTGACGAACATGACTGACATGTTTGCTGTACGTGTTCCTCCGCCTCGCGTGTTGCTGCTCTTGCGTTGCTGTGTCGTCCTCGTCCCCCATCCCTATCCCCTCGCTCCGACATCACTGCTCACTCCACATGGCCGCCCGTCCCTCGCTGCGCTGTAGAATGCCCAGGCCTTCAATCAGCCCATTGGTGCATGGGACGTGAGCTCGGTGACGAACATGGATGACATGTTCGCTGTACGTGTTCCTCCACCCCGCGTGTTGCTGCTGCTCTTGCGTCGCCATGTCGTCGTCGCCCGTCCCTCATCCTCTCGCTCCGAGATCGCCGCTCACTCCACACGGCCGCCCGTCCCTCGCTGCGATGTAGCTTGCCTTTGCCTTCAATCAGGACATCAGTGGGTGGGATGTGACAGCCGTCACCGACTGCGATAGTTTCTCGAACGCTTCGGGCTTGGCTGCGACGTCGCCGCCGAATCCCAACTTTCCACTGACCTGTGGCACCCCGTATTAAACGGGGGGCCCGTCAGGGCACGAGGTAGCGATGACGACGACGATGTAGCGACTTTACTTAGGCAGCGATACCAACGACGAAGTAGCGACTTTATTTACCGAGAGAGAGAGAGAGAGAGAGACGAATTTCAACCATCTGCATATGCACACGGGTCTGACTTCATCGACCCCGAGTTTCAATATTCCATGGAGGGTACATGTGGTTGCTCTGAGGAGGAAGAGCCGGCCTTTTTTTAAATAGACAACCAGCACACAGCCCTACCAGGAAACCCGTCCCCGTCGAGCTCCTAATACGACCACCCCCACGACCAGCCGCCAGAGACACCCCATCACGTCCGTATCTCAACCTCCCTTCTATTCCTCCGCATACGACAATAAATAACTTGGATGATGATTTACTCCTGGACAGGGAACTCGAACACGACGTCCTGTCCGGTCGATCGATCGACGCCGGGCAACGGCGTGGTGTACCTGATCGACGCCGTGCTGCTGCCGACGCCGAGCGCGGTGAGTGACGGTGCCGGTGCCGGTGCGTCGGTTGACTCGCGGCAAATCTCATCATGACCCCCACCACCACGACGGCGTCCATATCGCCGTCTCGGATCCTGTGGTGGAGAAAAACCCTTGGGCATGACAGACACTCACGACCGACACTCGCGACCGACACTCGCGACCGACACTCGCGACCGACACTCACGACCGACGGGAACGAAGGGGTCGCGCCCTCTTCCAGACGCGGAGGACGTGCTCAAGGTGGCCAGCATCAAGTCCGATGAGCCGACGACGGGGCGCACCGACCATGGACTGGCCAGGGAGCCTATGTGACGGCATAGATCGTGCCGTGTGCTGCATCGTGCGTGGGTGACGGATTCTCGAACCAGCGACCAAGACCACTCTGGTGTTGAACTTTTTCAGTGCACCGACACATTGCGCGCGTGTACGACCTCAGGTTAGGATCCCATGGCGTCCGCGACCTCCTTCGCATTCTGAATGCCGCGAATTACCTACAACACGACCACGCCGTCGAGTCGTGTGCCCCCCTATTGCCTGGTAGGTTACGTATGCGTGGAATCTCGCGGGGAGATGTTCGAGGTCACGGGCGTTGAGGAGACACCGGAGCGCAAGCGATTGATGGACTCTCTGATGTCCTGGGTCCTTCCAGAAGCTTCCATTCGCAAGATATAGCCGAACGGTCGCCGCTGGTACCGACATTCGAATTCACGCAACGTACACGGCATGGCCGGTGCGACCGCTTTGGACGGCGGTGCGTCGACATCGGGTCTGGAAGATGATTTCCGAAAGTTGTCTGTCGTAGGCGAGCGCGCGACGCGCTGCGGCGGCCGCTCGGCGGGGAGAAACCCGGCCGACGACGGGCCCACGGGTTGCGGGCGACCCACGGGGAGCGGGACGAAGCTGGAGGGCATGGACGACGTCCTGGACTCGCTGCGGGAGGTGATCGCGTGGCCCGTGCAATACAGGGACCAAGCAGCATCCTGCTCGGAGCTGACCCGATCACCTGCAAGAACCTTGAGGACAACGAGTTGTCGAGGGTTGCCGTTGCCGAGGGCGACTACGACAAGACGCTCCTGAAGGACGAGTACACTGAGGTGCTCAGCTACGACGGTTCTGATGGCGAAATTGTGCAGTGCTTCATCCAGGTTGAGGGCGAGTATGGCCACGAGAGGTGCAAGGAGGCTGGCGAGGCCACCTTCGAGGCACCTGCTCCTTCTCCTGCTCCTGCTCCTGCTCCTGCTCCTGCTCCTATTGAGTAATTGGACGAGTCTGCATAGCGTTGCATGACACTTTCCCGAGAGAGACTTTACCGAGATCAATTGAACCATCCATTTCGTTAGTGTGTTAAATTCGTAAAACAAATATTTGTGCAACAAATATCGTCGTATTCACGATGTTCATGAAAACAATCACTCTGGCGACCTTCGCCACGGGCGCCATGGCCCGCTCTCGTACGTTGTCGAGCACTCGGTCCGCGATCCACAACGATGGAAGACGTTGGTTCCCGCTGGCCCGTTTCCGCCTCCCCGTCCCCTGCGCAGTTTCCCATAGTCTATGTTTGATATATGGATGCTTTTGACTGCGTCAGGGGTCGCGGGGACGGGACTCTTTGCGGTGCCTCGTACTGTCGAACAATCGCGAATTTCGACCGGCCGAGGGGCCGGTCGCGACCACCTCTCGAGACCACACGCTCACTGTCGATCCATCGATCCATCGATCCATCGACCAATCGTCCGTCCGCATTGCAGTCAAGCAGGAGGATCCGGATCGCCTGCTGTTGGCCGTCCAGAAGCCCGCCATCGAGGCAAACTCGGCCACGGTCGAGTCGGAGGTGACGGTTTCTTGGAGGACGGGACCGTCTGCGACGACGTCGAGCTACACCGTGTCCTGCTTCTCCGGAGACCAGTGGACGTGTGCCACCTACCCTGACGCTGGGCAAGGCTTCACCGCCTCGGGCGAGCTCGAGAAGGCTGCGTTGCCCTCAACCGTTGACGAGACATTCACGTTTGCCGGCGCCGTGGAGGGCGACGTTGTCCAGTGCTTCATCGAGGTCGAGGGCGAGTTTGGATATGCTGCAAAGTGTATCGGCCTCGAGACTGCCTTTGTGGGCACAAAGCCCGCAGGAGCTCCGACCAATGTTGCTCCTGATTCCACGGCATCTGGGGAGATTTCGTTCACATGGACCGACGGCACCGCTGGAATCCCCGAGGAAACGTACACGATCAAGTGTACGGACGACGTCTCGGTCACGGATTGCCTGAGCACCAACGGCACCGTTCAGGAGACGGGCATCGCTCGTGGAGCCCAGGCGGGCACGCTGACTGGCCTGACCGACGGCGATGAATACAAGTGTTGGGTGATTGCGGTGAACTCCGTGGACAGTGTCTGCTCCGCTCCTGTCCAGTACACCTTGCCGGTGCGTGGCTATTTCTCTGGTGCACTATGCGCGAGCACCCCACGGCTCGAATCTCACCTGACAATGATTGGCCACCTCTGTAGTTGTTTTACCTCGCCGACAACGGCGTCACCGTGCTCTGCCCAGCGGCCGCCGTGGGGGACACTGGCGTCGTCGACGGCGTCACCTACACCAAGCGCGATCGGGCTGCTCTGGATGCGTTGGTTACTGCCACTCCCACGGACGAAGTTGAGCTCGCCAGGTCGTGCACGACGGGTGTGACGAACCTGTCTGAGCTGTTCGGTGATGCCAATGGTGGCTCGAAGGTTTCGGACTTTACAACGTTCAACCCAGACCTGTCGAGCTGGGACGTGAGCTCGGTGACGAACATGGCTGACATGTTCGGGGTACGTGTTCCTCCATCCCGCGTGTTGCTGCTGCTCTTGCGTCGCCATATCGTCGTCGCCACCCGTCCCTCATCCCCTCGCTCCGAGATCGCTGCTCACTCCACACGGCCGCCCGTCCCTCGCTGCGATGTAGTTTGCCGAGGCCTTCAATCAGCCCATCGGTGATTGGGACGTGAGCTCGGTGACGGACATGAATTTCATGTTCCAGGTACGTGCTCCTCAATCCCGCGTGTTGCTGCTGCTCTTGCGTCGCCATGTCGTCGTCGTCCGTTCCCCATCCCCTCGCTCCGACATCACTGCTTACTCCACACGGCC
>JAAETI010000934.1 GCA_024228555.1 bacterium | reverse complement strand
GGGAGCAACCCCGGAGGAGAGCATGCAGATCGCAGGTACCGCGGCGGTCATAACTGGCGGAGCTTCTGGATTGGGGGCGGCGACGGCTCGGCGGCTGGCTGCCGAAGGTGTCAAAGTGGTTCTCGTGGACCTCCAGGACGACCTTGGCGATGCGGTCGCTGACCAGGTCGGGGGAGCCTACGTTCACGCCGACGTCACCGACGAAGATCAGGCGCAAGCTGCGATCGACGCTGCCGTCGAGATGGGCCCACTCCGCATCCTGGTGAACTGTGCAGGGATTGCACCACCGGCGCGCACCATCAATCGTGACGGCGAGCCCCATGGTCTGCGCCAATTCGACAAGGTGATTGCCATCAACCTGATCGGCTCGTTCAACTGCATCCGGCTCGCCGCCGCCGCCATGGCTAGGACAGAACCTCTGGATAACGACGAGCGCGGTGCCATCGTCAACACTGCGTCCGTTGCAGCATTTGATGGCCAGGTCGGACAGGCCGCGTACTCGGCGTCAAAGGGGGGCATCGTTGGGATGACACTTCCCGTCGCTAGAGACCTTTCTTCGATCGGGGTCAGGGTCAACACCATTGCCCCTGGCATCATGGACACCCCGATGCTGGCCGGTCTCCCTGAGGCTGCGAAGGAGTCGCTCGGGCAGCAGGTGCTGTTCCCCAAGCGTCTCGGCACCACGGCTGAGTATGCCGATCTCGCCCACCTGCTGATCACCCATTCGTACATGAACGGCGAGACAATCCGCATGGATGG
>JAAETI010000933.1 GCA_024228555.1 bacterium | reverse complement strand
TGGTGGCTTTGGCCTTCTACCCGGTCCTGCGGGCGGTGCCCGGTGGCCAGAACACGACGATCAGCATGCTGCTCTTTGCGGTAGCGCTGCGGCTGGACCACGATGACAAACCGGTGCTCGCCGGCGTTGCGGCCGCTCTGCTCCTGTTCAAACCACAGTTCGGGTTGGTTATCTTCCCTTTGCTGATTGTCGGCAGGAGATGGCGGATGCTGGCCGGGTGGGGAGCCGGCGCCGCAGTGCTCTATGCGGTTTCGACGCTGTTGATGGGAGGCGAGTGGGTCGGGGACTGGTGGACGCAAGCGGGAGCATTCCGCGACCTGAATCTGGACGCAAATGGAGCCAACTTCGTTTCCTTTGCCGGGTTCTTGGAGAATGCTCTCGGTCCGGGGTCACCCGCCGCCTGGCTGCTTGGATACTCACTCGCTGCACTTGTCGGTGCTCTTGTTGCCTTCTACTGGTGGAAGCATCCCAACGAGAATGCGTTGGGGAGATGGGCGTTGGCCGCGGCAGCGGTGGTGGTGGTTGCCCCGCAAACCCTGTATTACGACACCGGTCTTCTGCTCTTCGGCCTTGTTGTCTTGTTGTTGGCTCCTGGATCCCGCACCGTGGTATTGGTTGGCGGTGCCCTAGCCCTATCTTGGACGCAGCTGGCGACCAGTACGTTGGGTTGGTCGCCACTGGGTCCGCTGGCATGGATCGCCGTGGCGCTGCTGCTGTGTCATGCACACGAATGTCGTGCGCTGGCTGGATCGGGCGCCGGCCAACGCTGAACGCTCGGTGACATCCCCGACGTTTCGTGTCACACCCCCCAACTACAATCGCCGACGGTCGCGCAGCGAACAGAGGCGGAGGACGGCGCACCCGTGGGTATCGAAAAAATCATCGTAAAGGGTGCTCGCGAGCACAATCTCGCCAACGTGGATTTGGAGTTGCCGCGCGATCAGTTGATTGTCTTCACCGGCATCTCCGGCTCGGGCAAATCGTCCCTGGCATTCGACACCATCTATGCCGAGGGCCAGCGCCGATATGTTGAGAGCCTCTCGGCGTACGCCAGACAGTTTCTCGGGCAGATGGACAAGCCTGACGTTGACTTCATCGAAGGGCTTTCACCAGCCATTTCAATCGACCAGAAGACGGCAAGCAGAAACCCCCGCTCCACTGTCGGGACGGTTACCGAGATCCATGACTACCTGCGTTTGATGTACGCCCGTATCGGCGTTCCCCATTGTCCCAACGACGGCTCCGTCGTGGCCAGGCAGACACCGCAGCAAATAGTTGACCAGATTCTCGATCTCGAGGAAGGCTCACGATTCCAGGTCCTGGCTCCGGTCGTCCAGGGGCGCAAGGGTGAATACGAATCCCTGCTGGCCGATCTGATGAAGGATGGTTTCAGCCGGGCCCGGATCGACGGCGAGGTCCGCGATCTCACTGACGACATCAAACTTGATCGCTACTTCCAGCACACCATCGAAGTTGTGGTCGATCGGTTGGTTCGCAAAGCAGGAATCGAGCAGCGGCTAACCGACTCGTTGGAGACCGCGCTCTCCCTCGCAGAGGGTGTGGCACTCATCGACATCATCGACGGTCCCACTCTCACGTTCAGCCAACACTTTGCCTGTCCCGAATGCGGCCTCTCGTTCGAGGAGCTTCAGCCTCGTAACTTCTCATTCAACAGCCCATACGGAGCGTGCACATCGTGCAGCGGCATTGGAACCAGGTATCAGGTCGATGCCGATCTCGCTATCCCGCAGCACGACAAGAGCATCGCGGAGGGGGTGATGGCTCCATGGGCGGGGCGTCATCGCATGCGCTACTTCCAGCGGCTACTCGCTTCCGTTGCAGAAGAGGAAGGCATCGATATCGATCGACCCTTCCGCAAGCTGTCGAAGAAACATCAGAATCTGCTCATCAACGGTGGCGGGGGCAAGCCCTACACCGTCACCTATCAAAATCGTTTTGGCCGACAGCGCCGTTACGAGACAACCTACGAGGGCGTAGTGCCATGGCTGCAACGTCGCTATCGCGACGCTGAGTCCGACGGTGCCCGTGAGCAATATCGGCAGTTCATGCGCGAAGTTCCGTGCGTCGAATGCGGTGGGGGACGGCTCAACCCGGTGTCGCTTTCGGTGACCGTTGCCAGCAAGAACATCTTTGAGTTGTCGACATTGTCGCTACGACGTGCTGTCGAATGGCTGCGCGAATTGGAGCTAAGCGAGCGTGATCTGCAGATCGCCCGGTTGGTAGTCAAGGAGGTCGAGGCTCGGCTCTCGTTCCTTGTCGACGTCGGGCTCGACTATCTGACGTTGATGCGGTCCGCGGCAACGCTGGCCGGGGGAGAAGCGCAACGCATCCGACTGGCAACCCAGATCGGATCCGGGCTGGTCGGGGTGCTCTACATCCTTGATGAGCCCTCGATCGGTCTGCACCAGCGTGACAATCAACGTCTCATCGAAACCCTGATCCGGCTCCGCGACCTCGGCAACACGCTCATCGTGGTTGAGCACGATGAGGAGACCATTCGCATCGCCGACCACATCGTCGATATCGGCCCCGGAGCCGGAGCTCATGGTGGCAAGATCGTTGCTGAAGGGGCTCTGAAGGACATCATGAAGTCGTCAAAGTCCATAACCGGCGACTATCTCGCCGGAAGGCGGAGCATCGCTGTTCCCGAGATTCGAAGAATCGGCAACGGCGGTGCGATCGAAGTCCAGGGTGCTGCCGAGAACAATCTCAGCGATGTGTCGATCGAGTTTCCTTTGGGGAAGCTTACGGCAGTGACCGGCGTTTCCGGCAGCGGGAAGTCGTCGTTGGTTCAGGAGATTCTTTCGAAGGGCCTACATCACGAGCTGCACGGTTCCCATGCGCAACCGGGACGGCACCGTCGTTTGGTCGGCGCCGATCAGATCGACAAGGTCATCAACATTGATCAGTCTCCGATAGGCCGGACGCCGCGTTCGAACGCGGCAACCTACACAAAGGTCTTTGGTGCGATTCGCGAGCTGTTCGCCGCAACTACCGATGCCAAGATGCGGGGCTACAAGCCGGGTCGTTTCTCATTCAATGTCGCCGGCGGTCGCTGTGAAACCTGCAAGGGAGATGGCACGATCCGCATTGAGATGCACTTCCTTCCGGACGTGTACATCCCCTGCGAGGTGTGTAAGGGGAAACGCTACAACCGCGACACCCTGCAGATTTCGTTCAAAGGCCACTCGATCGCTGATGTGCTCGCCATGTCTGTCGAAGAAGCTCTGCACTTTTTTGAGAACCAGCCGCGGATCGCCAGGGTTCTCGAGACTCTCTACGACGTGGGACTCGGCTACGTCAGGTTGGGTCAGCCGGCACCAACGCTGTCTGGAGGCGAGGCGCAGCGGGTCAAGCTTGCGTCCGAGCTGGGGAAACGATCGACAGGACGCACCTTCTACATACTCGACGAGCCGACGACTGGTCTTCATTTCGAGGATGTGCGCAAGCTGCTCGGAGTGCTCCATCGTCTGGTCGACGCCGGGAATACAGTTGTCGTGATAGAACACAATCTGGACGTCATCAAGACTGCCGACTGGATCATCGATCTTGGTCCCGAGGGCGGAGAAGATGGGGGCCGCCTTGTTGCAGTCGGCACTCCCGAGGATGTGGTCGCCGTGCCGGAGTCGTACACCGGCAAGTTCTTGAGGGACGTTCTCGTCGCCGCACCATGACGAGGGAGTGGATCGATCACGCCGACTGGTGGTTGGAAGAGATCGCCGACGACCCCATCTACAAATTGGATGTGTTGCCCCTCGCTATCGATCTCATCGGAGCCCAGAGCGAGCTTCTGCTGGATCTGGGGTGTGGAGAGGGTCAGGCAATGCGGGCCATCGCCAACCCTGTGGTCGGCTGTGATATCTCGCCGCAGCTCTTGGCTCGAGCTAAGTCGGCCGGCCCGGTTGTGCGGTCTGCATTGCCCGATCTTGGCTGGGTTCGCGACGGCGCTATCGACCTCGCCTATGCCGTGCTGGTTTTCGAACACCTTGCTGATGAGCGGATCTTTGCGAGTGCGAGCCGCATCGTTCGTGATGGAGGAGCGTTGGTGCTCGTGATGAATCATCCCGCTTTTACTGCCGAGGGTGCAGGGCCGTTGCTCGATCCGAATGACGGCGAAGTGTTGTGGAGATGGGGCAACTACTTCGAAGCGGCGGCTTGCTCGTTGCAGACCGACGGAGCGGCCGTAACGTTCTATCACCGACCGCTGGCGGACATCCTCAACGCCGCCGCGGAGGCCGGTTGGGTATTGGAACGATTTGTTGAGGTTGGTCTCAGCAAAGCCGCGATAGCAACCGAACCTGGATATGTTGGTCAAGAGCAAATACCGCGACTACTGGGAGTGCGCTGGATGAACACTCAAGGTGGTCGGGTGTTTCGTCGATGAGTACGTGTTGACCATGGAGGATTTATGGACGGTTTCTACGTCGCATACGAGTACGGAAGCGGAGCGGCCTGGGCTTTTGTCAAGGCAGAAACGCCCGCTGAGGTTGTAGCCGAATTGCCAGAACTTGATGTCTACGAGACGCCACCGGAGTGGATGACGATTGACGATCTCCATCGGATTCGCGAGCATGCTTCGATCGACATCAGCAACATCACGAATCTCGATTATGTTCTTGACGCCGGTCGGCGTCTTTCACTAGCCGAAGCGTCGTAAGACGCGACTGCTAGCAAAGACACGTTCTGCTGTGCCGACCAGCACGGCAGAACGTGTAGGCCATCTGTCGTAGCATCTGCGCATGATGCAACGACCACCAGCATCGACCATTCCTGACGGGCCCGGGGTCTACCTGTTCCACGGGCCCGATGGTCGTGTCCTCTACATCGGCAAGGCCAAGTCGTTGCGCAAGCGCCTCGCCAACTACTTCAGTGAAGATCTCCTGGACCGAACCCGGCTCATGGTGGCCGAGGCTGAGAGCGTCGATTGGATTGTCACCGATTCCGAGGTCGACGCTCTGATGCTCGAGTACACCCTCGTCCAGAAACACCAGCCACGGTTCAACATCAAGTTGCGCGACGACAAGAGCTTTCCGTATCTCGCCATTACCCGTCAGCAGGAATGGCCGCGGATCATGGTGATGCGGGGCAAGCGGCGCAAAGGGATTCAGTACTTCGGCCCGTTTGCCCATGCGTATGCGATTCGTCAAACCCGTGACTTACTGCTCCGCACATTTCCCATCCGTTCCTGCACTGATACGAAACTCAAGAGTCACGCCTCGTTGGGGCGACCGTGTCTTCTGTTTCATATCGAGCGATGTTCGGGGCCGTGTGTCGACGAGGTTGAGATGGACGACTACATGCGCGATGTCGATGGTCTCGCTGCGTTCCTCGACGGAGATCGAGCGGATCTGACCGCTCAGTTGCGTGGCGAGATGCAGGCCGCCGCTGATCGGCAAGAGTATGAGCATGCCGCCCGGTTGCGTGACCAGCTCGCTTCTGTCGAGAAGGCACTGCAACGTCAGGAACTCGTTTCCGATCGCCAGGAGACTTTCGATCTGGTGGCGATCGAGGAGGACGACCTTGAAGCGGCAGTTGTCATCTTTAACGTGACCAGGGGTCGTCTCACCGGGCGGCGAACCTCCGTCATCGACAAGGTCGAAGATGTGACAGCTGCCGAGCTCATCGGGATCGTTCTGCGCCAGATGTACGGAGGAGAAGTGCCACCGCGGCTCATCGCGGTTCCTGAGCTGCCCGTCGATCCAGAGATCTGGAAGGAGTGGCTGGCGATCCGGCGGGGGGCGAAGGTCGAACTGCGGGTCCCGCAGCGTGGCGCCAAACGACGCCTTCTCGAGACCGCCGGCGCCAATGCCAGGGAGGAATTCGCACGGCACAGAATGAAGCGGGCCTCCGATCACAACGCACGAGCCAAAGCACTGCGCAGCTTGCAGGATCACCTGGGTATGGAGAAGGCACCGTTGCGCATCGAGTGCTACGACATCTCGACCATCCAGGGAACGGACACCGTTGGTTCGATGGTCGTCTTTGAAGATGGGCTTCCCAAGAAGTCGGAGTACCGCCGCTTCAAGATCCGAACGCTGACCGGACAGGACGACTTTGCCGCAATGGAGGAGGTGCTGCGGAGAAGGTTCGGGGCGTACGTGGCAGACCTGGACCTTCCGGTTGAGGATCGTGGCAAGTTCTCGTATCCACCGTCGCTGGTTGTCATAGATGGTGGGGCGGGTCAACTCGGCCGGGCGGTGAAGGTGCTCAACGACTTTGAGCTTGACATTCCCGTGGTTGGTCTCGCCAAGCGACTGGAAGAGGTCTATCAACCGCATACCGACAAGCCGTTGCTGATCCCACGCGGCGAGGATGCGCTCTACCTCCTGCAGAATGTCCGCGACGAAGCGCATCGGTTTGCTGTGACCTACCATCGCAATCTACGCGGGAAACGCATGATTGATTCGGTACTTGACTCAGTCTCCGGACTTGGTCCCAAACGCAAGAAACAGCTCATGCGCCGGTTCGGCTCGCTGAAGCGCTTGCGTGCAGCTACGTTCGAGGAGATCGCGGAGGTGGTTCCAGAGGCCGTTGCCCGGCAGTTGGTGACCACCTTGACCGGAGTCGGTGGAGGGAGATAACTGTGAGCCAGTCGAGAGCCGTCATCATCACCGGCATGTCGGGGGCGGGTCGCTCCCAGGCCGCCAAGGTGTTGGAGGATTTGGGCTACTTCGTGGTCGACAACCTTCCTACCCAGATGATCAAGTTTCTGGTGGACCAGGTTGGCGTAGCCGAAGGCAAGCGGGAACGTATCGCCGTAGTCGTGGACACCCGCGGCGAGGTCACCTACGAAGCGCTCGACCAGGCGCTGAAGAGCCTGCTGCAGCGAGGAGTCCGCACCACCGTCTTGTTCATGGATGCAGACGACACCGCCATCGAACGTCGCTTCGAGGAGACAAGGCGAAGTCATCCGATCCGAGAGGGCACCCTGGCCGAGCGGATCGCATCCGAGCGAGTGGCCTTCGAGGAGATCCGCGGTCTTGCCGATGTGATTATCGATACGACCGATCTCAATGTCCACGAACTGCGAGACCGTGTCGTCAAGGCCTTTGAAGGCCCTGATCAAACGCGACGTCTCAGGGTGGACGTCATATCGTTCGGGTTCAAGCGTGGTACTCCAAGGGTTGTTGATGTCCTGCTGGACGTTCGTTTTCTGCCAAACCCCCACTGGATCCCCGACCTCAGGCCCCTCACCGGACACGATGATCCCGTCCGCGATCACGTCCTCGAAGCGGACGATGCGGTTGTGTTCGTGGACAAGGCTATGGATCTGCTGCGTTTCCTTCTACCCCGCTATGAGGCAGAGGGAAAGGCATACCTCACCATCGGCATCGGGTGCACCGGGGGACGGCATCGGTCTGTCGCTCTGGCCAATGAACTTGGAAGACTGCTTCGTGTTGAAGGCTTCGACGCCAAGGTGAGCCATCGCGACACGCCGGCGACCCGTGAATAGCCCCATCGGTATCACTTCGACGGAGGCGTTGGAGCAGGCACTCTCGACCGAACGGCAAGGCCCACATGTGGTGGCGGTTGGTGGCGGGACCGGTCTGGCGGCTGCACTGCATGCGATCCAACGTTATGCCGGTCGGATTGATGCGATCGTAACGGTGGCCGACGATGGGGGATCTTCGGGCCGTCTTGCCCCTGATCTCGAGATTCCTCCTCCCGGTGACATCCGGAAGTGTCTTATCGCATTGACTCCAGAACAGTCCACATGGAGGGATCTGTTCGAGTATCGATTCGACGGGGCCGATGTCAGCGGACATTCGCTGGGCAATCTGATCATCGCTTCGCTGGCTGATCTCGAGGGTGACTTCGCCGCCGCGCTTCGCTTTGTCGAGAAGCTACTCGGCACGGTTGGTTCGGTGATCCCGGTTTCGGCGCAACGTCTCCATATTGAAGCAGTAGTGGACGGTGTAACGATGAACGGCCAGGTCGAATTGGCTCTGAGTAGAGGTCATGTCGAGGAGATGACCCTGCTGCCTCACGGTGCGACGGCCAACCCCGAAGCGATCGCCGCGATCGAGCTGGCCGACCAGATTGTGTTGGGGCCGGGGAGCCTCTACACCTCCCTGCTCGCGACTCTGTTGGTTCCAGGGATCACCGAGGCAATCAATCGTTCCGACGCACGGCTCATCTATGTGGCCAACGTGAGTACCCAGGACGGAGAGACTCTGGGAATGGACTGTGCGGATCACTTGGATGCACTGATTGGAATGAGTGGAATGAGGCCCCCTGCTGCTATCGTCGCAAGCGAGACGTCAGTGACGTTTCCGCCTCCTCTCACGGCTGTCGTGGTCGACGAGGAGGTATTGGCAACTTACGGTGTGGACGTGGTCTCTGGCGATCTTGTCGACGAGCGGTTGACGGTGCCGAGACACGATGCTGTGCGCCTTGGTGGCGTTCTTGCGCGTCTCATCTGATACCCACTAGGTGAAGGACCCTCATGAAGGTAGCAATCAACGGTTTCGGTCGTATTGGCCGCAACTTCTTCCGGGCGGCAAAAAAGAGCAACGCCAACATCGATCTGGTAGCGGTCAATGACCTGACCAACGCTGAGACGCTGGCACACCTCCTCAAGTACGACAGCGTCCACGGGACCTATCCGGGTGACGTCGCAGTTGTCGATGGCGACCTCATCGTCGATGGCGACCGTTTCAAGGTCTACTCCGAGCGGGATCCTGAGAACCTGCCTTGGGGCGAGCTTGGAGTGGATGTTGTCATTGAGTCGACCGGGATCTTCCGCAGCCACGAGGCAGCTTCCAAGCACATCACTGCCGGTGCCGAGTTCGTTTTGATCTCAGCTCCGTCAGGCGATGCCGACATTTCGGTGGTGCTTGGAGTCAACGACGGCGATCTCGATCCGTCACAGCACAAGATCATCTCGAACGCCTCATGCACGACCAACTGCATCGCACCGATGGCCAAGGTCCTCGACGATGCGTTTGGCATCGAGCGCGGCATGTTCACCACGGTCCATGCCTACACGAACGATCAAGCGATCCTCGACATGCCGCACAAGGACCTGCGGCGGGCACGGAACGCCGCCGACAACATCATCCCGACCGCCACCGGTGCCGCCAAGGCCATCGGCAAGGTCCTGCCCAGCGTTGAAGGGAAGATGCAGGCGATGGCGATGCGGGTTCCGGTTCCGGACGGATCGATCACGGACCTCGTCGTCACCCTTGGCAAGGATGTCACGTTTGACGAGGTAAACGCAGTCTTCAAGGCCGCTGCCGATGGTCCGCTCAAGGGCATCCTCCGCTACACCGAAGATCCGATCGTTTCCAGTGACATCGTTGGTGACCCCGCCTCCTGCATCTACGACGCCGCGGCGGCGATCGTGCCAGGAGACAATATGGTCAAGGTTCTCGGTTGGTATGACAACGAGTGGGGCTACTCCAGCCGTCTCGTTGATCTTGTCGGCAGACTTGGCTGAAGAGAACGAATCGACACAACTGTGAAAAACCTCCCATCGCTCGACTCGCTAGGAGTCGAAGGGAAAACGGTTCTTGTACGTTCTGACCTGAACGTACCGCTGGACAATGGGGAGGTGGCTGACGATTTCCGAATCGGAGCCAGCCTCCCCACCATCCAGGCTCTCCTGTCCCGGGGAGCCAAGGTTGTCGTGTGTAGTCACCTGGGACGTCCCAAGGGCGTCGACGAGACTCTGCGCATGGACCCTGTCGCCGCACGGCTCTCCGAACTCGGCGGGTTCCCGGTTTGGAAACTCGATGTAGTCGCAGGTGAGTCTGCAGAGACTGCGATCGCGGACACCGATGCCGGAACCGTCATCCTGCTTGAAAACACCCGGTTCGAACCGGGGGAGAAGAAGAACGATCCCGCCCTTGCGGATGCGCTCGCCAAACTTGCCGACGTGTTCGTGCTGGACGCCTTTGGGACCGCTCATCGTGCCCATGCCACAACCGTCGGAGTCGCCGAGCGGCTTCCGGCAGCAGCCGGCCTCCTGCTTGAAAAGGAAGTGACCGCGCTATCTGCGTTGCTGTCCAATCCAGAACGCCCCTACCTAGTGATTCTGGGTGGGGCCAAGGTGTCGGACAAGCTCGCCGTTATGGAGCACCTGCTTCCGCGAGTTGACAGGATGATCGTCGGCGGTGGAATGTGCTTCACGCTGCTGAAGGCTCAGGGCCATGCCATCGGCAACTCGCTCGTCGAGGACTCGATGGTCGACGTTGTGGGTGGGCTTCTGACCGGCGAGTTCGGGCACAAGATCATGCTGCCGACGGATGTGGTCGTGGCTACCTCGTTTGCAGAAGACGCCGACTACGCGGTCACCCCTGTTGCTGAGATTCCCGACGGCACCATGGGTCTCGATATCGGGCCGGATTCGATCGTTGCGTTCAAGCGGGCGGTCGACGATGCCAAGAGCGTCTTCTGGAATGGTCCGATGGGCGTTTTCGAGTGGGAAGCATTCCGCCGCGGTACCGCGGGTGTTGCCGAAGCTCTCGCCAACACCGAGGGCTTCACCGTCATCGGTGGGGGCGACAGTGTCGCCGCGATTCGGTTGCTCGGCAGGGAAGATCAGATAACTCATGTCTCGAGCGGCGGCGGTGCCGGTCTCGAACTATTAGAAGGAAAAGAACTACCGGGTATCACAGCCCTGGAGAGGTGGAACGATGCGTAAGGACCTCATCGCCGGCAACTGGAAGATGCATTCGACGCATCTCGATGCCATTCAGATGGTGCAGAAACTCAGCTACCGACTCGATCCGGCCGACTATGAGCGAGTTGATGTCGTGGTCTGCCCACCGTTCACCGCCCTTCGTTCTGCGCAAACGGTGATCGAGTCGGATCACCTCCAGATCGACCTGGGGGCGCAGCATTGCTTCTACGAGGAGAAGGGTGCGTACACCGGCGAGGTCTCCCCACAGATGCTGTCAAAGCTCTCTGTCTCGTACGTCATCGCCGGTCACTCTGAGCGTCGCCAGATCTTTGGCGAGTCTGATGACGACGTGAACAAGAAGGTAAAGGCAATACTTTCTGAGGACATGATCCCGATCATGTGCTGTGGCGAAACCGATGAGGAGAAGGAACAGGGCCTCACCGAAGAGCGGGTCGGCAGCCAGGTTCGCTTGGGTCTACAGGGTCTCACGGCCGATCAGGTCGCCGGCATAGTGATTGCCTACGAGCCGATCTGGGCGATCGGTACCGGCAAGACGGCCAGCGCAGATGACGCAGGGGATATGTGCACCTTTGTCAGGAACACAGTTGCGGAGCAATTTGGTGAGGCGGCCGACTCGGTCCGAATTCTCTACGGCGGATCGGTCAAGGCCGGCAACATCGCCGGTCTGATGGCCAAGCGAGACATCGATGGTGCCCTAGTCGGGGGTGCCGCCCTTGATCCCGACAGCTTCGCCTCAATCGTGAGGTACTGGCTCTAGGCTGGCTGCCGCTTTGGCAGCTCCCCATCAGGTGGTGGAGGAAAGGAAGGTGCGGGCTTCTGGCCCGCACCTTCCTTGTATTGGTGGTGGGTCACTAGTTCGGATTTCCGCAAACGAATAGCCATTGCGTTGAGCGGCATCATCGCCCACGATGGGTGGCAACAACGCTACGGGGGGTAGCAGATGTCAGGTTGGGGGCTTCCTGCATGGACGTGAGAAGAGATGGACTTGTGTATAGGGCAGTATTTGAATTCCGGCTGACCCGTCGTGTTGACTGGGGAAGCGACTTGGTGGCATTTCACGCGCATGTTGAAGACGTCCGCAATCGCATCGCGGCCACCGAACTCATCGACGATGTTCGGGTCATCACCGACATTGCTGCCGCCCGCCTCACCCTGGATTTCCTCGTCGATGCCGCCGATGCCAAGGCTGCCGAAGCCGGAGCGATGTACACGGTGAGCCGTGCGATCAAGGAAAGCGGGGCCCGGCATCTGGGGATGGCAACCCGAGCCGCAGATCCGATTTCGTCCGGCACTGCCCTTTCAGACCTGCACACACCGATCTGGCAACGACAACGCCTCTACATCGATTTGGCTGCCTGACGGGTCCGAGTGGTCCTGTATGCTCGGGAGTGTCGAATGGAGGCCTATGCGACGTATCTTTGCTGCGCTGTGCGTGGCTTCACTTATTGCGTCTGCATGCGGGAATGGCGCCGATAGCACCGCCTCGACAGTCCTCCTGCCCACAGCTACAGATGCCACCACGACGACGATCGACAGCACCACGGCCAGTGACGCAGCGACGACAACAACGGAAGCGCCCCGCACATACGGTGGCACTGTTGTCATCGCCGATGACCAGGAACCGCCAACCCTCAACCCACTCGTCGAGGGTGGCGACAACTTCATTGTCTCCATCATCGGCCAGGCTCACTTGGCCGGTGCGTTTGAAATCGATGGCACCACTCTCGACCTGATTCCGGAGTTGCTTGCGGACTTGCCGTCGGCTGGCAACGGGGGAGTCGTCGTGAACGAAGACGGCTCGCAAACCGTGCGATACCAGATTCGGGACGGGGCAACCTGGAGCGATGGCGTTCCGATCACTGGGGCCGACTTCGAGTTCACGCTGGGTCTGATTCTCGATCCTGCCTATGTCGGTGACACCGCCACCTATACCGACATCGTGGATTGGGAGGCAGGACCCAAGACATTTGAGTTCACGATCGCACGACCGACGGTTGGCTTCGAGATGCTGTTCCCTGTTGTCGTGCCAAAGCATGCTGTTGCCGGCACTGACTTCAACAAGGACTGGAATGACAAGATGTGGCCGGCCGCGGGCCCCTTCGTCTTCGAGGAATGGCAGAGCGGGGACCACGTACGTCTCGTCCGGAACGAGAACTACTGGAAACAGGACGCCGAGACGGGCGACCAGTTGCCGTACCTTGACAGCGTCGTATTCCGTTTCATTCCTGAAACCGAGTCGATCATCTATTCCTTCACGCAGCGCGAGGTGGACGTGATCCAGCCGCCTCCGGCATTGGACACGATCGAGCGGCTACGCGATCTCGAGTCGGCGGGTGTCGAAGTCCAGGTACGGGCGGGCCCGGTCTGGGAGCACCTCAACTTTCAGTTTGGTCCCGCGAACCGCAATGAGGATTCGTTGAACCAATACACGGCCTTTCGGCAAGCCATCGCCTATGCGATGGAAAGGGACGTGATGGCAGCTCTGGTCGGGTGGCAGCCCATCACGTCGATCCTCGACCCGGGACGCACCGATGGCCCGTGGGAGCAATATGGATACGAGATCGATCGTGCGGAGACCCTTCTTGCGGAAGCGTGCACCGTGGCCGGCCGGGATTGTGGGGCTCAACCTCCCCGAGTCGTATTCTCGACAACAAGCAACGCGGACGAGCGGCCGCGCATTGCGGAGTACATGAAGACGGCGATGGCTGCCATCGGTGTCGAGACCGAGTTGCAGCTCGAGGACTCCGGGTTGTTCTTTGGGGAAACCCTTGACCTCGGCACGTGGGACGTTGGCTGGTGGGCATGGGTGGCGACCCCCGGCTCGGCGGGCTCTCTGACCACGCTCGAGTTGTTTGACCCTGACTCGCCAGCACCGGATGGAACCAACCACTACAGATGGGGAACGCCGGACTCGTCGGTTCAGGACGACGCGGTCGCTAGGTTTCGCGACGTCCTTGCTGTCGCTCGGGAAACGGTGGACCCGGAAGAGTCGGCGGGTCTGGCCGCGGTTGCCGAGCAGATCCTTGCCGACAATGCCGTAGTTGTCCCGATCGCTGCGCGGAGCGTGGTGGGGGCGGTGTGGGCCGATGCCGTTGCCGGCTTTGTCATGAATCCTACGCAGGCGGGGCACACATGGAATATTGAGACTTGGCGACGTCTGGATCTGTGATCGCGGCGCATCGTGCGCTAGCTTCTAAGGATCATCACTAGGAGCAGATCAATGTCACAACTAGTACTCCTCCGCCACGGTCAATCGACCTGGAATCTCGAGAACATTTTCACCGGTTGGACCGACGTGTCACTCTCCCCCAAGGGTGTCGAGGAAGCGAAGATGGCCGGCCAGATCATGAAGGAAGAGGGCCTGGCTTTCGACATCGCCCACACCTCGTTGTTAGAGCGTGCCATCAACACGTTGCACTTGGCGTTGGACGAGATGGAGCAGGTGTGGATCCCTGTGGTCAAGCATTGGCGTCTCAACGAACGCCACTACGGAGCGCTCCAGGGTCTCAACAAGAAGCAGACTTCGGAAGAGCACGGCAAGGAGCAGGTGCACGTTTGGCGCCGGTCCTACTCGACCCCACCGCCGGCCCTCGACCCGATGGACGAGCGGCATCCCGGGAACGATCCCCGCTACTCGTGGATGCCACCGGATCTGCTGCCAGCGACCGAGTGTCTCGAAGACGTTGTCGATCGCATGCTGCCGTATTGGCACGATGCCATCGTGCCTGATCTTCGTGCGGGCAAGCAGGTCGTTGTCGCCGCGCACGGCAACTCGTTGCGAGCGTTGGTGATGCACCTCGACGGCATCTCGGAAGAGGACATCACGAGCCTCAACATCCCGACCGGCATACCTCTCCTCTACGAATTGGACGAGGACCTTCGACCGTTGTCGAGCCGGTATCTCGGTGATGCTGAGGCCGCAGCTGCGGCTGCCGAAGCGGTGGCAAAGCAAGCGGGCTAGATGCCCAGGTCCAGTTGCGGTCGGAAAAGCACAACAAGTGTTTGGGGTGCAAAGCCAATATCCCGTTGGGCTGACATCGCACTTTGGTAGAATCTGCCTGGTCGTGACTTGATCTTCTATCAAGAAGGCTCCATACTGCGCGCTTGACGGACCCGTGTTTGCGGGCCCCGTGTGAGAAAGGGAAACTCTTGGCATCAGTTGTCGCTGCGCTTCACGCGCTCGTGTCGCTAGGCCTCATCTTCCTGATCCTGCTTCACGCAGGTCGGGGTGGAGGCGTTTCCGACATGTTCGGTGGCGGTGGTATGAGTGGAAGCTATTCCAGCTCCAACGTGGTCGAGCGCAATCTCGACCGGATCACGGTCGCCGTTTCTACGGCGTTCGCGGTTACCACTGTCGCTCTTACGTGGCTTTGGCGCTAGACGCTGATTTCAACAGTTCCTAACACGGAATACCAAGGAGGCAACACCTTGAATCGATTGTGGCGTAGCCGCAAGGTGTTGTGGTTCGCTGCCCTTCTCGCTTTCGCTCTAGTCGCTGCCGCGTGCGGCGATTCGGACGATGGTGGAGATACAACAGCAGCACCAACCACAGCAGCAGCAGAAGAAACAACAACAGCAGCTCCAGAAACCACTGAAGCACCACCCGAGACCACCACTACAGCCGACCCCGGCAAGCAGTACGGTGGCGAGGTCGTGGTTGCTGATGATCAGGAGCCCCCGACCCTCAACTGGGCAGTCCCCGGTGGTGACAACGCCATTGTCAATCGTGTAGGTCAGGCCTATTGGGCCGGCGTACAGGAGATTGATGGTTTCACCCTCGAGCTCATCCCAGAGTTGGTGACCGAGCTCCCGACCGTCGACAACGGCGGCGTGACCGTCAATGACGATGGCACGATGACCGTCAACTACCAGATCCGCGATGAAGCGATGTGGTCCGACGGAACGACGATCAGCGGTGACGATTTCGAGTTCACCTATAACATCATCATGGATCCGGATCTGGCGACAAACAAGGCGATCTACGAGGACATCACTTCGACCGAATTCGGTCCGAAGACGTTCACGTACACCCTTGCGCAGCCAACCGTCCAGTATGACCTCATCTTCGGCACCATCATCCCGAAGCATGCGGTTGAGGGTACCGACTTCGAGACTGACTGGAACGAAACCATGTGGCCATCGGCCGGACCGTTTGTGTTCGACTCCTGGCAAAAGGGTGAGTTCATCAAGCTCGTTCGTAACGACAACTACTGGAAGACCGATGCCGAGACCGGGCAGCAGCTGCCCTTCCTTGACAGCGTCGTAATCCGGTTCATCCCGGAGACTGAGTCGATCATCAATGCCTTCAAGGCTCGTGAGGTCGATGTCGTACAGCCTCCGCCGTCGACAGAGCTGATCGAAGCATTGCAGGCAGTTGAGCCCGAGGGCGCAATTGTCGAGGTGCTGAGTGGTCCAGTCTGGGAGCACTTGAACTTCCAGTTCGGTCCTGGTCGTCTTGAGAAGAACCCGAACTCGACAAACGAGAACCTCAACTATCGCAAGGGCGTAGCCCACACGATTAACAAGGACCTCATCGTCGATGAGATTCTTGCCGGTCAGGTTGAGCCGTTGACCTCGTTCCTCGAGCCAGGCAACCCGCAGATTTCTACGGGCGCTTGGTCGCAGTACGACTACAACGTCGAGACTGCCAAGGAGTACTTCGAGGCCGCAAAGGCTGAACTCGGTGTTGATACTCTCTACACCGTCTTCTCGACCACCTCCAACAACGACGCTCGCGTCAAGCTCTCAGAGCTCTTCGTGAACATGTTCGGTGATGTGGGTGTTGAGTATGAGAACCAGCTCGAAGATTCGCAGCTGTTCTTCGGCGAGACCCTGGACAACGGTCTGTGGGACTTTGGCGAGTGGGCATGGCTTGGCACCCCCGGATTCTCCGGTGGCATCAGCCTCTTTGACCTGTTCGACCCAGAGCTTCCGCCGCCCGACGGCCAGAACGTCTATCGCTGGGGTTCACCGGACTCCATCGTCATCGATGAGCACACAGCCCGTTTTGCGGAGATCCGCGACGAGTTGAACGCATCTGTCGACGCAGAGATTCTCATTCCTCTGATGCAAGAAGGCGAACAAATCATGGCCGACCAGGTCGTCATCATCCCGTTGTATGCCCGTCTTGTGGTAGCAGCGGTTTGGGCTGACGAAGTCGGTGGCTACAAGCACAACCCATCACAGGCTTCTGACCTGTGGAATATGGAAGAGTGGTATCGGGTCGACCTCTAGGTCGAGCTGAACCCAGTAATGATGAGAGGGACCCGCCGCGGCGGGTCCCTTCTCATTTCTCCCCTTGTTTGACCCCAGTCTTGGGCGACCTTCTCGTTTCGACGATAACGACGGCTAGGTTCCGGTTTGCTGGGTGGCTCGGCCGCAAGGCTGGTATAGTCCGCTAACCAACGGGAGGCGGTGAGGCGTGTTCGCATACATCATTAGACGTTTGGTCTACGGAGTCGTCACGCTATTTGCGCTGAGCCTTGTGGTCTTTCTCCTGATCCAGTTCTCGGGTGGTTCCCCGCTAGACCGCTTGAAGCTCAATCCGAGAATGCAGCCGGTAATCGCCCAGTTGACTGAGCTGTGGGGTTTGGACAAACCCTGGTATGAGCAGTACTTCATCTGGCTCAGGAACTTCGTGACACCAGTCGATGTCCCTGCTCAGGAAGGCCTGATCGTCGTCTTGGGCAAGCTAGGGATTCGAAGCTGGGTAGCCATAGCCGCAGCAGTTGCCGCCGTCGGTTACACAGTGGCGTTGTTCTTTGTGAAGGTAAAGGCGAATTGGTGGCGCACCTTCCGTGCTTTCTCCATCATTTTGACCTGGCTCATTGCCTTTTGGATCATCAAGAGCCGAATCGTTTTTGCTCTCAACTGGGGTATCTCCTTCCGCGGCGATGGGCCTGTCTGGGACAATATCTTTGGTGCGGCCGGCAACACCTTCCGGCTTGGTGCCACGGCGCTGTTGCTTGCCTTGATCGTCGGTATCCCGCTTGGGATCTACCAAGCCATCAAGCAGTACTCCTTCTTCGATCAACTGGGAACGATGCTTTCGTTCATTACGTTCTCGACCCCCATCTTCATCATCGGGGTGATGCTGCAGCTCATCCTCGCTCTGTATATGGAGCGGTGGACAGGCGTGAAGCTTTTCTACGTGGTTGGGATGACCAGTTCCGGCTATGAGGAACTGGGTAGAGGCCTGTTTGGCCTGCCCTCACTGGCGCAGTTGGGCGACGTGATTCAACATCTGACATTGCCGGCGATTTCGATTGCTGCGATCTCCATGGCTGGCTATTCACGGTTCCAGCGGGCATCCATGCTCGAGGTAATGCACAGTGACTATCTCCGTACGGCCAAGGCAAAAGGGCTTCCGCGGCGGACCGTCGTCGTGAAGCACGCCCTCCGCAACGCACTCATTCCCATCGTGACTTTGGTTTCCCTCGATGTCGCCTTCATCATCGGTGGCGCCATCATCACCGAGTCCATCTTTGGTTGGCCCGGCGTTGGCAGGTTGTACATCGGTGCGATTCAGTCGATCGACTACCCGACAATCATGGCGGTCGTAATGGCTATTGGTGCCGGGGTCGTTGTGATGAACATCGTGGCCGACATCCTCTACGGCGTGCTTGATCCACGGGTGCGATATGACTGAGCGAGAATCGGCTTCAGAAGCCATTCTTGACGTCGCAGAAGGAATTTCCGCAGAACCGATCACCCAGTGGGATCTGTTCGTTACCCGACTTCGTCGTCACCGCCTGGCGACCATTGCGTTCTTTTACATGGGGTTCATAGGCTTCGTTGCGCTGCTGGCCCCGTTGTTTACCTGCCAGAAGGACGACACCTTCTGCGGTCGCGGTCCGGTCGAGATGAGTGGGCTGACGACCGTCCTGATGTTGGCCACGGCTCTGTTGGTCGGGTATTTCGCATACCGTTCGTTTGTCAGCAAGCTCCGCGGGATGGCAGTAGCTCTGACATTTGTCACTGTTGTCCTCGGCATCTTTCTTGTCTCGAGTTGGGGCCTCCTCGACGTGCCGCATGTCAACCACTATGCCGACCAGCTTCCCGATGAGTCGGGCCGCATCCTGGTCAACATCGCACCGCGTGGTTCAATACCGCTTGGCACCGACGACTTGGGCCGTGACGTTCTAGCGCGGGTCATCCATGGCGGCCGCGCCAGTCTCGCCGTTGGCTTGGTCGTGGGTGCGCTGGTGGCGCTGCTAGGGACGGTGATCGGGTCGTTGGCCGGCTATTACCCCGGTGTTGTCGACCAGTCCTTGATGCGATTTACCGACCTTGTGCTCGGACTGCCCCTGCTACCGGTGGCAATTGTTGTGGGTCGGGTGCTGCCGGAACTGCAATTCTTGCCCGGGTTTCTGAAACAGGGAGCCTGGGGGATCGCGGTGCTGGTGGGCTTGCTGGTGTGGGGAGCTCTGGCCAGAATAGTTCGAGCTGAGTTCCTGTCACTCCGGGAGAAGGAATTCGTAGAAGCGGCCCGAGCAGCCGGTGCCAGCGATCGCCGCATCATCTTCCGCCACATCTTGCCGAACGCGCTGAGCCCGATCATCGTCCAGACGACTCTGATCGTGGGGACGGCAATCATCTTGGAGGCGGCCCTGTCCTTCCTGGGATTTGGCGTGCGGCCACCGATCCCAACTTGGGGAGGGATGGCGGCGTCTGGTGCGTCGATCGCGGTTCGTGGCTTCTGGTGGGAGCTCGTGTTCTCGGCCGGGGCACTCATTTCAACCGTCCTGGCAATCAACTTCATTGGTGATGGTCTCCGCGACGCCTTGGATCCGACCCAGACGATCGAGCGAAAGTAGGAACGTTGGCTGACCCGCTGCTCAACGTAGAAGACCTGAGGACGTACTTCTCGACAGAAGAAGGCGTTGTCAAGGCCGTAGATGGTGTCTCGTTCAAGGTGGATGCCGGCGAGCGGCGTGGTGTCGTTGGTGAGTCAGGCTGTGGCAAGTCCGTGACTGCGATGTCGATCATGCGACTGATCGAACCCCCAGCCGGTGAGATCGTGACCGGGAAGGTCGAATTCGACGGACGTGATCTACTGAAGCTAACCGAAGCTGACATGCAGCAGGTTCGTGGCGGCGACATCGCGATGATCTTCCAGGATCCGATGACTGCGCTGAATCCGGTCTACACGATTGGCGATCAGCTGATTGAGACGATCCTCCTTCACCAGGATGTCTCCAAGTCCGAAGCACGTGACATTGCGATCACTGCGCTTGATGACGTGCAGATTCCTCATGCTGGCAAGGTGATGGAGGACTACCCGCACCAATTCTCAGGCGGCATGCGGCAACGAGTGATGATTGCAATGGGGCTGTCTTGTGAGCCGAAGCTGTTGATCGCTGATGAGCCGACGACCGCTCTCGACGTGACTACCCAAGCCCAGATCATGAACCTCATGCTGGAGTTGGCTGAGCAGCGGAACACCGCGGTGCTGCTCATCACCCATGACCTAGGTGTCGTTGCCGGGTTCTGCGATTCGATTCAGGTGATGTACGCCGGCTCGATCGTCGAGAGAGGAACCGGCGACGAGATCTTCCATAATCCGCAGCACCCTTACACGTGGGGTTTGCTTGGCTCGATGACGAGGCTCGACGAGTCGCAGCAGGAGCGGCTCAACTCGGTGCGGGGTGCGCCGCCGTCTCTGATTAACCCGCCAACTGGGTGCCGGTTTGGTCCCCGTTGTGATTTCGCCCAAGACATCTGCCGCGAAGCGCTGCCGATCCTCCATCAGAGCCAGGAAGGCCAGAAGGTGGCGTGCCATCGTTCTGATGAGTTGGACCTCAAGAGTATTGCCATAGGAGCAACCTCATGACCGACATCGTGCAGCAAGGGGAGACCACCCCCAATGGGGAGCTTCCGAAGGACGTAATCCTCCGCGTCAACCACCTGGTCAAGGAATTCCCGATCACCAGGGGTGTCTTCTTCAAGAAGCAGGTCGGTGCGGTGCAGGCGGTTTCCGATATCTCATTCCAGGTCAAGCGCGGAGAGACACTCGGTCTCGTCGGCGAGTCTGGCTGTGGGAAGTCAACGACTGCCCGTTCGGTGCTGCGACTGCTGGAGCCGACGAGTGGTGAGGTTTGGTTCCAGGGCGCCAATGACGATGGCAGTATCGACGCTCCCGTCGACGTGGCTTCGGCCGACCGCGAGATATTGCGCGGCCTTCGCAGGGAACTCCAAATCGTCTTCCAGGACCCCTACGCATCGCTGAATCCACGGATGACTGTCGCCGGGATCGTTGCGGAACCGATGACGGTTCACGAAATGGGTTCGCCGGCGGAGCGTCTGGAGCGGGTCAAGCACCTGCTTGAAGTTGTCGGGCTGAGCCCGGAGCACACCAACCGGTATCCCCACGAGTTCTCAGGTGGACAGCGGCAACGTATCGGTGTCGCCAGAGCTCTCGCACTGAATCCTCAGTTTATGGTTCTTGACGAGCCGGTTTCGGCCCTCGACGTTTCGATCCAGGCCCAGGTATTGAACCTGATGCAGGACCTTCAGGATGAGTTCGGCCTGACGTATTTGTTCATCGCCCACGATCTGTCTGTGGTGCGTCACATCTCAGACCGTGTCGCCGTGATGTACCTCGGCAAGATTGCGGAGATGACCGATCGTGACACGCTCTATGACCGGCCGATGCATCCTTATACGCATGCATTGCTGTCTGCGGTGCCGATTCCAGACCCCACCATCGAGGCGAGTCGGAAACGCATCATTCTCGAGGGCGACATTCCTTCGCCTTCGAACCCACCACGGGGCTGCCGGTTCAACACTCGCTGTCCCAAGGCTGTCCCCGGGAAGTGCGACGTCGATACCCCGCCGCTCGAGGAGCTGGAGCCGGGGCATTGGGTCTCGTGTCACTTCCCCGAGGTTGTACAGGTCGTCTAGGTCGTTCGGTCGAGATTATGGCCTCGCCTCGTATGGTTATAATCGCGGCAACGAACCCGCCCACGTTTGGCGGGTTTAAGTCGGAGTGGCGGAATTGGTAGACGCGCTAGGTTGAGGGCCTAGTGGGACATTGTCCCGTGGAAGTTCGAGTCTTCTCTCCGACACCGCGGACCGGCCCTTGGCCGGTCCGTTTGACATTCTCCTCGAGGACGCTGCGGCGTGGTTGCCAATTCTGCTTGGTTTGGCGGCGGTGAGGGAAACGATCCGATGGCTCTCGGCTCGCACCGCAAATGCCCACAAGGGTCTGATGCTGTGCGCCACGGACGAGATCGAGTCAGGCGGGCGCCGGATCAGCAAGCCGGCTGGACGGATTGCTGCGCCTCCTCTCATGGTCGTCACGGTCGCAGAACAGAGCAGCAGGTGGCTCCGCGCCATCGAATCGTCTCCGCCGGCGTGGCCAACCACCCGGCCGGTCGTCTTGACACTCAGCGTGGAGATTGCTTCACTCCTTTTGGTGCTGCCGGTGGAATCCGCTTCGGCCGCGGTGCCGCCCCTCCAGTGAGCAGAACGCTGCTGCTCCATCAGCTCAGGGTCATACGGTGGGACCTTCCCTCTATTCCAACGGCCGACGTCTCTTGTTTGTCGCCGCGCTCCTGGCATTCGCGTTCATCGCTGCCGGTGCTTCTGCGCAGGAAGCGGGTTTGCCGCCCGGCGGCTCGTTTTTTGATGACGACGAGATGTCGCAAGAACCCTTCATCGAAGCATTGGCGGCGAGCGGGATAACGAAGGGCTGCAATCCGCCCAGCAACGATCTCTTCTGTCCCACTCAATCGGTAACCAGAGGGCAGATGGCCTCGTTCCTTGTGAGGGCTCTCGGCCTGCCCCCCGCACTGCAGCCCGATCGATTCATTGATGACGATGACTCTCCGCATGCCGCCGATATCGACGCCCTGGTCGCCGCCGGTATCACGCGTGGCTGTAACCCTCCTGAGAACACCCAGTTCTGTCCGGAACGATCGGTTACCAGGGGTGAGATCGCCGCGTTCCTTGTCCGTTCCTTTGGCTACGAGACCCCGCCAGATGTCGACACCTTTGCTGACGACGAGACCTCGCTGTTCGAAGCAGATATCGAAGCTCTCGCAGCAGCAGGCATCACCGCGGGATGTGGTGCGGAGTCCTTCTGCCCAAATGATGTGATCGTCAGGAAGAACCTTGCGGTCTTCCTAGTTAGAGCCCTGGATCTGGAACCGATCACCCCTCCATTAAAGATGAAGGTCATCGGTGATTTCACGACGTTTCACTCGTGCTGCCAGTCTCGTGTGACCAATATCCACCTCATCGCAGACGCGGTGGACGGAGCGGTAGTCGAGCCGGGGGAAACATGGTCACTCAACGAACGCGTCGGCCAGCGCACGACAGAAAAGGGCTATGTTGCCGCAGGCGCCATCATCGGTGGTGAACTGGTCTGTTGCGACCACCCCGCAAACATCGGAGGTGGCACAAGCCAATTCGCCACCACCCTGTACAACGCGATCTTCTTCGCCGGTTTGGACGACATCAGTCATCGACCGCACTCGATCTACTTCTCGCGGTATCCACTGGGTCGCGAGGCGACTTTGGGTTGGACCAGTCCTGACGTTGTCTTCCTCAATGACACCGAGCATCCGGTCACAATCGAAACCAGCCACACGAGTACGAGTGTCACGGTGGAACTGATTGGAGCCAACGGCAGACGGCAGGTGACAAGCTCGCGATCTGGTTCTGCAACCACGAACGACGGTGGAGTCGTGACCATAACGAGGGTCATCCGGTTCCAGGACGGCACTTCAACCTCAGAGTCGTGGACTCATCGCTACAACCCCTTGCCGTCGTCTGGTGGCGACCCGGAGCCTCCTCCGCCACCACCGCCGGGTCCTGATCCGCTGTAGCGGCACGAACTGCAACATCCTGTCCAATAGGCGAACGGACCCCTAGCGACGGGTTCGATTTGTAGGTCCTCCGACCCAGATTTGGCGCTCCAAGGAATCGCTTGACCACACACAGCAGTTACCGATACACTTAGGGTAGCGGCGAAGCTATACCGCTCATAGACTGGAGACGGCTGTGAAACTATGGACAGAAGTCGAGGGAGTGCAGTTCACACTTGCTGTGCGCGGCTATGACCGCGACGAAGTCGACGAGTTTCTCGACTCTGCGGTAGTCGCTGTCCGTGAGGTCGAGGATCGGAATTCCGCCCTTCACGCCAAGCTGAAGGTGCTTGAGTCTGAATTGGCGAGCAGCAGGAAGACTTCATCGAGCGTTGAGCATGCTTTCCTGGAGGCAGTCGAGAAGAAACAGTTGATGCTTGCTGATGCCGAGAAGCGGGCAACGGCAATTCTGGCCAAGGCTGAGAGTGATGCCGCAGGCAATGTGGCCAGCAAGGAGGCGGAGCAGCTTCGTGCGCAGGCGGGTCTGATGCTTGACCAAGCCTCACAGATGCTGGCCGAAGCAGAGCGTGAGTCCGTCCTGGTGAAGTCACGAGCCGCCGCAGATGGCGAGGACGCCGTCGCCCGAATCCGCGTCGAAGCCGAGCGGATGCTGGCCGCGGCCGAGGCGGAAGCTGCCAGCATCGTTGCAGCTGCAGAGCAGCAACATGATCGGTTAGCCGCGGCATTGCGTCTGCTGCAGGATTCTGTTGCCGAGATGCTCGCCACCGGCGCCGAACGGCACGATGCGATCAAGGTTGTGCTCGACAACGGAGAACTGGGTAACCCCACCACCGACCGCGGGGCCGCGATCGCCTAGATCGGACGGGTGCAGATGGCTGGTCGGCGTTACCTTCGAATTGGTCCCGGATCGCCCCATTTCAGTTACTATGCCCACCTGGCAGACCCGATACACGGGTCCGACTTCCCACCGTAGATATCACATGGCACGCAAGAAAGTCTCAAATCGCCTGCAGCAAATCGGCGGCCCTCAGTCAGCTCCGCCCCCTCTCCCGGGTCGGAGCAGCGAGACTGAACTTGTCGAGTTGGGGATGTTTATCTCCACAACAGTCGTCGGCACGCTGGTCCTTGTCGTACTTGCGATCTTCTTTGGGATTAGCGCCATCGAGAATTATCTCGAGACCGAGGCTGATCAGGTCATCGCAGCTCACGTGGCTGCCGTCTCGGAAGACGATCCGACGATCATCAATCGAACCGATATTGCCGTGGAAGCCAGCGGTCTCGACCTCAGTATCAGGGGCACAGTCGGCGAGGGGACCCTGATCGAGACGATCCCGATTGCCGTCGCCCAGATCGAAGGTGTCGGAGAGGTAGACCCCAAGCTCGAAACCTTGCTTGCCATCGATATCGATACCCCGGACATCATCGCGGCGCCCATCACGATTGTGTGGTCGAACGGGAGCGCAACCGTTAGCGGTGAGGTTTCGGATGATGCCACCCGCGGAGCCATCACGAGCAAGCTCGAGGATGTGTTCTCACGCGGCGTGACGGCGGACGAGTTGACGTTGAAGGAGGGTGCGTCCAGCGAGCGCGACTGGCTCTCCAAGATTCTCACCTTGATCGAGATCGGTGGCGAAACCCTTGACGAAGGCCAATTGTTCGTCAACGCATCGCAACGCCTGGTCCAGATAAGCGGTGAGTACGAGACACGACAAGAGCGCCGCGATGCTCGCGACGCTATCGATGTGGTCATCGCCGAAACTACTTTTGCGTTCACCAGCGGGCTGTCGATTCCCGCCGCCCCCGACTTCACGCCGGAGCAGGTAGTTGAGCTCCAAGGAGACCTCGACGAGCTGATCGAGGGCAAGGTTGTCGAATTTGAGATAAACAGCGATGTGCTCACATCGGTGGGTCGGGCGCTCCTCGATGAGATCCTCGAAGCGCTCGACAAGTTCCCCGCGGTGCCAATCGAGATCGCCGGTCACACCGACAATCAGGGCGATCCGGCGGAAAACCTAGATCTCAGCGAGCGACGCGCCCAGCGTGCCTTCAACTATCTGGTCACCAACGGCCACGATCCGGTGCGATTCGTTGTCGTGGGCTACGGTGAGGACGTACCAATCGCCTCGAACAGCACGTCGGACGGTCGGGCCCGCAACCGGCGTATTGAGTTCAAGGCTCTGAAGGAGTAAAAACGTGTTCTTCATCGCAGGCCAAATCACTATATGGATTGTGGTGGCCGTTATCTTCGGCTTCCTCATCGGTTGGTTGGCACGCGGGCGTGGCAAGAGCTCTGCCAAGACTCGTCGCGGATTCAAGTAGAGCGCATATCCCATATCCCCCGTATGTCGAGTTTTGGCAATAGGGGAGCACAGTTTTGGGCAGCAGCGTTGGACAATGGCATCGTCTTGACGGCGTGTCGCTTGCGGAGAGTGAGGTAGCGGTCGTCATCGTTGCCGGTTGAGCCGTCTGTGTGGCTCGAACCGAAGATGCTACGGAGTCCTCTGTCCGAGTTGAGGGACGACGGTGCTCCAGGGTGTATCAGCCCACGCAGTCTGGGAGTTCGACCCCGCTGATCCCCCTAGGCCAAAGCGAGCTCGAGGACCTCGCCGATGTCGGTTGGGGTGTGGAACGTCATCTCGGTGCGCACCGACTCCGGCACATCATCGAGATCATCTTCGTTCCGTGCGGGCAGGATGATTTTGCGGAGTCCGGCGCGGTGGGCGGCAAGAACCTTCTGCTTCACGCCGCCGATCGGGAGTACCTTGCCCTGCAAAGTCACCTCGCCGGTCATGCCGACCTCCGCCTTCACCTGACGATTGGTGAGCAAGCTCACCAATGCTGTGGTCATGGTGACTCCGGCCGAAGGGCCGTCCTTTGGGATAGCGCCGGCGGGCACGTGGAGGTGGATTCGTCCTTCGAGATCTCTGGGATCGATGCCGAGATCGGCGGCATGAGCGCGAACATACGACACGGCGATCTGGGCGGACTCCTTCATTACGTCACCCAGTTGGCCGGTCAGAGTTAGACCTGGTTCCCCAGGGATCGTCGAGGCTTCTACGAAGAGGACATCGCCACCGGCACCGGTGACGGCAAGACCGGTCGCCACACCAGGCACCGCGGTCCGATCCCCGATCTCATTGTGGTGAACCGTTGGCTTGCCGAGCAGTTCTCGGAGGTCCTCGGTGGCGATGCGGATTGGCGGTTCCGCATCTTCTGCCGCAATCTTGGTTGCGACCTTGCGCACGAGCTTGTCCAGCTGGCGCTCCAGGTTGCGTACCCCGGCTTCCCTGGTGTAGTCATCGACGACCGCATGGATGGCATCGGCGGGAACGTCGAGTTCGTCATCATTCAAACCGGACCGCGAAACGACTCGGGGGAGTAGGTGGGTGGCGGCTATCTCCGCCTTCTCGTCCAGGGTGTAGCCGTCGAGGCGGATCACTTCGGTCCGGTCCAGCAGTGGGGCGGGGATCGATTCCAGGACGTTTGACGTCGCAATGAACATCACGTCAGAGAGGTCGAGGTCGAACTCCAGGTAGTTGTCACGGAAGGTGTGGTTCTGTTCAGGGTCCAGCACCTCGAGTAGCGCTGAGGATGGGTCGCCCCGCCAGTCGCCTCCGACCTTGTCCATTTCGTCGAGCAGGAAGACTGGATTCATCGAGGTGGATTCGATCATGGCCCGCGCAATGCGGCCGGGGCGGGCCCCCACGTAGGTGCGCCGGTGTCCCCTGATCTCAGCTTCGTCGCGCAGGCCGCCCAGGGCCACCCTGACGAACCTACGACCAAGCGAGCGAGCTACCGACTCGCCAAGAGAGGTCTTGCCGACACCAGGAGGTCCGACCAACAGGAGGATCGTGCCCGAACCGTGGGTTGTCTTCTCCAGGCCACGTTCGTGGCGGAGCTTGCGGACGGCGAGATGCTCGATGATCCGATCTTTGACGTCGTCGAGGCCGGTGTGGTCTTCGTCGAGAACGACCCGGGCTGATTGCAGATCGAGATTGTCGGCGGTCGCCTTGCCCCAGGGCAACTCAAGAGTGGTGTCGAGCCAGGTTCGGATCCAGGAGTGTTCGGGACTCTGGTCACTGAGGCGTTCAAGTCGGTGCAACTCACGGGTAACAGACTCCGCAACGGTTTCTGGAAGATCCAGAGCTTCGAGCTTCTCGCGGTATTCGTCGACAACGGTGGCGTCGTCATCGCCGAGTTCCTTGCGGATAGCCTTCATCTGCTGGCGTAGCACGAATTCCTTCTGGTTCTTGTCGATGTTCTCGGTAGCCTCGTCGCGTACTCGTTGCCTGATGGTCATTCCAGCGAGGGTCTCGCTCATCCATGCGATGGCGATATCGAGCCGATCCTCCACGTCGAGAGTCTCGAGCAGCTGTGCTTTCTGGGCGAGCTCGAGGTCGGGGGAGTACACGAGAAGGTCAACAAGGTTGCCGGGATCCTCCGTCGAGAGCATCCGTTCGGCGATACCGCGGATTCCGCGCTTGTCCAGGATCTCTTCGAGAATGGCACGAAGTTCAGCGGATTTCTCGATGGTGGTGGGGGAGTACTCCAGCAATTCCGCCACGGGTTCAACCTCGACCCAGAGCACGTCGTCGCTGCTCGAGCTGCCGGCACCGATGCGGGCCCGACTGAGGCCACTGATGATGGCCGACGTGCCACCCTGATCGGATACCTCTTGGATCTCTGCAATCGTCCCCACTGGTGAGTAGTCGCCGTCGATCACGGGGATGAGGACAAGACGGCCACCGGTTGATTCCGCCGAGGCAACGGCTCGTTTGGCGGCATCGGACTCGATCGCAACTGTGATGACCATGTGGGGGAAGACGATTCCGCTTCGTAGCGGCAAGACGGGGAGGCTGGTGGTGGTGATGTCGGACAAGACGAGTCCCTTCGTTTGGTAGAGGACAACACGGCTAACCGAATCGCTATTCCCTCTATCCACTAAATCTATGTCAATAGCACTCATGTTATCCCATGCAGAGGCTCACAATGACGTCGGGGGGAAACGTCGTCTCAGACCTCTTTGCGGCTGGTGAACCAAGCACCGATCAGGATCAATCCGATCCCGAGTACCGACACGAAGGATGCGGTTTCGTTGCGGAAGCCGATACCGAGGACGAGCGCAACAATCGGGATGAAATAGGTGGCGACGGCGCCCCTGGTGGCCCCCGCCCGCCCTACCAACGTGGTCATTGCCACAAACGCCAGCCCGGTTCCCAGCGAGCCAAGCACGGCCAGAGCCAGATAGCTGGAGACGGAAGCGGACTGATCGGGGAGCGCAAACAGGCCGATCGGGATCGTCAACAGTGCCGCAACTCCGAGCGCACGCAGTAGCACCGGCAGGGCGCCATATCGTTGCTGGAGTGGGACGGCGATGTTGATGCCGACTCCGTAGCAAGCAACGGCAAACAGCAGCAGAGCGACTCCGAGATAGCCGTTCTCCTCAGCGCTGCCGCCACCGCCTGAAACCAGAGCCACACCAGCGAAGCCGATTCCCAAACCCAGAACCTGAACTCGGGCGGGCCGTTTGCGCAGCATCAGCGCCGCAACGACGGCAGCAGATAGCGGCACGGCACCGTTGATCATTCCCGCCAACGAGGACGAGATCCATTGCTGGGCAACCGGGAATAGGTACATGGGCAGCGCCATCCAGATGACCGCGATAAGCCCGATCGAAGGCCAATCGTGACGAGGGATCGGACGACGAGCCGCCGGGAAGGCCGATAACGTGGCAACGCCCAGAACGAATCGACCTGCGGTGATGAAAGCGGGCTCGAAACTCTCCAGGCTCTCGGCAATCAGCAGGAACGACGAACCCCAGATCGCGGCCACCGCGGCAAGCAAGGCCCACTCCACCGGGCCAAAGGCGTTGGTGTGGGTACCTGTTGCAGTCCCGAGCAGATTCTTTTCCCTTGTCGCCACGGAACCCCCGCAATGAAGTCTCACCCATATGAACACCTTCTTGGTGCAGAGCGTTGCAACTTAGCCGGGCTACCGCTTTGATGTGAGGGTTGGCCCACTCCAGACTTCGGAGCGCATCACGGCAATCGCGGTAACGATGACGCCCGCACCGCCCATCAGATAGATGGGGAGAAGCCCGATCCAGTCGGCAATAGCGCCGCCGAGTGCTGCACCGATCGGGATGAGTGACCAGGCGATGGTGCGGGATGCGGCCACCACTCGGCCCAACATCTCAGGCGGTGCCAGCCGTTGCCGCATCGTAACGATCGCGATGTTGGCGAACCCCACACCACCGACACCAATCCCGGCAGGGATGAATCCCCAGAAGCTGTTGGAGAACGCCATGACCAGAAATCCGCCACCGAACAGAAAGAGGCCAACTGCAAACATTCGTCCCAAGTGGGCTCGTTTGGCTATTCGCGGGCCCATGAAGATCATGGCGCTGCCAACCGTCGCCTGCAGGCCGATGAAGAGACCGACAAGAGCCTCGTCGGCAAAGAGGAACTCGAGAAACGCGGGGGGAGTGAACGTCGCTCCCAGGTACTCGGGGACAAAGAGGAATAGCAGCGCCTCGAGGGGGGCGAACACCAGGTTGGCTATCGCCGCCCCCAATGTGACCCAGCGCAGCTGGGGATGGTGCAATAGGAATGCGACCCCTGAGCGAAGCGATTCCAGGAATGGCTCGCCCTCGTCTACCCGTACCTTGTCCTTGACCCGGACTCCTGCCAACAACGCGGCAGAGACCAGGAAGGTCGCTGCATTCGCAAGAAAGGCGACGGGGAAGCCGCCCCCAACTGAGATGAGGATTCCGCCGAGGGCCGGCCCCAGAGCGAAAGCAGTCGTTCTCGCCAATGCCAGATGCGAATTGATGGTCACGAGATGTTCTTCGGGTATCGCCGAGGGGAGCAACGCCTCCAGACCGCTGTTGAAGAACGTTGCCAAAGATCCGACCACGAACGCCGCCAGAAATACCATCCACGGCAACGCGCTATCGCCGGCCGCCCCGATGGCAAGAAGAACAAACGCAAGGGCACGCAACAAGTCTGTACCGATCAGGATTGGTTTGATGGCGAACCGATCGAGGAACACGCCTGCCGTAAACCCAAATAGCAGGGTCGGGATGGTTTCAGCGGCCGCGGTGAGACCAAGATCGAGACCGCGTCCTGTGAGGTGGACCATGAACAGCGGCACTGTGACGTAGGCTACGTAGTCGCCGAGAAGTGAAACAGCCTGTCCCCAGACGATGGGGCGGGCACGGTGCTGACTGCCGCTGAGATTCCTCAGAGTGCTTAGATCAGGCGGTTCAACGAATGGCATCGGATCGCATGATAATGAATGCTGGGGCATCGGTTCATCGTTGCGGCCAGGTTACGTCTCCTCCGATTCAATCCGGGATCGCGAAATCGGGTAGCCTCGGGGTAGCACGCGTGCTCACGAAGAGAGATTCACAATGGCTGGACCAAACGAACTACCTCAGTTGATAACCGAGTTCGTCGACATGTCGAAGGAGTACCTGCGACAAGAGACGGTCGAAGCTGGCAATCGGCTTGGAAAGTTCGCCGGATTCACGATCGCGGCATCAATCATGTTTGCCTTGGGAGCACTCTTGCTCGCAGTAGCGGGGACCCGGGGCATCATCTATCTGTTGCCGGACGGACCTAATTGGTCGGCTCTCGGCTACATTCTCGGTGCTCTGGCTATCGCGGTGGTGATCAGCGTGATGGTGGGGATCGCAGGTCGAGAAGAAAAAGTAAAGGAGGTCTGAGAATGGCGATAGAGCGAACAGATCTCGAAGCGAAGTTGCGTGAGATCGAAGACATCGTCGAGGAGACCAAGAACCAGGCGCAGACAACGGGTACCGCAATCGCGGTAGGTGTTGTGATTGCGGTCGTATTGATCTTCTTGATCGGCCGACGGCGTGGCAAGAAGACCGGCGGTGCCCGAGTCGAGATTTACCGCGTGTGATCGTTGAACGCGTTATTGCGCTAGGTGTGAAGGCCCTCTTCGGAGGTGCCAGACGCGGCCAACCGATCGTTACCGCGATCGGTGCGGCGATTTCGATCTGGAGTCTCTTCAGACGGTTCGACAACAGACATAAGCCGGTCTACGTTCGGAAGTTGAAAGATGGCGAGGTCGTGAGGGTCACCCAGTTCCGCGGAGTGACCGCAGTTAATGAAGATGGACAGTGAGGTAGCCGGTGTTTCGGAATCGTGAGAAATTCGTCAAAGTCGTCGTGTGGGTTGTGGTCCTCTCGATGCTCATCTCCATCTTCGCCGCTCTGTCCTCGGTCTTCTAGGAAACGAGTTTTCTCGTGACGGTCTTCCAAGCCGGTGATGCGTGCCTGCTCTTTGATAGGAAGGGGCGTCGCTACCTCATTGAATTAATCGCCGGTGCAGAATTCCACCATCACCATGGGGTTCTTCCCCATGACGAGATGATCGGAATCGAGGAGGGCACAACGGTGCGATCGTCGAAGAACCGGCCGCTCACCCTGATGCGCCCTCGTCTGGCCGACTACGCATTAAAAATGCCGCGGGGTGCCGCAGTCGTCTATCCAAAGGACGTAGGCGCAATCTTGGTCTGGGCCGACATCCAGCCAGGAAACCTTGTGCTCGAGGCGGGAACCGGGTCGGGTGCCTTGACAATGGCCTTGGCGAGGGCCGCGGGCGCCACGGGCAAGGTCGTGTCCTACGAACTACGCGAGGATCACGCCAAGCTTGCCAAGAAACGGATCAAGGGATTCTTTGGGGACATCCCCGACCATATCGATCTTCGCCTCGGTTCGGTTGAGGAGGGACTCTCCGAGCTGCGTCCGGACCGGATCGTTCTCGATGTTCCGGAGCCCTGGCATGCCGTCCCTGGTGCCGCCACCAACTTGGCGCCTGGAGGCATCTTCTGCTGTTACGTGCCGACGGTGCCCCAGGTACAAGAGGTACGAAGATCGTTGGACCAGACCGGAGCCTTCCTCGACATCATGACATTCGAGATCATGATGCGGGAATGGGCGGTGGACGGACGTTCGGTTCGGCCCAGCCATCGCATGATCGGACACACCGGCTTCATAACAGTCGCCCGCAAGCTGGAGCCTGCGGGCGACTGAGACACGGTAGAGAAGCGGTTTACGGTTCTACGAAGATGCACTCGCCAGGGCATTCCTCCGCGGATTCCACCACCAGGTCGAGTTGCCCGTCGGGGATCTCGGCCAGACCTTCTGCCCCTTCGGAGTTACCCTCGGAAGCTGCGAAGATCTTTTCGCCCTCACGGACGTAAGCGAGACCATCGTCGAGCAGGACGAACACATCGGGGGCAATCTCTTCGCAGAGGCCGTCTCCCGTGCAGAGATCCTGATCGATCCAGACTTTCATTAGTTCCCTTTCTAAGGTTGCGACGAGATTGTACCTGCCCACTACCCGTTTGAAGTTGACTGTCCTGAAGACGTAATCGGGACCGGGACCCTTGCCCTTTGGGGGGCCTACACTGATGTAGTAGGGAAATGACTGTCGGAGGCCATCATGGAGAACTCCTCGAGAGACCACGATGAGATCCGGACCACCGTCCGGATGCTTGAAGAAGAAATCACCGTCCTGCGGCGACGGCTCCAAGACGCACCGCGTCGCGTGCGAGTGCTCGAGGAGCGTCTCTTGGAGAGCCGCAATAAGCTGGCGCAGGCTGCCGGCCAGAACCAGAAACTTGCGGTTGCTCTGGAGGAGACGAGGGAGCAACTGGCTCTGCTGCGTGACGAGGTCGAGAAGCTGACAGCGCCCCCGAACCCGTTTGGTGTGCTGCTCGGGATCAACAACGACGGTACCGCAGACGTGTTCACGTCGAGTAGGAAGCTGCGGGTGAACGTCGAGCCGAATCTCGAAATCAAGGCACTCGAGGTTGGGCAGGAGGTTCTCTTGAACGAGTCCTACAACATCATCGACGTGCGCTCATTCGATCCGGTCGGCGAGGTCGTCGCTGTCAAGGAGTCCCTCGGCGACGGGCGGCTGTTGGTACTTGGTCGAGCCGACGAAGAACGTGTCGTTGAAATCGGGGCACCGGTCGGCAACGAGGTACTGCGCGCCGGAGACCACGTTCGTATCGAGCCCAAGACCGGTCTGGTACTTGAGAAGCTGATCCGGCCCGAAGTCGAAGAATTGGTTCTCGAAGAAGTCCCCGACATCACCTATGCGGATATCGGCGGTCTCGAGTCACAGATCGAGACGATTCAGGATGCCGTTGAGCTTCCCTACCTGCATAAGGAACGCTTCCTCGACTACAGCCTGCCACCGCCAAAGGGTGTGCTTCTATATGGCCCTCCTGGATGTGGCAAGACGCTCATCGCCAAGGCCGTCGCCAACAGCTTGGCCAAGGCCGTCGCCAACAAGGAGGGCGACGAAGACGTGCGATCGTATTTCCTCAACATCAAGGGCCCCGAGCTTCTCAACAAGTACGTCGGGGAGACCGAACGGCAGATCCGGTTGATCTTCCAGAGAGCCAAAGAGAAGTCGGACGAGGGGGTGCCTGTCATTGTCTTCTTCGACGAGATGGACTCCTTGTTCCGTACTAGGGGAACCGGTGTCTCGTCCGATGTCGAGTCGACGATTGTGCCACAGCTTCTGTCCGAGCTGGACGGCGTCGAGTCGCTGAAGAACGTGATCGTCATTGGGGCGTCCAACCGTGAGGACCTGATTGATCCTGCCATTCTCCGCCCCGGTCGACTCGATGTGAAGGTCAAGATAGATCGTCCCGGGCCCGAGGCCGCTAAGAAGATCTTCGACATCTATCTGCGACCGGATCTGCCTTTCGCCGCCGACGCACTCGAGCAGCACGGAGGTGACGCCCAGGCTCTGATCGACGACATGATCGGGCGAGTGGTCGCCAGGATGTACTCCGAGGAGGACGAGAATCGCTTCCTCGAGGTCACGTATGCCAACGGTGATCGCGAGGTGCTGTACTTCAAGGACTTTGCGAGCGGTGCCATGGTTGAGAACATCGTGCGGCGCGCCAAGAAGGACGCCATCAAACATGAGATAGCCGGTGGCGAGTCTGGGTTGTGTGAGAAGTACATCATCGATGCGATCATCCAGGAGTTCCGCGAGCACGAGGACCTACCTAATACGACCAACCCAGACGACTGGGCTCGTATCTCCGGTAAGAAGGGCGAACGAATCGTCTACGTCCGCACCCTGATCGAAGGTGAGGGGGAGAGCCGCACCATCGAAGCGGTGACGCCGGGGCAGTATTTGTGACAGATGAGTCCCAGCCGAAGGTCATGGGGACAGAGACCGAGTTTGGGATCACCGTCCTCAATCAGGCTGACTTCAACCCGGTCGCAGGGGCTTCAACACTCGTCAATTCGTATGCGGGGAAGCGGGCCAGGATCAAGTGGTCGTCCGATGAGGAGTCGCCTGGTCGCGATGCGCGCGGGTTTGGCTATGACCTGACGCCTGCCTTCGATCTGGAATCAGGTCTTGTGAACGTCGTCCTGGGTAACGGCGCCCGCTTCTATGTCGATCACGCTCATCCCGAGTACTCGAGTCCGGAAAGTGCCGATCCGCTCGAGGCTGCGCTGTACGACAAGGCGGGGGAGGTAATCCTTGCCAGAGCCGTCACTGCGGCTCAGGAGCTGCTCGAGCAGGGTCAGCGGTTCATCATCCACAAGAACAACAGCGATGGGAAGGGGAATTCCTACGGCGCTCACGAGAACTATCTGATCTCCCGTGCATTGCCGTTCGGCCAGGTGGTGCAACACCTGACCGGCTTCTTTGTAACCCGGCAGATCTTCACTGGGTCGGGCAAGGTCGGGGCCGAGAACGGGCGGCCAGACGTCGACTTTCAGATCTCACAGCGTGCGGACTTCTTTGAGGAAGAGGTCGGTCTCGAAACCACCCTGAAACGTCCGATTATCAACACAAGGGACGAACCCCACGCCGATCCATCCAAGTACCGCCGTCTTCACGTCATCATCGGCGATGCCACGATGTCGGAGGTGCAGACATTCGTCAAGCTGGCGGCGACTACTGCGGTGTTGCACGCCATTGAGGACGACGCACTTCCAGAGGCGCTGGTCATCGCCAACCCTGTAGATGCCGTGTGGCAGATCAGCCACGACCCGACCTTGCGCACCACCATCGACATGGAAGACGGCCGCTCGATGACTGCTCTCGAGGCGCAATGGCAGTACCTCGAATGGGTCGGGAAATACGTGAGCAAGTCGCCATATGCGGAGCTGTTCCGCGATGCGATGACGATGTGGGAGGAGATCCTCGCCGACTTGGAGAAGGGCCCGATGCGGACTGCGGATCGTCTTGACTGGACGGCGAAGCAGCGAATTCTCGAAGGATATCGGTCACGTGACGACCTCGAATGGGACGATCCCAAGCTTCGTCTTCTGGACCTGCAATACCACGATGTCGCTCAACGACGTGGTTTGTACAACAGGTTGGCCGCGGCGGGAAGGATGCGCCGGTTGTTCACCGATGCCCAGATTGACGCTGCAGTTCGCCTACCACCCGAGGGCACCCGCGCCTACTTCCGAGGCAAGTGTGTCACCAGATTTGGCGATGCTCTGGTGGCCGCCAATTGGGATTCGCTCGTGTTCGATATCGGTGAAGAGTCACTACGGAGAGTGCCTATGATGGAACCACTTCGTGGCGGCAAAGACCGAGTGGGAGCCTTGCTGGACCGCGTGGAGACGCCGGCTGAATTGCTGCAGGCGCTAGGAGGCAATGATGACTGAGAGAGAACGCAAGGGCACTCGGGGCAGCGAGTCGGAGAGCACCGAGACTGTCGAGGAGATCGCTACTGATGAGCAGGGCGAAGCTATCACCGATCGTATCGACGACATCCTCGACGAGATCGATACCGTGCTCGAAGAGAACGCAGAGGAGTTCGTGAAGAACTACGTGCAAAAGGGTGGCGAGTGAGCGGCAGCCAGCCGCCCCTGGGTGACCTACTTCCGTTAGGGAAGGTCGTACCGACGTCGAGCTTCCTATCGCTTCTCGACCAGAGCGGTCTTGCCCCGAAGTGGAGCGTCCCTGCCGGACAAGCTGCTCTCGAGATTCCCGAGGGAACGACCATCCTTGCGGTCCGCTACGCCGATGGTGTTGTTATGGCAGGCGATCGGCGGGCGACCGCAGGCAACGTGATTGCCCACCGCCGGATGAAGAAGGTTTATCCCGCTGATGAGTACTCGGCGGTCGCCATTTCCGGAACCGCAGGCATGGCAATCGAGTTGATCAGACTATTCCAGACTGAGCTCGAGCACTACGAGAAGATCGAAGGAACCCGCCTCAGCCTCGAAGGCAAGGCCAACTACCTCGCCAGAATGGTCAGAGGCAACCTTCCATTGGCATTCCAGGGCTTGGTCGTTGTCCCGCTGTTCTGCGGTTACGACGAGGCAGATGAAACCGGTCGCCTATACACGTTCGATGTGGTCGGGGGCCGCTACGAAGAGCAGGATTATGCGGCTACGGGCTCCGGTGGGTCCGAAGCAAGAGCTTTCATCAAGGGTGCGTACGAAACTGATTTGAGTGAGGACAGGGCTCTGGCCGTCTCCGTTGAGGCGTTGGTTGCGGCTGCTGAAGAAGATGCCGCAACCGGTGGGCCCGACCTGCGCCGTGGGATCTATCCCAACGTGGTCGTGGTGAACCGTGAGGGCATCACCGAAGTTGATGAGGGCCGCATCGAGGATGTCGCTACCGCAGTGCTTGGAGGCCGCCCATGAGCATGCCCTTCTATGTCCCGCCCGAGCAACTGACCAAGGATCGCGCCGAGTTTGCCCGGAAGGGAATCGCCCGCGGTCGCCCGATCGTGGTCCTGGAATACACCGACGGTGTGCTTCTGATGGGGGAGAACCCGAGCGGCTCGCTACACAAGACCAGCGAGATATATGACAAGGTTGCTTTTGCCGGTGTCGGTCGATTCAACGAGTTCGAGATGCTGCGTGTCGCCGGGATTCGCTACGCCGACCTGAAGGGCTACTCGTACGAGCGCGATGACGTCACCGCCAAGGGTTTAGCGAATGCCTATGCCCAGACACTCGGTCAGATATTTACGCACGAGATGAAGCCCTACGAGATCGAAGTGATCATCGCTGAGATCGATAACGAGCCATCGGCCACGAGGATCTATCGCATCCAGTTCGATGGCACGCTGCGGGACGTGAAGGGTTTTGGTGCCATGGGGGCGATGGAGGAGGCTCTAGACGACCGTCTCGAAGAGGAGATTGGCGATCTGCCCGATCTCCGCACTGCCGTCAGGCTGGCTGCCGAAACCATCGAATCGGTGCTCGAGACGACCATTGGTGATGCCGACTGGGAAGCGGCGGTGCTCGACCGCAATTTGGGACGTAGGAAGTTCCGGCGTCTCGAGACCGACGAGATCCGCGAGATTCGCTCCTAGGCTGACTCATCCTCGCATTCAATACCGAGCTCTTCGAGGACGTTGGTGGCGGCTTGTTTCTGCTCACTGAGTACCCACAGCTGGGTTTCTGCAAGACGCCCGATGGTCACAGGGAACGGACCCAGGGCTTCGCCATGCAGTCGTGAGTCGATGCCTTCGCTATCGAGCCGAGCCGCCGCCACCCTTGCCAGATTGATGTCCGAAACTTTGGCCAAACACACGTATGGCTCGTTCATGACTTGCATTATGTCAGCGATCGCCGGTTACCGGTTTGACCGGGACGCTGTCTCGTGAGGTCCACTACTGTGCGCATATGCGGCGCAGGATCTTTGGGCTCGAAAACGAATATGGGGTGACGTGCACGCTGCGTGGGCAGCGTCGGCTGTCACCTGATGAGGTCGCTCGTTATCTGTTCCGGCGGGTCGTCAGTTGGGGCCGGTCATCGAACGTGTTTCTCGAAAACGGGGCGCGTCTCTATCTCGACGTCGGCAGCCACCCAGAGTATGCAACACCCGAATGCGACAGCATCTACGAAGTAGTTGCCCATGACCGCGCAGGGGAGCGGATCTTGGAGGGTCTTGTCTACAGCGCCGAGCGACGGCTCGAGGATGAGGGGATTCGTGGACAGATCTACCTCTTCAAGAACAACACTGACTCGGCGGGCAACTCATACGGCTGCCACGAGAACTATCTGGTCGGGCGTGACGGCGATTTCCAGAAGATCATCGACACGCTGATTCCGTTCTTTGTGACGAGACAGATCTTCGCTGGGGCCGGGAAGTTGCTGCACACGGCCCGCGGCACCGTCTTCAGCTTGGCGCAGCGAGCGGAGCACATTTGGGAGGGGATCTCATCGGCGACCACGCGGAGTCGCCCGATCATCAACACTCGTGATGAACCACATGCCGACGCCGAGCGCTATCGGCGGCTTCACGTTATTGCAGGCGATTCCAACATGTCTGAGTACGTCGCCTACGCCAAGATGGGTACGACGATGGCGCTGCTTCAGATGCTCGAAGACGACATCGTCTTCCGCGATCTGAGCCTGGAGAACCCGATCCGGGCGATCAGGGAGATCTCGCATGACATGACGTGTCGCCGTCGGGTGCGACTCGCCAACGGCCGCGAGCTTTCGGCGCTCGATATCCAATGGGAGTACCTCGACAGAGCGCTCCGCTACTCGCGTACCACCGGCTTCCCTCCAGAGGTCGAGACCGCTATCCAGATGTGGGAGCGGCTCCTGACTGGGTTGGAGAAAGATCCGATGACGTTGCATCGCGAGATCGACTGGGTGGCCAAGTACCGTCTTATCGAGAACTACCAGAGCCGGCATGGATTGGGGCTCGCTGATCCGAAGCTGGCCCTTCTCGATCTCTCTTATCACGACGTGAATACTGAGCGCGGGCTCTATTACCTTTTGGAGCGGCGTGGGGAGATGGAGAAGGTCGTGACCGACGACAGTGTTCATCTGGCGATGACTCAGGCGCCGCAGACGACCCGAGCCAAGCTGCGTGGTGACTTCATCAAGGCAGCCAAGTCCAAGAAACGGGATTTCACGGTTGACTGGGTCCATCTCAAGCTGAATGATCAGGCGCAACGCACCGTGCTGTGTAAAGACCCTTTCAAGTCGATTGATGAACGGGTTGAGAAGTTGATCGAAGGACTCTGAGTCGGAAACTCGGTGGCTCAGGGGTATTGCACTCGGTTCGGTCTGCTGGGTCTAATGTCCCGGTAGTGCACAAGGTCATAGAACGAATCCTCAATTTGCTGGCGTTCCTGCTCACCACGGGAAAACCGGTGACCGCGGACGAAATCCGCACCACGGTCGCCGGATACGACCAGGCAACCGACGATGCCTTCCATCGCATGTTTGAGCGTGACAAGGATCTACTGCGACGCCTTGGCATCCCCCTCGAACTGGCGCCCACTGACGGTTGGCAGGTCGAGCACGGCTATGTCGTCGACCCGGACACCTATGCGCTACCGGATCCTGGCCTGACTGATGACGAACGAGCGGCGCTGTGGCTTGCTGCAGAGGTCGTGCGTCTTGGCGGCCAGGTCGCAGCCCCCGACGCTCTCTTTAAGCTCGGAGGAGCCCCAATGACGGCCTCCGGCGAGCCGCTTGCCGCATCACTCACTGAAGGCTCTGACGACCTGGGGACCGCCTTTCTAGCCGTCGTCGAGCGGCGTCAGTTGCTCTTCGACTACCGAGAGAAGGCCCGCAGGGTTGATCCGTACGGTCTGGTCCATCGCCGGGGGCATTGGTATCTGGTGGGGGCGGAAGGAGAGACCACCAAGGTGTTCCGGATGGACAAGGCGACTCGAGTTGACGTCGGCGACGACGTCGATGCTTTCGACCGCCCCACCGGTTTCCGTGCGGCCGACTTCATCCCGGAAACCCCCTGGGAGGCCGGTGCCGATGAGATGGTGGCAAAGGTGCGATTCGGCCCGACGATGGCGTGGTGGGCACGTCGCCAGATCGGGAACCGTGGCTCGCTTCACGAGGACTCAGATGGCGGCATCGAAGCGATGATTCCGGTGGCCAATCCAGAGGCGTTCATCGGCTGGTTGCTGTCCTTTGACGACAATGCCGAGCTGCTCGAACCGCCCGAGTTGCGGCAACGCCTCGTCGACCGCGTAGCGGAGGGCCGATGACCAGCCCCAAGACCGCAAAGCGGCTGAACCGCATCTTGGCAATGCTGCCATGGGTTATTGCCAACGCAGGGGCCAGTGTTGATGAGGTGTGCGAGCGCTTTGGCTACACCAGACGGGATCTGGCGGCGGACCTCGATCTGGTCTTTGTGTGTGGTCTGCCCGGCTACGGTCCCGGCGACTTGATGGTTGCGTATATCGACGAAGACGAGGTTGTCGTCGAGCTGGCCGACTATTTCGCCAACCCGATCCGTCTGACCCCGCCGGAGGCACTGTCGCTGTTGGCTTCGGGGATGGCACTCATGTCGACAGGGCAAGCACCGCCGGCTCTAGAAACTGCAGTGAAGAAGCTGCAAACCGCGGTGATGGGTGTCGACGACGAGGCTTTGGTGGTTGACCTGGCGGAGCCTCCGTTGGTTGCGGAGCTGCGCAACGCCGCCACCAACGGAGAGGTCGTCCGGATCGTCTACACCGCCCTCGCCTCTGGGAAAACCTCAGAGCGAGATGTTGAGCCGTGGGTTGTGTTTACGACGATGGGCAACTGGTACCTGCGCGGTAGGTGCAGGTCGGCGCAGGCAGAGCGGGTGTTTCGTGTCGACCGGATCAGGGAGCTGGCGACCACCGGCGAGTCGTTCGAGGTTATCGAGCACTCCGCAAGCCCCGAGATCGGCTACACACCTGGTGAGGAAGACGTGCGGGCGTTGATCCGGCTCCATGATTACGCCAGATGGGTCGCCGACTACTACCCGGTTGAGATCGTCAGCGACGACGAATCGGGCCTGACAGTCCGCTTCTCCGCTTCGGATGCTTCAGTGGTTGCTCGCTTGTTGTTGCGGCTTGGCGAGAGTGCCGAATTGGTCAAAGGTGCCGAGGTTCACGAAGCCCTGGAGGACATGCGAGCCCGGGTTTTGGCCCGATATGGCGTTATTGCCTAAACCTCCCATAGGCTAACCCATATGACTACATCACAAATAGTCATTTAGGGAGACCCGCGTCTGCCGATGTGAAAGGGGAGAGATAAGCACCTCACGGAGTAGGGCCAAATGACCACCATCAGAACTACGTGCAATCGCTGTGGCGACGTAGAGCTCACAACGGCCGATATTGGCCTCGAGCTCAGCTCGGAAACCTCAAACGGAACCTATAGGTTCTCGTGTCCATTTTGCGGCATCACCCAGCGCCGACCCGCCAACCATCGTGTTGTGAGCATCCTGCTCGCGACCGGTGTCGAGTACGACATCATCGCAACCACCGGACCCATCACTGAAGGCGAGATCGACGGCTTCGTCACCTCCCTCGATAGTGACGATTGGTTCTCGGAACTCGCCACCAACTAGATCTCAGCTGCTCCTACTCCAAGGGCGACAAAGTGCCGGACCGCAAGGACCGGCACTTTCCTTATTGGCGGGTAGTCCCGGCTGCGGTAACAACGGTCTCAGATGGCAAGACCACTACCATCTCTCCACCGATGCCCAACTTCACCCTCTCAGAAATCCTGACGATCGCGCTGGTGATCCTCATTGTCTTTGGACCCCAACGTTTGCCCGAAATGGCGCAGAAAGCGGGCGAGTGGGTGCGCAAAGGCCGTTCCATGGTCACCGACCTTCGCCAAGAATTCGAGGGCGAGTTCAAGGAGATCAGCGAGCCTCTGAAGGACTTGAACAAGGAGGTGCTCGGCATCAAGGAGGACATGGGCACTTCACTCGCCTCTGTCACCGATGACGTCACCAAGGCAAAAAAGGAGCTCGAAGACCAGTTGGCGGCTTCCAAGAAGGAACTCGAACAGCATCTCGAGGACACCAACCAGCAGATCAAGGATCTGGACGAGGCGACCGAGACCGACGAACCGGTCGACGGGACGGAAGAAACCGATGCGGCGTCTCCCGATTCTGAGGATGAGTCATGACCTCCAGGATGTCGCTGATGGACCATCTGGTAGAACTGCGGTCGCGGCTGATCAAGTCGCTCGTGGCGGTGGCCGTCGGGTCTGTGGTTGGCTTCATTTTCTATCGAGACATACTGGCCGTACTGGCGAAGCCCTACGAAGGGGCCACCGATCAACCTCTGGCCTTCTTCCAACCAACGGAGCCATTCTCGCTTGCTCTCCGGGTGGCTCTGTTCGGAGGGTTCATCATTGCCAGCCCCGTCATCATGTATCAGGTGTGGCGCTTCATCGGGCCGGCCTTGACCAATCGCGAACGGCGTTACGTGTATCCCTTGTCGGCGGTGATGGCGCTCTTGTTCATGTCCGGCGTAGCGCTTGGCTATTACACGCTGCCGCTGGCCCTGCGGGTGTTGTTCAGCTTTGCGGGCGATCTCCTTCAGGAGACGGTTGGCGTCAACTTCTATTTCAGTTTTGCCATGCGCTTCATCCTGGCGTTCGGGTTGGCTTTCCAGTTCCCTGTGTTCTTGTTTGCAGCCGCCGCACTGGGGCTGATCAGCAGCCGGGCGCTGCGGGAGCAGCGCCGATGGGCAGTGGTTGTGGTTGTCGTCGCGGCGGCTCTGATGACCCCCGGAGGTGATCCGATCACACTGCTGATGCTGTCGACTCCGATGTACCTGCTGTACGAAGCATCCATACTGTCGATTCGCCTCATTCTGAAACGATGAGTGAGGATCGGGGGTTCACACCGGATCCATTCCAGCTTGCGTCTATGCGCCACATCGACGGCGGCAAATCAGTGGTCGTCGTCGCCCCGACCGGAGCAGGCAAGACGCTGATCGCAGAACACGCTGTTGGTAGGGCCCTGGCCGGCGGCACTCGCGCTTTTTACACGACTCCGATCAAGGCGCTCTCCAATCAGAAGTACTCGGATCTGTGTGACATGTTGGGTGTCGACACCGTTGGCTTGCTCACCGGAGACAATGTGATCAACGGCGATGCCCCTGTGGTCGTCATGACCACTGAAGTGCTCCGCAACATGATCTACTCGGAGTCGCGGGCCCTCGATGATCTGTCTGTGGTGATCCTCGATGAGGTGCACTACCTCCAGAACCGATATCGGGGAGCGGTATGGGAGGAGGTCATCATCCATCTGCCCTCGGAAGTACCCGTGGTTTGCCTGTCAGCAACGATCGCAAATCCGGAGGAGTTCACTGCCTGGGTGCGGAGTCGGCGTGGTGAGACCGAATTGGTGATCGAAACCCACCGGCCTGTCCCACTGGAGAGTATGTATCTGGTCAAGGACAGGCACCGCGACAGCGCACTCGAGCTGATGCCCGTGTTCCGTGGCTCCCGGGCGAACCCACAGATAAGCAGGCTTCTCCAGAAGGGTCGGGGACGGCACCGGCGTTTCGCCGCCCCGCGTCGGCTCGAGGTGGCCGAGGAGCTGAGTGCTGCCGGCCTGCTCCCGGCCATCTACTTCATCTTCTCGAGAGCCGGCTGTGACCAAGCCGCCGAGACGGTTGCTGCTTCTCACCTGGGTCTGACTTCGTCGGACGAACGTGCCGAGATTCGTCGTCGTGTCGAGGAGCTGACGGATCATTTGCCTGCTCAGGATCTGAGCGCGCTCGGCTATGCGAGCTGGCTGGGTCGCCTCGAACAGGGCGTTGCCGCCCACCACGCAGGGATGGTTCCGGCCTTCAAGGAGACGGTGGAGGACCTTTTCATCGACGGGCTGGTGAAGCTCGTCTTTGCAACCGAGACGCTTTCGCTGGGGATCAACATGCCTGCGCGTTCGGTTGTTATCGAGCGGTTGTCGAAGTTCAACGGCGAGGCTCACGAGATCATCCAGCCCGGCGACTACACCCAGCTGACCGGGCGGGCGGGCCGACGCGGCATTGATACCGAGGGCACAGCCGTCGTGTTGCACAACTTCGACATCCCGTTTGAGCGGGTCGCCGCCATCGCTGCCGAGGGCAGCCATCCACTCGTCTCGAGTTTCCAGCCGACCTACAACATGGCGGCGAACCTGGTGCCCAACCATGACCGGAAGTCTGCGGAGACGCTGCTGAACGCATCGTTTGCCCAGTTCCGTACCGAGGAGCGGCGCGGCAAGCTGAAGGCGCGGCTTGAGGATCGCAACGAAGAAGTTGCTCAGTTCCGCACTCTTGCTGACTGCGAGAAGGGCGATATCTGGGCCTACGTCGAGCAGGGTGGATCGACGAAACTGGACCGCTATCAGGAGCTTCGTGACTTCGCCCAACGCTTTGGCGAAGGAGACGTGTTGCGCTTGACAGCCGATCCTGACGATCTTGCGGTGCTGCTGGCGCGAGGGTGGGGGGCGAACCCGAGGATGGTTCTCGTCGCAGCTGATGGTTCGACAACTCGTCCTTCAGCCGATCAGCTCGACACATCGGTTGCGGTGGTGGGGCAGATGGTGCTTCCCGAGCCGGTGCAGACACGTGACAGTGGCTACCGCAGCAGCGTGGCGCGATTGCTCCGTGAGTGGGAGCCGGACGAGTCGTTCGCAGTCGTTGAGCATCAAACGGCTACGGACGACACGGTGGCGGGCTGTCCAGATCTGTCGTCGCATCTCAAGGCGATTCGGCGGCTGAAGAAGGCCGAGCAAGATTCGAAGAGATTGGAGAGACGCCTGCAACGCAGCGATGAGGGCCTCGTCAAGACCTTCCGGACGATCATCAAGCTTCTCGAAGACTGGGGTTACGTCAAATCCTGGACACTCACCGACAAGGGGCGGCAACTCCGTTTTGTCTACAACGAACTCGACCTTCTGCTGACCGAAGCAGTGTCACGGGGGCTGCTCGATGGTTTGACCGCCCCATCCTTGGCCGCCTTGACTTCGCTGTTCACGTACGAGGCACGCCGGCTCGATGGCGACCTAATCCCGCCGCCGACCGCGATCGAGCCGTGCATCGACGCCGTCGAAGAGCTTGCGGTTGCGTTGAGCAAAGCTGAGAGAGCCGCAGGGTTGCCCGAGACGCGCCCACCCGAGACAGGATTTGCGTCGATTGCTTACGCTTGGGCGGCAGGACATGATCTCGACGACTTGTTCGACAACGACCTGGCCGCGGGCGACTTCGTCCGCAACTGTCGACAACTAATCGATGTCATGCGCCAGCTTCGGGATGGGTTCCCGTCGTTGGCCGAAGTAGCCGCGGACGGAATACGGCGCCTCGACAGAGGAGTCGTGGCAGCTGGAGGCAAAGCATGAAGTGGTGGGTGATAGTCAACCCATCAGCCGGAAGGCCAAAGGAACTGCGACAACGCACGGATGCGGCTCTGTCCGCCCTCGGTGTCGACTTCGACCTTCACGTTTCCGAGAGCCCGGCCCACGTAGCCGAACTCGTCGCCAGGGGGCGTGACGCGGGAGTGACCAGCTTTGCGGGCGTCGGCGGCGATGGCACCGCTCATCTGATCCTCAACGGCCTTATGCAGCAGCAGTGGGATCGCCCGCCCCGGCTTGCGCTTCTTCCCGCGGGGAGTGGGTCCGACTTCATTCGAACATTTGCCCTGCCGCGCCGGCTCGAGGATGCAGCAGCTCACCTGGCCACCGATGACTGGTATCCGACCGACGTGCTCCGCATCGAAGGCACTTTTGGGGAGCGATACGTGCTCAACGCCGTCGAGGTCGGCGTGGGTGCTGCAGCGGTCACGACCGCGGCGAGGATGCCGAGATGGGTTGGTGCGAAACGTTATGCGATTGCATTCTGGTTGGCTCTGCCTTTCTTCCGGCCCGCTCAAGTGACGGCACGAGTCAGTGAGCGCAAACAGGTCGCAGGCACCGCCATCGCAGTGATCGTTGCAAACGGTCAATTCTTCGGTGGCGGCATGAACATTGCACCACGGGCCAGTGTTGCCGATGGAATCGTCGATGTTCAGGTGTTCTCGGGACCGCGCCGCAAAGCGCTCACGGTCATGCCGCGAGTGATTCGGGGGATGCATCTTCGCCACAAGAATGTTCGACGTATGACAGCGGAAAAGGTGCGGATAGAGGTCCCGGATAGCTGGCCAATCGAGGCAGATGGGGAACTGCTCGGAACCGGCTCGGTATCGGTTACTGTCGTGCCAGCTGCGATTGAATTCAAGATTTAGCGAGATCAGCCGAAAAGGTGATTGGCAACGCTGTTCCGGCGGATATACTCGCCGCGCTAGTGAGAGGTGCCATGAGCAACGACAAAAAGAACGTCGACGAGGTCTTGTCCGACACAATCGAACCGGATGAGTCCATCGAGGATGACCTTTTTGACGATGAAGTCGTCGACGAGGACGTCTCGGAGGACGCCGCGGTCAATGACGATGACGCAGACGATTCTGCTGACAGCACAACTGACAGTGATGCGGAATCCGACACGGAGGCGCTCGATGATCTCGAAGCAGAAGAGCTCGAGATGCTGACCGAAGACGAGGCGTCTGAGACCATTGTGGTGGACGAAGCGACCCAACTACGTGACATACGCCGTGCCCAGATCTCCATCGAAGCAAGCTCAGCAGGCGGAGTGACCGAAGGTGAATTCGTTTGTTCTATCTGCTTTCTTGTGAAGAAGAGCAGCCAGCTTTCGAGCCGCCGCAAGAAGGTCTGCCTCGACTGTGCCGTCTGACGTAGTAGTAGTCGTCCCAACCTACAACGAAGCAGAGAACATCGAACTGATCGCCAAGGCGGTGCGTTCTCACGATCTTGGGCTCCTTGTTGTCGATGATGGTTCTCCAGATGGGACCGGCGAAATAGTGGATCGCCTCGCCGCTGCCGACGAGCGCATTTCCGTACTACACCGCAGCACTAAACAGGGGTTGGGGCCCGCATATGCAGCAGCCTTTGCGGTGGCTCTGCAGAGCGAAGCCGAAGTCATCTGTGAGATGGACGCCGACTTCTCCCATGACCCGAATGATCTCCCGCGCCTGGTTGAAGCCATTACCAGCGGGGGAGACCTTGCGATCGGGAGTCGCTACGTAGCCGGCGGTGGTGTCGACAATTGGCCGTGGCATCGGCGCTGGCTGTCGCGCGGGGGCAACATCTACGCCCGCACCATGCTGGGCACCAAGATTGGGGATATGACCGCAGGTTTCCGTGCTTTCCGTGCCGATGCGCTCCGCAAGCTGGATTTCGCCGATTGCGAGGCCTCCGGGTACGGGTTTCAAGTGGAGATGGCGTGGAATGCCTCCGAGGCCGGGATGGATGTGCGGGAGGTTCCGATTACCTTCCGCGATCGCACCCGAGGCACGTCAAAGATGGGGGCGGGCATCGCGATCGAGGCGATGCTGCTTGTGACCAGATGGGGTATTGGCAGGATGCTTGGCCGGAAGAAGTGATTGTCGCCGCCCGCCGAGCGACAGCGAGCGATGTTGGGACTCTGGTCCAGTTGTACGGACCCGCCCGAGACGAGCAGGCCGATCTGCGGGAAGCCTGGCCCGTTGCCGACGGGCTTGCGGAACCGGTCGATGCGGCGTTTGCCTCGATTCTCGATGACGATGAGTCGGCACTCTTTGTCGGCGGGATCGATGATGTCGTTCTCGGATTCATCTGGGCGAGGCTCGAAGATCTGCGGCCGCAGGCTGCAGGAGAGCGTATCGGTGTTATCAAGCTGGTGTACGTCGAAGAGTGGGCGCGCATGGTCGCCGTTGGCGAAGCCATGCTCGATCAAGCCCTCGATTGGCTGCGAGGCCTTGGCATCACCAAGTTTGATGCGATTGTCTCGCCGGGTCATCGGCTTGCGAAGAACTTCTTTGAGAGCGCAGGGTTCAAGGCGCGCCGCATCACGATGTACCACGACGACAATGAATGATGGTTCCACGAGCGACACTGTCGCTCTGACCCAGAGGCTCATCCGGAACGCCTGTGTGAATGATGGCACCGCTGACTCCGGTTTCGAGCATCGCTCGGTGGCCACACTTGCTGAGTTCTTTGGCCGCGAAGGCACCGTGGTTGAACCGCATCCAGGGCGCCAGAGCGTCGTGTACCGGGTACCCGGATCGACCCCAGGCGCCCCGGTCCTGACTCTGCTTCCTCATCTTGACGTTGTACCAGTCACGGCAGAGAGCTGGCTGCACGATCCGTTTGGCGGCGAAATCAATGATGGCTACGTATGGGGGCGGGGAGCTGTCGACATGCTGAATCTGACCGCTGCGATGGCGGTTATTTTCCGTCGCTATCTGGTCGGAGAGCTGGATCCGTTGCCAGGCGACCTCATCTTTGCCGCTGTCGCCGATGAGGAGTCCGGCGGTGCGTTGGGCGCCGGCCACCTGGTCGAAGAGCACTGGGATTTGGTCGCTTGCGACTACCTGCTCACCGAGGTGGCCACGCCTGGCTTCCGTACCAGTAGCGGGTTCACGCTGCCGGTGACTGTGGCCGAGAAGGGTCCGGCCTGGCGCTCGTTGCGCCTTCCCGGAACACCAAGCCATGGAAGCCAGCCGTACGGCACCGACAACGCTCTGGTCGGGATGGCGGAG
>JAAETI010000932.1 GCA_024228555.1 bacterium | reverse complement strand
GGCAGCACGTGGTCGGTGAGGTGCGCGGCGATGGCGGCCATGCGCCTGCCGGAGCAGGAGGGGCAAAAGCCTCGGCCCTTGCAGGAAAACGGGATGAGCTGATCGAAGAGGTAGGTGGGGCAGCGCAGGCGGGCGGAGCCGAAGGTGGGGTCTCCGCAGCGGACGAAAGCGAGCAGTTCGCGGGTGATGTGGGCGGGCAGGGAGCGCGGGGGGCCGGAGCCCTCGGAGCGGTCTAGGAAGGTACGCAGATGGGTGCGCAGGATCTGTTTGAGGGGGCCGGTCTGGGATTGGGCGCGCCGGACTCGGGGGGGCGGATGGGCTGGATTGGCGAGTGGGCTCACCCATTAGAGACCGGGTGTGGCTCCTTGGGTGGCAGGTGGGTTGAGTTTCTTTTTGGACAACCGGTGACACCTTAATCGCCGTGAAGATGCGCTCCATGTGAGCTTGCGGGAAGAAGTGGGATCGCCTTCTGGCAAAAGCGGGCGACCTGGAATAAGAAAGCATGTGGCCGATAGACAGGAAAGCAATCGATCGCATCATCGGCGGTGTGGCCGCAGTAGTCCAGTGCCCAGTGGAACAGGACCAGCCCCCCTAACTCGCTTTCAACTCGGCAAGCTTCTCGTTGTAAGCCTTGCCGACCGTGTTGCGTTCGAGCAGTGCGAGCACTTTGCGTGGGTCGTCCACGTCCACGACCGGTACCGCGCTGACCTGCTTGCGAGTCATCAAGCGTTGCACGTCGTGCAGGCTGTCGTCGAGGCGCACGGTGGCTACTTGATCCGACATGAAGTCCGCCACGATGACCATGTCGGTGATGACCTCTTCCAGGAAGATGCGTCGCAGGTCGGTGAGGGAGAAGATGCCGACCAGGCCTTCGTCGTCGATGACGGGGAAGTGCGTCTCGTGGGATTCCGCCACGATGCGCATGGCGCCGCGTAGGGTTACATCCTCGTGGATGAGCGTTGGTTGTCGAACTTCCTCGAGCACGTCCTCCACCTTCATCGACTGCAACACGTCGATGACGAAATCGCCGGCGTGGGCTGGGGAGTTGATGGGGGAAGGAACTTGCGAGGTGTATAGGGTCCAGCGTACGGAGAGCAGGGTGTGGATCACCGCCACGAGCATGAGGGGAGCTAGCATGTGGTAGCCGCCGGTCATCTCGGAGACCATGACCACCGATGCGATGGGGGTCTTGGCGGCGCCGGCGAAGAAACCGCCCATGCCGACCAGGGCCAGGGCGCCCGGCTGGATGCCTGGAATCATGGTGTGGGCGATGGTGCCCACGCCAGCACCGACCAGTGCGCCGATCGCGAGGGCGGGTGCGAAGACACCGCCCGATCCGCCGGAGGCTACCGACAAGGACGTGGCAAGAATCTTTCCTAGCAGCAGTACGATGATCAGCTTGGGGGCTAGGTCGCCTTCGATGGCGGACTTGATCAATCCGTAACCGCCGAACAGGATTCCGTGCTCGCCGCCGAAGCCAGCGATGCCCATGGCCAGCAGGCCGACCAACAAACCTCCGATCGCGGGACGCAGAATCGGGTGCACGGGTTTCATGGCCTTGAAGAGATTTTCAACGCCGTAAAAGACCTTCGTATATAGGAAACCAAACACCGTGCAGATGACGCCGAGCAGCAGGTAGATCCAGATCTGCGATGGTTCGAAGGTGAGCGATTGCAGCAGCTCGGGGGAGAGGTCGACGGCGCGATGGGGGCCGGTGATCGAAGTGAAGGTGGCGTAGGCGAAGGTGGACGCCACGATGCAG
>JAAETI010000931.1 GCA_024228555.1 bacterium | reverse complement strand
TTGCGACGAGAAATCGGAGGGCGGACTACCTACTCGTGCCCCTCTCACCAGGTCTGATCGGCTACCGTTCATCGATGTGATCGGGATTGCCTTGGTAAGTGACGCTGACCAGACGGAGCAGGCGATCACTGGGTTGATCGTATTGCTCCTTGTGGTGGCAGGTCTGCTGACGGTTTTGACGATCTGGTACTGGATCCACACCAGCCCGAGGCGTCGGACCAGGGAGGCACACCAGGGTCCGACCATCGATCTCGACGGGGCCTATGAGCAGGTCAGGGCCGAGCCGACCATGGTGCAGCAGGTGTTGCCGGCTGACAGCCACGGGGCGTTTGGACCTCGTACCTAGATCCGATTTGGCCATCAGCTATGGTCTGGGTCATGGCTGACAGTTTCGACTCGGATGCGATGATCACCCGGTTCAAAGAGAGAGCGGCCGCAGTCAAGAAACGGAACCTGCCGCCGGTCGGGGGTGACGAGCGGCAGGCTTTCATCAAGCAGGCCGAACAGGACTTCATGGACTTCGCCATCATCGGTGATGCCGAAGCGAGGTTGGAGGACGGGGTCCTGACACTACAGGTGGATCTTCGCCCGAAGGGCTAGAGGTAGGCGGGTACTCCGTGGCGGCCGACGTCACCGGCGCTATGCTCAGTAGCTCTCATGCGGACGTAGCTCAGCTGGTAGAGCATCACCTTGCCAAGGTGAGGGTCGCGGGTTCGAATCTCGTCGTCCGCTCCACAGAAACACCTAGTCAGGCCCCATCACAACGTGGGGCCTCCTTGGTTTCTAGGCCGCCGTTGCCCATCAAATGCCCATCAATTCCCGACGTTCCATCGGCTGTTGCCTCGGCTGAGGCGATGAGGCCGCTCAACATGTCCGCAGCGTCCTGGTCACCACCGTCGACGAAGTGGCTGTATACGTTGAGCGTGGTTGCGGCCCGTGAGTGGCCGAGGCGACTCGCCACTACCGACACCGGCACTCCGGCGCTCAGCATCGTTGTGGCCATGAAGTGGCGCACATCGTGAAGCCGCACCGCCTCTAGGCCAATCTCACGTCGATACCTGGTCCATCGATGCGTCACCCCGTCAGGGCGCCATGGCTTAGAGCCGTCGACCTCATAGGAGAAGACGAACGCCGATCCTTTCAATCGAACCTTCAGCACATCCAGCCGAGCGACACAACGGGCAGCGTGGTCGGCCAGCTCCTGAGCTGTCGCATCGTCGAGAGCCACCCGGTACTCGCGATCCGTCTTCGTGCCCTTGACCTCAATGCCCTTGTCCCCATCGACGACGGCCCGAGCGAATGTCACCCGACGGGCGCTGATATCGATGTCTCTCCACTGGAGACCACAGATCTGAGACCGCCGAGCCCCCGTAGTCGCAGCAACTTGGAGGTACGTGTGCAGCGTAGGGTCCTTGACCCGGACATGCCGCAGCATTGCCGCCATAGCTTCGACATCTGGAGGAGAAAGCTCGGCTCGTCGCACCTTCGGCATGGTTGAAGATGATGCCGGATTCCGCGGAATCCATCCCCACTTCACTGCCTGCGTTAGAGCGGAACGCAGGACGCCAGCTACACGGACGATGGTCGAAGCGGCCAGCGTTTGACCACGTCGGCCCGGCTTCCGCCGAAGATCGGCGTACCAGCGATCGAGATCGGCAGCAGTGAGCTTCGCTAATCGAACCGAGCCGAGATCGGACCGGACGTGGTGAGCGATGGCGCTCTCGTTCTGTCGTCGGGTTGTGGCCGACCAGTCAGCCGAAGCCGTCATCCACCAGCGATCAAGCAGATCAGAGACGGTGGCATCAGTAGAGATGACGTCGCCCTGACCTACCTCTGCAACGAACGCCGCAAGCGCACGCTGAGCTTCACGCTTGCCGCCCTTGACCGTACGTTGCACATAGCGGTGCTTGCCGGACACAGGATCGAGGCCTGCGTAGACCCTCAGCTCCCAAGACTCGCCACGGCGCCGCATCGAGCCCTTCATGCTGCCTCCTCGACCAGCCGCTGCAACACTGCGAGCGGGATCAGAACCCGGCGACCCATCCCGATCGATGGCAACTCGCCCGTCTTCACACAGTCATAGGCAGCCGAACGGGAGATGCCCAGCAGCGAAGCCGCCTCATCAACGCTAATTGTCAGCCGTTCCTGGCTCATTGGTTCCCCCTATCTCTCACTGGTCGACATTGGCGACCATGTTCGAACGACTGACCTGTCGGTACCGGAGCCGTGGCTTCGTCGTGGGTCATGATGTCCCCCTGCTGGTGGTCATTGGTCCCCAGGCTTGGGTGGAGACGTATCGGATGACTGGTGCGGTGTTGCCTGGTTCGGGGCCGCCGAGGTAGACGGCCCGGTCGAGGACGCTGCGGAGTAGGGCAAGCACGCCTTGGCTGCCGTGGTCCTCGAACGCCAGAGCGACGAGGGCTCGTAGGGGCTGGTGGCGGTGGTGGAGGAGGGTGTCGTAGACCTCGTTGTCGAAGTCGAGTTCGATCTCGCCGTCTTGTTCTTGTTGGGCGAGTTCGTCGTCGCTGAGTTCGGCGGTTTCATGCGCTGGGTAGGCGTTCCGCACAGCAGGTGAGACCGAGATCGCTCGTCTCCTGCGGGAGACGGTGATCCATTCCTTCCACCGGGCGGTGTCTCGGGCGTCGCCGGTCTCGGCTGCGTCGCTGCCGACTTGCCAGGGGGTTCGGCCTTTGCCGCCTCGGGTTTGCTTGAGGTCGGAGCGGACGAGTTCCAAATGGATCTTGGAGACGTAGGTTCCAATGCCTTTATCGTCTCGGACGATGACGGCGTCGACTCCGTAGCGGTAGTGGATCTCGCGGCCGAGCTGGTGGGCGATGTAGCGGGCCCAGCGTTGACCGAACCGGGCCCGGAACTCTTCCAGACTCCCGTCATCTTCGGAGAGGAGGGTGTCGTGGAAGATGACGACGTGGAGGTGGGGGTGCCAGCCGTTGAACCCGATGGTGACCTCGACTGCTTTGATGAACCCGAGGATCCCGTACTGGGCCTTGATGTCTTGGTAGCCCTGGCCTGAGGTCATCGACTCCCAGGCCTTGGTCATTGCCACCCACAGAGCGAACAGGTCATCGGTGGCGTAGTGCCGCAACGTGAACGTGAGGAACGTGCAATGCCCGCCAATGGCCAGGTGCGCTTTGATGAGGTGGTCGACTTCGGCTGCTCGGGCCGCTCGAATCTTGGCTGCGCATAGCAGGCCGGGGGCACGCCCATACTGAGCCGCAGGTCTTGACCCCGGACCAGTGCACCCGACCGTTCTCACCTCGTTTGAGGCCGGGGTTGACTCCTCGACGCCATCCGCACTGACCGAGACGTCCGTCCTTGAACAGCCACCCGTTGAACCGGCGCAACTGCTCCGCTGTTTGGTAGCGGTCTCGTCGTTTGGCTCGTTTGACCGCTTCGTCGACCGAAGAGTTGACCGTCTGGCTGTTGCCAAGAACCCTGGTCATTGGCGTCCCCTGGGGTTCTCAGGGGCGGGGCGAGGAGTTGCTCGCGTGTTACCGAGAGAGGTGCCAAGCGAGTCCGGTACACACCACCGTCCGGTTGTCGGGCGACAGCTCCTCCTGCTCAACAGTCACTGGTTTCAGCGACCGGCAGTTGAGCAGGCAGGAGCACCCATCCAGGTGGACCCCCAGACAGGAACCAATATCAACATGGGCAGACCACCTGGCCACCAACGGGCAATTCCGTTGGCCACCAGCGGGCACTCACAT
>JAAETI010000930.1 GCA_024228555.1 bacterium | reverse complement strand
TTCGCCGCCTGGGTAGGTCGACCAGACTGACGACCCTATGGTGACCTCTGATAGTGCGTGGCATGCACTGCCGATCGGGGTCGCGAGTGGTTGGGCACCTTTGACGGCGACGAGGGCTCGGATTGTGCGAGCAGCCATGCCGTAGTCGACGACTCCAGATGCTGGCATTCGGATGAGTCCGTCGGGGATGATCTGGTTCTCGAGCCAGGTGGCGGCACGGTTGACCGAGTCGCATTCTCCTCGGTGGACGCCGCTTTGGCCGGCGAGCTGTAGGAATCGGATGGCGACCCCGATGCTCGGGTCGGGAGCGTCGGTAGTGCGAAGAAAGGCGCCGGAGTCGAGCTGGACCGATTCGAGGTACCAGAGGAGGAGTCCGAGGCTGGGCGAGATCCCGCGTTGTTGCCAGTCGGCGAAGCTTTGTATTGCTTCCATGTTGGTTGGGCTCAGCCCGACGTCGGGTAGTTCGTCTCTTCGGATGGCAGCGAGGTCCGAGAGTTGTCCTCCGGGGGCGAGAAGGTGCATCTTGCGGCAGAAGCCTGGTGGCACGGTGTTGAGTACAGCGAAACGCACCGTTGGGCCATCCTTGTCGATGTGGGGTTAGCGGTACGATAGAAGGGTGGTGATCCGACCTTCAACCAATTCAAAGGTGATGGCCCATCGAGGGGGCCGCCACGGTGGCGATCCGAACACGATCGACGCCATCCGTCACTCCTGTGATGTGGGTGCGACCTCAGCCGAAATCGACGTGAACGAGACCTCCGATGGTGTGCTCTTGGCCACCCACGATTCGGTGGTCCAGCCTGGCGCTTGGGTTTCTGACTACACCTTCGCTGAGCTGGTCGATCTCGATGCTGACGAATGGTCCCGGCGGCGCCTAGAAGAGGTGATCGACTACACACTGTCGCGCTCAGCGGTGGCGTATCTGGACATCAAGTCGATCACGCCCGAAGGACTCAAACACATCACCCAGAGCTGGCCCGACGCCGTCGAGGCCCGACAGATTCTGTTCGCCGCTGCTCGTGGTGACCTGGTGGCTTGGATTGGCAGCAACCTCCCGTCGGCAGCTACGTCGTTTCTCTACTACGACAGACTGCTCGATCTTGGATCACTCGGCCCCTATATGAGCCCGGACTACCTGCACCCGTGCTTCGATCACCTGCGGGACCCGTTCCGAACGGTGAACGAGGACTATGTTGATCGGGTCCGGTCGCTCGGGTGCGGTCTGGTCTCATGGAACGAGAACGATCAGGGGGCCGTCCAACAGCTGACCGAGCTCGGGTTTGACTTCATCTGCACCGACGACCCAGAGCCCTCCTGCGAAACGGTGCATGCCGTCAAGGTGAGTTGATTGATTGCTGGTCGCTCTGCGTAGTGCGATGACACCGCTGAGTAGTAGTTGCCCGAATTGTTCGGATTGTGGGAACCGGTGACCTGAAAATGGGCGTTCACTGTTGGTACCTCAACCCCAAAAGGTGGGAAGCGTAAATCATACGCACCGTTGATGACTCCGACCCGGCCGAGCCGGGGTCTATATCGATATCGAAAATCCAGGCCGCCTACCTGCTCCGACGAGCAGCGAAGCAATCGGGCCGGTTGAACTCGATCGCAGGTGAACTTACTGACCTGCGGGACCGTTTGATCGGTCTTGCCGTTTTTCCAGAGCATCGAGACGACGAGTGAGGTCCCTCACCACGTCAGTGATCCTGTCAATGGTCGTATCGGTGTCGTCAAGCCGGTTGAGCAGGTCTCGATAGAGGGGTGAGCTGTCTTCAGCTTCAGCCATGGTGGCCAGGAGCTCGTCAGTATTCAGGTCGGAGCGGACGAAGATCCCCCGACCTCGTACCGAGTAGACGATCCCCTCGGCTTTCAGAGCATTGATGACGTTCTGCGCCGTCTGCCGGGCAACGCTGTACTTCTGTTGCAGATCGACATTGGACGGCAACTGGTCCCCTGGTGCCAACTCATTGGTGGCGATAGCTAGACGGAGTTCTGCGGCGATCTCCTCTGAGGAGTAGTGGCGATCGTCGGGGCCGGCAGTCATCTTCGAGGATTCTAGCCCTTCTGGTACGCCCAGGATTCCTCATAGACGAGTTGACAAACCATTCTAAGTCTTCTAGTATCCTATGAAGGTTGATCAGAACGGTCAGCTACAAGCGGTGACCGGTCGGAATTAGGCCTCCGACCAGCCACCTT
>JAAETI010000929.1 GCA_024228555.1 bacterium | reverse complement strand
TGTGGGCGCAGCCGAGCCAGGAGCAACCACCCGACAAGACCCACCACGAGGCCCAGCTCGCGCAGGCCACGGGCGAGGAGCGCCTCGACCTGCTGGTCGAGCTCGCCTGGGCCTTTCGCAGGGACGATCCGGCGCGGGCGGCAGCCTATGGCACCGAGGCCCATACGCTGCTCGAAGCAAGGCCGGACGAGGAGCGCGAGCTCCGGCTCTCCAATGCCCTGGGCCGCGCCTACTTTGACTTGCGGGACTTCCCGAAGGCGCTCGAACAGGCCCAGCGGGCTGAGGCGCTGGCCAGAGCCAGGGAGGACCAGCCGGCTCTGGCCCTGGCCCTCCTAACCCTCGGGAGGGTGTACTTTCGAACCGGAGCCTTCGGCCGGGGCCTGGAGGTCGTCGGCGAGGCGATCGTGCTCTACGAAACCCTCGGCGATGCGCGCCTGGCCGAAACCGTCAACCTTGTCGGGGTCATAAGCTATCGCATGGGCGATCATCCTGCTGCGCTCGAGAACTACTTGCGCGCCTATCAGCTGTACGAGGAAGTTGGCAACAGAGTAGGGATGGCCGTCGAGCTCAACAATATCGGTGTTGTGTATGAGGGGCTGGGGCAGGCGGATCAGGCGCTGGAATCCTATCAGAAGGCACTCGTGATACAAAAGGAACAAGGCCGCGAGGAGTCTGTCGCCATCCTATTAGTCAACATCGGGCAGATCTACCGGGAACAGGGCCAGCACGAACAGGCCCTGGACTATTGCTTCCGTTCGGTGGCGATCATGGACAAGCGCGGCGACAAGCTCGGCGTTGCCCTGGGGTTGGAAACCATCGGCAGTATCTACCGGATGCAGGGCGCGCTCGACCAAGCCACCACCTACCAGCAGCGCGCCTTCAGGCTTCGAGAGGAGGTCGGGGACAGGCAAGGGGTGGTTAGATCGCTGCGCGAACTGGCTGGCCTGGACCAGGAGCGGAGGGCCTATGGCGCGGCCCTCACCCGCCTACTGCGTGCACGCACGCTCGCCGCCGAGATAAACAGCCTACCCGAGCTACGAGATATCCATCAAGCGCTGTCGGAGATCTATGCCGAAACCGGACGCTACCGGGAGGCCCTGGCGACTTTTCAAGAATACGAACGCATCAAGAGCGAGATCTTCGGCGAAGAAAACAGCGAGACGATCGCCGAGATGCAGGCCCGCTTCGAGGCCGCCCAGAAACAAAAAGAAATCGAGCTGCTCGAACGGCAGCGCCAGCTTGATGAAGCCCGCCGGCAGCGCGAGCGGACGCTGGGGCTGACGCTTCTCGGCGGGCTCGTCCTGCTGCTGGCCATCGCGCTTCTGCTGATCAACCGCTATCGCCTCAAGGCACGCGCTACCCGGCTCATTGCGGAAAAAAACGCCGAGCTCGAAACCACCAACCACCAATTGCAGCGGGCCAAGGACGCGGCGGAGGTGGCGAGCAAGGCCAAGAGCGCCTTCCTGGCCAACATGAGCCACGAGCTGCGAACCCCGCTCAACGCCATCCTCGGCTTCGCCCAACTCCTGGGGCACGATCCCGCCCTGACCCCCGCCCAGCAGGACCACCTCGGCACCATCCACCGCAGCGGCGACCACCTGCTGGCGCTGATCAACGACGTCCTGGACGTCGCCAAGATCGAGGCCGGACGCACCACGCTCAACCCAGCCGATTTCGACCTCCACCAGATGCTCCAGGCGCTCGAAGAGATGTTCCGCCTGCGCGTCCGGAGCAAGCGCCTCGACCTGGTCGTCGAGCGCGCCGCCGACCTGCCGCGCCGGGTCAAGACGGATGAGCGGAAGCTGCGGCAGGTACTGATCAACCTGCTCTCGAACGCCATCAAGTTTACCGATCGAGGCCGCGTGGTGCTGCGCGCGGCCCATAGCGACGGACCCGCGCCCCGGCTCTCGTTCGCGGTTGAAGACACCGGATCGGGCATCGCCGAGGCGGAGCGGGTGCTGCTCTTCGAGCCCTTCGGGCAGACCGAGAGCGGGCGTCGGGCCAGCGAGGGCACCGGCCTGGGGCTGCCGATCAG
>JAAETI010000928.1 GCA_024228555.1 bacterium | reverse complement strand
GCTCGAGGGCTCCGACGGGGGCGAGGCCGAAAGTGGTGGATGGATCAAGATCTTGATTGGCGCCTTGTTCATATTCCTCGGCTGGCGGCAATGGTCGGGGCGACCTCGAGATGGCGATGAGGCGGAGATGCCGGGGTGGATGGCCACCATTGATCAGTTCAACCCGATCAAGTCGTTTGGTCTGGCCTTCCTGCTGGCCGCGGTGAACCCGAAGAACCTAGGGCTGACCATTGCCGCAGTGGTCAAGATCAGCGGAAGCGGGCTTTCTGCCGGCGAGGAGATTGGCACCCTCGCAGTGTTCATTCTCATCGCATCGGTGACGGTGGCGGTGCCAGTGGTGCTGAACCTCGCGCTCGGGTCTGGGGCGGAGGGGACGCTGACGGCCATGAAGGACTGGCTGGTAGCGAACAACAACACGGTCATGACCATCTTGTTCATTGTTCTTGGATCGAAGGTTCTGGGTGACGGCATCTCCATCGTCGCCTGACGCCTCCGCTGAGAGGAATCCGATGACCAACATCACCGAGATAGGAGCCGACAGTTGACGGTGACTCCTCAGGCGACGCAACGGCTGCCTCGGCCTTCCCTCGGACGATTCTTGGCCGTCTTTGCTGTTAGTGCGGCGAGCCTTGCCATCGTGGCCTGGATCCTGCCGGGCCTGTCGGTCGATGGCGCTGGTGCCGTGATGCTGGCGGTTGGGGTGATCACGGTGCTCAATGGCCTGTTCTGGCCAATTGTCGCCCGCTTCGCCACCCGGCTGATCGTGTGGACGCTGGGCATCTTCGGCCTCATTGCCAATGGTTTCATCCTGCTTCTTGCGGACAAGCTGGCTC
>JAAETI010000927.1 GCA_024228555.1 bacterium | reverse complement strand
GCCGAATCCGGCCAGCTCCCAGAGGACCCTGTCCGTTAGGCGTCCGAGCACGGTGAGTTCGTAGGCGCTCCTGCCGGGGTTCGGCTTGTGTATCAGACCCGCGGCCGTGAGCTCGACAAGGCGGGTGCTCAGCAGGTTGGTGGCCATGCCGAGGCCCTCTTGCAGCTCCTGATATCGCGCCGGCCCCGCATGCAGGTCGCGAAGGATGAGCAGCGTCCATCGGTCGCCGATGACATCGAGGGCTCGCGCGATCGGACAAAGCAGGCGGTAGCTGCGTTTCTCGGGCATGGGTTCTCCTGTGGCCGGTGTCTCGGCAACTGAGGGAAGGGCAGCTCAACTTTAGGTTGCATTTTTAAAGGTTACTCGTTAGCTTTACTTTCTAACGTTACGAACCTGCCTTTCGCAGCCAACCATCAAAGGAAACATGACATGTCGAACCTAGAGCCGCTTCTCGAACGCAATCGGGCATTCGCCGCGACCGGGGTTCACGTAGGCCAGCCGCCGAACCCGAACCGCAATCTGTTCGTGATCACGTGTTTCGATGCCCGGGTGGATCCGGCCCACCTTCTCGGGACTGACTTCGGCGACCTGGTCGTCAT
>JAAETI010000926.1 GCA_024228555.1 bacterium | reverse complement strand
TCGCCCGGGACATGGATCTGTCAACGCTTGATCCGGCACGAGCGTTCTGCGACACGTGCCAGCTCTATCTGACGGCGGTGTACGAGACGCTCATCGGTCTCGACCCGGCCGACAACTCGACGTTCGTACCGCGCCTGGCCACCAGCTGGGAGGGCAACGCCGAGAACACCCAGTTCACGTTCAACCTCGATCCGAACGCGGTGTTCTCCGATGGGTCACCCGTCGAGGCTGCTGATGTTGCCTGGTCATGGTTGAGGCTCCGTGATATCGATGCTTCGGCCTCGTTCCTGCTGGCCAGCATCGATTCGATCGACACCCCTGATCCCCAGACCGTCGTGGTCAACTTGAAGTTCCCTGACTCGGCCTTTCTGGCCAAGGCCAACGCCCCTTACACGGTGATCATCAACAGTGATGTCGCCATCGAGAACGGTGCCAATGCCGACGAAGATGCTGAGGTCACTGATGAAGCCGAGCCCTGGTTCTTGGAGAACTCGGCTGGAAGCGGTCCATTCGTCCTCACCAGTTATGACGAAGGCGACGAGCTCCGTCTGGCTCGGAATGAGAACTTCTATCGGGAGGGTCCCTTCTTCCAGGAGGTTGTGGTCCGTCAGGTGCAGGACGCCGTGACCCAGCGTCAGCTGCTGGAGAGTGGTGACGTTGACATAGCCATGCAGATCGATCCCGACACGGCCAGTGGGATATCGAGTCCTGAAGTACTGATTGACTTCGTTGAGTCATTCAACTTCGTATACATCGCGCTGGCTGAAGGGGCGACGACTGACGTCCCCCTCACCGCTGATATTCGAGAGGCCATCAAGTTGGCCATCGACTATCAGGGCATGATCGATGTCACCGTTGGGGGGAGGGGCAGCGTCCAGGCCTCACCGATCCCCAACGGGTTCTCCGGTACATCAGGCCTTACCCTTCCCGAACGCGACCTCGATAAGGCCCAGGAGTTGCTCGACGGGGCTGGGGTGGGTGACGGCTTTGCTATCCGGGCCGCTTACCCCACTTTCAATGTCTACGGGGTCGACTTCAACACCATGATGCAGAAGGTCCAGATCGATCTAGCTGAGGTGAACATCGAGCTCGAGCTCGTTCCACTGGAGGTTTCCGTATGGGTCGACGAATGGTTCAGCGAGGACGGCATCCCTCTCACTGCCGTCTACTACGCGCCGGATCACACTGACTCAATCCAGTACATCGAGTACTTCGGTCAGGTGCCCGACGCACGGTGGTCAGCCCAGGCCAACCCCGGCGGTGATCCCCTCATCGATGATGAACAGGTTCGCCTTCAGGCCGAGGCCCTGGCCGCGACGGGTGCCGAGAAGGAGGCTCTCTACCAGCAGCTGGCGGAGTTGATGATCGACCAGAGGATCGTACTGCCTATGGTGAATCCAAACCTGGTACTTGCTCGGCGGGCCGATATCAGCGGTGTCCACTACAGCGCTTGCTGCAACCTGGAGCTTGGACGCGTGTCGCGCTCGAGCTGACCCAGCACCGTGGCCAGTTACATAGCTAGACGACTGCTCCTGGTTCCGGTCTTACTGATCGGAATCGCCACGCTGACCTTTGTGGTCAGCCACACCATTCCCGCTGATCCGCTGGCGACGCTGGTGAGCGAGCGTCAACTTGGCAACCCCGAAGTCGTCCAGGCCGCCCGGGAGCAGTGGGGCCTGGACAAGAGCGTTCCTGAGCAATACGTCGTGTACCTGGCCAACCTGGCCCAGGGTGACATGGGAACGTCGTTTCGCACCCGGAGCCCGGTTCGCGACGACATCACACAGCGGCTGCCGGCCACCGCCGAGCTGACAATGGTCGCACTGTTGTTCGGCACGGTCACCGGCGTGGCGTTGGGAATTGTGGCCGCCAGGCGCCGCAACTCCCGCATCGACAGTTTCTCTCGCCTCATTGCTCTCATCGGTTCCTCACTGCCCGTGTTCTGGGTCGGAGCGATCCTGCTCTTTGTTCTCTGGGCCCAGTTGGATTTCGCTCCAGGGCCGGGACGTCTCAGTTCCCGCGCACCAGAGCCAACGCACTACACGGGCATGTTCACCATTGACTCGCTTATCGACGGCGACTTCGGGCGTTTTTGGGATGCCCTCTCCCACCTACTGCTTCCTGGTCTCGTGCTCGGTTGGGTCCTCATGGGTACGATCACCAGATTGGTTCGGGCGAGCATGTTGGAGGTGCTCGATCAGGACTACATCCGGACCGCACGGGCCGCTGGTATCCCAGAGAAGCTGGTGATGCGCCGCTACGCATTGCGAAACGCCATGTTGCCAACCCTCACCATCGTGGGACTGGCGTTCGCCACCCTGATCGCTGGCGCGGTGTTGGTGGAAACCGTCTTCACCTGGCCCGGCATAGGTACCTACGCCGTTGAATCGGCCCGCAGTCTCGACATCCCAGGAGTGATGGGCGTCTCGCTCTTCGGTGGCTTCGTCTTCCTCCTCGCCAATCTCGCCACCGATGTCATGTACGCCTTCGTCGATCCCAGGATCCGTCTTGCCTGAGCTCGCTACACCTTCGGGACCGGGACCGGGACCGGGGCCAGGGTTGGGAGCGGCGGCTCCCCTCGTCGTTTCCTCCCGTCGGCGGGCCCACTGGATCTCGGCCCCCGTCATCGTGGGCATGGTCGTGTTGACGTTCTGGGTCGTGGTCGCTCTCACCGTGCAATGGTGGGCGCCCTATGACCCGCTCGAGGTGGCAGGTCCACGGCTGGAGGGTCCGAGCAGCCAGAACTGGATCGGCACTGACGACCTCGGCCGTGACGTGTTCACCCGCACCATGTACGGGGCCCGAAATTCGTTACCGATCGCGGTGCTGGTCATTCTTGCCTCGGTCGTCATTGGATCATTGGTCGGTTCAATCGCCGGGTTCATGGGAAGGTGGGCGGACTCGATCTTGATGCGACTCGTCGATGTGACGCTGGCCTTCCCCCCGATCCTGTTGGCCATGATCATTGCCGCCACCTTGGGGCCAGGTCTTCGCAATGCCTTCTTCGCCATGATCGTCGTGTGGTGGCCGATCTACGCTCGCCTCTTGCGCGGTCAGGTGATGGCGGTCAAGGAACTCGATCATGTCGAGGCCGCCGTTGCCATCGGTGCCAGTCGCCCCCGGATACTTCGGCGTCACATCCTCCCCCTCTCCATGACCCCGATACTGGTGAACGCGACCGTCGACTTCGGCAACGTGGTGCTGCTATTCGCCTCGCTCAGCTTCATCGGCCTGGGGGCAACGCCCCCTGACCCGGAGTGGGGTTCCATGATCACCGAGGGGGCCAAGCAGTTCTATGACTGGCACATAGCGACAGCCCCGGGGCTAGCGATCTTCACGGTGGTGTTGGCCTCGAACTTCGTTGGCGACGGTTTGAGGGACCTATTCGATCCGCGAGGCTGATGTCTTCTGGATGTCACCGGACGAGCTTCTCTCCGTCGTCGAAACCAATGTCGCCTTCAACCCGAATCGACCTTGGTGAC
>JAAETI010000925.1 GCA_024228555.1 bacterium | reverse complement strand
CAGGTGGTCACTGCCGTTGGGCGGAACGAACCAGTGACCGACGGCCTCCCCCGTCTCGTTTATGGCGAAGGGCCGACTGTACAACGGACCGTCGGAAGCCAGCGGCTCGAGAGCTTGTACGCCGCCGATCGCATCCCAGAGGAACGGATTCGTCTCGAACCCGTCGCCTATGTAGCCCACAACCTGGCCGTCGTTGTTGATGTCCACGGCTCGGCACGATTCCTCCAGGAGCGAATGGACGATCTCGAACGTCCCGTCGGATAGGTCCCAGATGCAGGCGTGTGCTTTTCCGCCAAGCAAGCAGTGGCCAACCACCTGCCCGTTGTCGTTGATCGCTACCGCCTGCGTCCAATGGTCCTGAACCACCCAACCCGTCCAGAGCGTCTGAAAGCCCGCGTCTTCGTCCCAGACAAACCCTGCGGTCTCATGTTCATTGTCACCGATAATCGCATAGCCGACCACTTGCCCGTTGTTGTTAACGTCCTGGGCATAGGTCGGGTAACGATGGAGGGGCCGGAGCTCCCGGATGGTGTAGCTAGCACCCTGCTCCAACAGTTGGTAGCCGGTTAGCCATCGCCAGATAGCAGCTCCGATCGCGCCGAGTACCGCCAGAATCGCAACCCGTCTCCACACAGGGATCCTCCTCAAACCCGGAACGCATGGACGGCCAAGTCCGCCGCCAAAACAAGACAAGGCTCACCTTTACGGAATGTGGCTGATCATGCGAGAGGCGAACGTCCCAAGGTGCCGAATCCACGCTGCCTG
>JAAETI010000924.1 GCA_024228555.1 bacterium | reverse complement strand
GACCCCATAGCAGTTGTCGCACTCGAAGCAGTTGCCGCAGGACATGCAGCGGCGCGCCTCGAACAGCGCGTTGCTCTCGTTCAGATCGCCGATGACCTCTGCGAAACCGCTCTGTCGGCGGATGAGCTCGAGATGTGACTGTTCGGTCCGGGGCGCATCTGAGTAGTACCAGGTGTTGAGTTTGTCGAAAGCGGCGATCTCGTGCTTCTCTTTTGGCACGTACTGCGCGCCACGCAGATAAGCGTCGATGTTACGCGCCGCCTTCTTGCCGTGGCCGATGGCGGTGGTCACCGTGCGGTCAGAGGGCACCATGTCGCCGCCGGCGAAAATACCCTCGGCGCCGGTCATCATGGCGGCGTCCACCCTCACCACGCCCCATTCGATAGTTACGCCAGGTACCTGTGCGAGCGAGCCCAGGTCGGTATCCTGCCCCAAAGCCAGCACCAGCACATCGGCCTCGATGATCTCGGTCTGGCCGGTGGGCAATGGCCTGCCCTCTTCGTTAGCGACCATTTTTTCGAGCACCACACTTCGTCCCTGCACCTCTTTGATCGTGCGTAGGTTGAGGATATCCACCTGCTCCTCCAACGCCTCGTCAATCTCGACCTCGTGGGCGGCCATATGGTTGCGGTCACGGCGCACGATCACCTTGGGTTTGAAGCCGGTCAGCCGCGTGGCCGTGCGCGCCACGTCCATCGCCGTATTGCCGCCGCCGTAGACGACTACCTGTCCGCGCAGGCCGGTGGGCCGTTCGAGCTCCAGATCGCGCAGTACGGTGATCCCCTCGATGATTGGGATGCCTCCCGTGCTGGGGATCTCCAACG
>JAAETI010000923.1 GCA_024228555.1 bacterium | reverse complement strand
GCCTCGGTGCCGACGACGGGGAAGACAGAGAGCTCCTCGGGGTCAGTAGCCGGGACCGTTTCGACATGATCGAAGGGTTCTGGCTCTACGAGCACCTCTGGAGTGGGCCGTGACTGCTTCCGACCAAAGACGCGGCCCACCCAGCCCGACTTCTCGGCAGGTGCCGCCAATGCTTCGGACTCGGACTCGGTCTCCCCCACCCACTCTCGAAACTCATCCTCAGGAGAGCCTTCAGAGCTTTGGTCACCGTCGTCCGATGCGGTTGTTTCGTCCCCATCGTCGCGACGAGCCACACTTTCTCCTTAATTCCCGCCGGCTACTAGAGATCAGACTTCTAGTAGTTCTTCTTCTTTGTTGGCCAGCAAGTCATCGATCCTGTGCACGTGGCGATCGGTCATCTCCTGGAGCGTCTTCTCTGCCCGTCGCACGTCGTCCTCCGACACATCACCCTCGAGCGATTCGATGTCGTCTTTGGTGTGGCGGCGGACGTTGCGAACGGCGACCCGTCCTTCTTCGGCGAGATGGCGCGTCATTCGGATCAGATCTTTGCGGCGTTCCTCGGTCAGTTGCGGGAAAGCAAGCCGGATCACGTTGCCATCATTTGATGGATTGAGACCCAGGTCGGCGGTCATGATTGCCTTCTCGATTGCCTGAATCGACGACTTGTCATAAGGCTGCACGACCAACATTCGTGCCTCGGGGACGCTGAAGCCCGCTATTTGTTGCAGGGGGGTCTGAGTCCCGTAGTAGTCAACGACGATTCGATGTAGAAGACCTGGATTGGCGCGGCCGGTCCTGATTGTGCCGAACTCATCGACCGTGTGTGCAATCGCTTGGTCCATCTTGCCTTTTGCTTCTGCCAACAACTCGTCGATCACAGCTCCACCTCAGTGAACTCGGGTGCCGACCGCGTCTCCACGAACGGCCGATGCGATGTTCCCCGGCTTTGCCAGGTTGAACACCCGGATAGGTATGTCGTTTTCCATGCACATCGTAATGGCTGTCGAGTCCATCACCCGGAGTTGTTCGGCCAGGACTTCCATGTACGTCAGATTGTCGAGCAGCTTCGCATCCGGATTCGTCACCGGGTCAGAGTCATACACCCCATCGACCTTGGTCGCTTTGAGCACTGCTTCCGCTCCAACTTCCGCCGCACGCAATGCCGCGGTGGTGTCCGTTGTGAAGAACGGATTGCCGGTTCCGGCGGCGAAGATGACGACTCGACCTTTCTCCAAATGTCGAATGGCCCGCAGCCGGATATAGGGCTCAGCGACTTCCTGGATGTTCAGTGCCGTCTGCACCCGGGTGGGTGCCCCGGCCCGCTCCAGCGAGTCGCGCAGCGCCAGGGCGTTGATGACCGTTGCCAACATGCCCATGTAGTCGGCGTTGGCCCGATCCATGCCCTTTGCTGCCGAGCTGAGTCCTCGGAATATGTTGCCGCCACCGACGACGATGGCAATCTGATAGCCCTCGGCCAGTACCTGGGCGATCTCGGTGGCCACCCGGTCGACAATTCGCGGGTCAATGCCGTAATTGAGTTCTTGATCCGCAAATGCTTCGCCGGAGAGTTTGAGGACGACTCGTCTGCCCATGATGGCTACTCAGTCGTTTCGCCGACCTGAAGCCGTGAGAATCTGTTGACGGAGATATTCTCTCCGAGTGAGGAGGCCAGCCCCTTCACCATGTCGCCAACAGTCCCATCGAACTTCTCGGTCCGGACGAAAACCTGGTCATTGAGAACGTTGTCCTTGTAGAACGAGTTGATCCGCCCTTCGACGATTCGCTCGACAATGTTGTCGGGCTTCCCCTCGTTGCGAGCCTGTGCCGCAATGAGTTCTTTCTCCTTGTCAAGGATGTCCGCGGGAACCTGTTCCCGGGCTACCCAACCCGGTTGGGAAGCGGCAACGTGCATCGCTATGTCGTTGGCTGCCTCCTGGAAGCCCTCGGTCTTAGCCACGAAGTCGGTCTCGCAAGCAAGTTCAACCATTACCCCGATCACCGGTCGCCCGGACTGCTGATGCATGTATGACCCGATGATGCCTTGGGTCTGTGCACGGTCGGTGCGCTTTGATGCCGCAGCAAGCCCGCGCTCGCGGAGTATGTCTTTCGCCTTCTCAAGATCGCCGTCAGCGTCCTGCAAGGCTCGCTTTGCGTCCATCATGCCTGTGCCGGTGGCCGTGCGAAGTTCTTGCACGTCCTTGGCTGTGATGTTGGCCATTGCTCGTTACTCCTTGGATGCTTTGTTGGTGCCCGCAGCGGCCTTGGCCTGCTTCTTGGGAGCTTCTTTGTCTTTTTTGGCGGCTTGGAACAGCTCACGACCCTTGGTGGCGGCTTCAGCCATTGCGTTCGATAGCAAGTACGCGGCCCGAATCGCATCGTCATTGCCGGGGATAACCAGATCGATCAGGTCGGGGTCACAGTTCGTGTCGACCAGGGCGATAATCGGGATCCCAAGGCGTGCGGCCTCGGCTACCGCGATGTGCTCTTCGTTGATGTCGATGATGAACACCACGTCGGGCGTCTTGTGCATGTCGCGGACGCCGCCGAGAGTCGCCTGCAGCTTCGCCATCTCACGACGAAGGCGGAGTCGCTCTTTCTTGGGCAGAGCTTCCATCTCACCGGAGCTGTCCATGCGCTCGAGTTCGCGCATGTACATGATGCGGCGATGAATCGTTTGGAAGTTGGTGAGCATGCCGCCGAGCCATCGATGGTTGACATAGGGCATGTCGCAAGCCTCGGCAGCCTTGCGGACCGCGTCTTGGGCTTGCTTTTTGGTTCCGACAAACAGGATGTTGCCACCTTTGGTGGTGCGATCCAGGACCAGTTGATAGGCGCGTTCCGCTTGGGAAACGGTCATACGTAGGTCGACGATGTGGATACCGTTGCGTTCGGTGAAGATGTACGGGCGCATCTTCGGGTTCCAGCGTCGGGTTTGGTGTCCGAAATGGACGCCAGCTTCGAGCAATTCGCGCATAGAGACTGCCATGCGATCCTCCAGTTTTGGTTGAGCCTCCGACCACCCTGCGGGAAAGATTCGACTTTCCCAAGCCTCCGCGGGGCGAACCCCGACCTTCGGAGATTGCAGTGGCCGTGTGTATTAGTGCCGAGAGTGTACTCCCGCGGTGCGGCTAGAGCCAGCCCGATTCGGTTGAGTGGCTAGCCGCGTCGCGACGGGGGTTCCATGAGGCGATTGCGCAGGCTCATGACCGCCTTGGTGTGGATCTGACATACCCGCGATTCGGTGACTGTGAGCACTTTCCCGATCTCGGCCAGGGTCAACCCCTCGTAGTAGTACAACGTGACTACGAGACGTTCCCTGTCGGAGAGACGGTTGACCGCATCCACGAGCAGGTAGCGGGTCTCCTCTTGCTCGAAGGAGCCGCTTGGGTCTGGTGCGGTCGGATCGGCGAGCAATTCGCCCATCGTCGATGAGTCCCGCTCCCCAGGGTTGAGCAAATCGTCGAGAGCCATGATGCCGAGGGTGGCGATCTCACCGAGACGGTCCTGCAGGACTTCGGTCGGCATATTCATTTGCTCGGCGAGCTCTTCATCAGTGGGGCTGCGCTGCAGGCGATGTTCCAGTTCCCCGAGGCTGCGCTGGATCTCGCGAGCTCTCGCCCGAACCGAGCGCGGCACCCAGTCGAGAGCGCGGAGCTCATCGAGGATTGCGCCCTTGATCCGGTTCACGGCGTACGTTTCGAACTTGTACCCACGTTCTGGTTCGAACTTGTCGATGGCGTCGATGAGGCCAAAGGTGCCGTAGGAAACCAGATCCTGGGGGTCAACGCTGCGCGGCAAACCCGCCTTCAACCGGCCTGCGACAAACTTGACCAGCGCCGAATAGTGCAGGATCAAACCGTCACGGGCTACCGGATCAGCGTTGTCTTTGAATTCCTTCCAGAGGTCCTGGAGTTCGTGTTCGGCGCGTTCAAGCACGCGGGTGGCTTCTTTCGTAGGTCGACAGGAGATGCTTCCTTGAGACGGAAGTGTAAATCTGCGTGGTGGCAAGTTCAACGTGGCCCAATAACTCTTGCACCGATCGCAGGTCGGCACCGCCCTCTAGTAGGTGGGTAGCGAAGGAATGGCGAAGGGCATGAGGGAACGTTCCCAACCGTTTCTGCACGACTCTTCTGACTCCTCTTGTGTCCAAGGGCCCGCCTCGGACGCCTACCCAGAGTGCAGAGTATGCCTGATCTCCAGCTAGTTCTGAACGACCCTCGTCGATATAGACCGAAACCGCCCGTCGCGCCTGGTTGCTGATGGGTACTACACGGGTCTTGCCGCCTTTGCCAACGATGCGCAATAGATCATCTTGCCCAACGTCACCAACCTGCAAAGAGGCAAGTTCGGAGACCCGAAGACCCGAAGAATATAGGAGCTCAACGATCGCCCGATCGCGAAGATCCACCGGTTTCTTGCCGACGATCGCATCGAGCTGAGTCCCCAGGCTCCGTGATGGGAGCGCTTTCGGAAGCGGTGCGGGCCGCTTGGGCTGGCGGACCCCCTCGGCGGGGTTAGCCGGGATCAGCCCGCGGCGGGCGGCATCACTGAAGAAGGACCGCACCGCTGAGATCTTGCGGGCGATCGAACGCCGCGAGTACTCGCGTGTCGTCAGGTAGGACATGTAGCGACGAATCGTTCGGCGTTTCACCTCGGAAACGTCATCCACGCTCATTCTCTCGCAGAACTCGGTGAACTGGCCAAGATCCAGTTCGTAGGCCGCAACGGTGTGCGGAGAGAGACCGCGCTCGACTTCGATGCGATGCACGAAGTCGGCGGTGGCGTCCGCAAGGGTGAGAGTGGTGTTCATCGACCCTCCATCGTTGCCGTTCCCGCGCACACCGTCAACGACCCCACCGCGCTCAACGCAGAATCTGAGGCATCAAGCAAGCGAATACCGACCAGAACCGTCGGTCAGGATGACCCCCGCCATCTCCAGTTTGCCGAGCCGCGACAACGCCTCCCCCGCATTCGTCGTCACACCAGCCAGGAGCTCGTCGATCTCGTTGACACCCGAGGCGATCAGGTCGACCATCCGCCGATCGGCCTCTTCCAGTGCTCTCTCCTGCTCCTTGCCTGACGCCCGTGGCGACGCCCCGAGAACCAGTTCAAGCGATTCCAACAGGTCATCGGGTCCCAGCACGGGGAAAGCCCCGTCTCTGATCAGCAGGTTGCAGCCTTCCGACGAGGACCGCCCGATGTCACCGGGGACCGCAAAGACCTGCCGGCCGTGCCGCAGCGCCGCTTCGGCGGTGATTAGTGCCCCGCCCTTGACGGTGGCCTCAACGACGATCACCGCTCCCGCCATGCCGCTGATAATCCGATTGCGAGGCGGAAATCGCCAGCCTTCGGGTGGTGAGCCTGGTGGAGCCTCGCTAACGACCGCTCCCCCGTTGTCGATCAAGTCGAGTGCAAGCGGTGCGTGCTCCCGCGGATACATAACATCGACACCCGATCCGAGAATGGCGACGCCAGTACCCCCGACCGCAACCGTGCCCAAATGGGCGGCGCCATCAACACCGCGCGCCAAACCGCTGATGACCGGCCAGCCTGCCGCGGCGATGGCTCTCCCATAGAGCTCTGCGATTCGACGCCCGTAGGAAGTGCAACGACGGGTGCCAACGACCGCAACACACGGACCCGACGGAAGGTCACCCCTCACAAACAGCAGGTCTGGAGCGTCTTCGAGCTGGGTCAGCAGATCTGGATAGCCGGGATCGCCCCGATAGACGATCGCGATCCCCGCCGCTCCCAGCTCGCTTCTGCGCTCGGCTGCAGAGACCGCAACGGCGCGACGCACTCGATCGGACGTCTTCACTGCACCGGCTTCGAGACGTCGCAACGTCCCTTGTGGCCCGTAGTCGGCGTAGAGCTTGCGGACCCGATCGGGATGCAGCCCACCGCAGGCAACCTGGAGTCGGGCATCCTTCATCGCTGCCCCCGGTACGCCAATGCTTCTGCGATATGTGTGTCCAGAATCACATCAGTTTCACTGAGGTCGGCAATAGTTGCGGATACCCGACGCACCCGATCCCAGCCCCGTGCCGTCAGTGCAGAGGTCCGCATCGCGTCTTCGAGCATCTGCAACGCAGACGGGTGCCAATCCAGCGTCTCGAGATTCCGTCGCCGCAGCCGGGCATTGCGGCACCCCCGCTCGTTCTGACGTTTTCTGGCTGCCGCCACCCTGGGGGCGACGACGCCGCTCGACTCTCCCGCTTCCCCTGCCATGTCTGCCGAATCAACTCTTGGCACTCTGACCACAATGTCGAACCGGTCAAGCAGCGGACCCGACAACCGACGCTTGTACCGGTTGACCTCTCGCTCCGAACACGTGCATTGCCGAAGCCGGTCACCGTCGTATCCGCAGGGACACGGATTGGTCGCCGCAATCAGCTGGAACTCCGTTTCGAAGCGGACCGAGGCACCCTTGCGCGAGACAACGACGTGGCCTTCCTCCATCGGCTGCCGCAGCGCATCCAACAGATGAACCGGAAACTCACCCAACTCGTCCAAGAACAGAACACCTTTATGTGCCAACGCGGTCTCACCGGGAACCGGGATGCCCGAGCCACCGCCGATCAACGCGGCCAGCGACGCCGAGTGATGGGGTG
>JAAETI010000922.1 GCA_024228555.1 bacterium | reverse complement strand
GGTTCGCAGCTCGTGGCTCATGTTGGCCAGGAAGGCGCTCTTGGCCTTGCTCGCCACCTCCGCCGCGTCCTTGGCCCGTTGTAGGTGCCGGTTGGTCGTTTCGAGCTCGGCGTTCTTTTCCGCAATGAGCCTGGTAGCGCGTGCCTTGAGGCGATAGCGGTTGATCAGCAGCAGCGCGATGACCAGCAGCAGGACGAGCCCGCCGAGGAGCGTCAGCCCCAGCACCCGCTCGCGTTGTCGGCGGGCTTCATCAAGCTGGCGCTGCCGTTCGAGCAGCTCTATTTCTTTTTGTTTCTGGTCGGCCTCGAAGCGGGCCTGCATCTCGGCTATGGTCTCGCTGTTCTCTTCGCCGAAGATCTCGCTCTTGATGCGTTCGTATTCTTGAAAAGCCGCCAGGGCCTCGCGGTAGCGACCCGTTTCGGCATAGATCTCCGACAGCGCTTGATGAATACCTCGTAGATCGGGCGGGATGTTGATCTCGGCGGCGAGCGTGCGCGCGCGCTGTAGCCGGGTGAGGGCCGCGCCATAGGCCCTCCGTTGTTGATCAAGCAGGGCCAGTTCGTACAGCGTAGAAACCACCCCTTGCCTGTCCCCGACCTCCTCTCGAATCCTGAGAGCGCGCTGGAGGTAGGTAGCGGCCTGGGCGAGCGCGCCCTGTTCCCGGTAAAGGTTGCCGATATTATGCAACCGCTTCGCAACGCCGATCTTGTCGCCGAGCTTTTCCATGATTGCCAACGAACGGAAGTAAGAGGCCAGAGCCTGTTCGTGCTGGCCCTGTTCCCGGTAGATCTTCCCGATGTTGTTTAATAGGATGGCGATAGAGGGTGTCGGCGTTGCATCATCCTCGTTGCCCTCTTCCTCTCGAATCGCCAGAGCCTTCTGGTAGACGTCCAGCGCCTGATCCGCCTGCCCCAGCAGCTGATACACGGCCCCGATGTTGGTGAGCACGGCGGCCATCCCTCTTCTGTTGCCTGCCTCCTCGCGCAGCTGGTAGACGCGCAAGTAGTTCTCGAGCGCAGCAGGATAATCGCCCATGTTCATGTTTATGACCCCGACAAGGTTCACGGCATAGGCCAGGCCGATCGCATCGTCGAGGGTTTCGTAGAGCACGATCGCCTCGCGGAGGACCTCCAGGCCCCGATCGTAGACTCCGGTGCGATAGTACACCTTCCCGAGGGTTAGGAGGGCCAGGGCCAGAGCCGGCTGGTCCTCCCTGGCTCTGGCCAGCGCCTCGGCTCGCTGGGCCTGTTCGAGCGCCTTCGGAAAGTCACGCAAGAAATAGTAGGCGCGGCCCAGGGCATTGGAGAGTCGGAGCTCGCGCTCCTCGTCAGGCCTCGCTACGAGCAGCGTCTGGGCCTCGGTGCCATAGGCCACCGCCCGCGCTGGATCGTCCCGGCGAAAGGCCCAGGCGAGCTCGACGAGCAGGTCGAGGCGCTCCTGGCCCGTGGCCTGGGCAAGCTCGGCTTCGAGCTGCGTGGTGTCGGGTGGTTGCTCCGGGCCCGCCTGCGCCCACAGCGGCGTGGCGAAGAGCAACAAAAAGGGGACAAGGAGAAGCGTTTTCATGGGGTCTCCGGGATCTGTTCTCTACAGAGGGTCCTCCAACCCGCGCTCACGGTCCTTTCG
>JAAETI010000921.1 GCA_024228555.1 bacterium | reverse complement strand
AGTTCATCGTCTCTGAGGATGTCGAGTGACTCCTCGAGGGACTCCAGATCGTCGGGACTCATGAGCACAAACGAGGGCCGGCCGCTTCGGGTCACCAGGATTCGGTCGTGCTCGGTTTCAACTCGGTCGGCTAGCTCAGAGAGATGTGTCTTGACTTCCGAGAATGGGAGGGTGTCGCTCATGGGTTCCATTATAGGTCAAAATATTGACCTATCAATACCCTCGTCTTGCTCAACCACATAGCGCGCAGATCGCCAAATACAACGCAGGAACGAGCATTTCCCCATCCGTCCGGGAACGGCACGTCCAGGATTGGCTACCGGGCGACGCTGGCGCCACGCAGCGTGAGCACGCTGATCCGGGTCTCCCGATTGGCTGCCCGAAACCGACGCGAATTGTCCATTTGCTAGCTCCACCCCCATCGCTACGAACTCTCGAAACAGCATCCGGCGTGACGAGGGTCGCGTCGCTCCTAGTAGAAGACCTCGATGAGCGCGGTGCTGCTCTGCTGCTGGCTTACTCGGCGTGCTTCTGCCAGACAGACACATGCTTCGTACTGTCATCGGTGAATGGCTCATCCTCCCAACCTGCCCACCTTCCGAAACGGCTCATTCCAGCGATCTTCGCCATCAGGTCTAGCTCCTCTGGAAACACGTATCGGAACGGGACGGACATCCGCTTCAGCTCGCCATCGCGCACAGCGAAATGGTGTGACGTGAAGTCCTGGGTTGCGAAGTGGTACTCATCAATCCCCCAGCGGTTCTCGCTGAGATGGAACGTGTGGAGATTCTGGCCCGGAGGTAGCATCCGCAGCTTGGGCAGGTTCACTTCGATAACGAAGTAGCCACCGGGTTCGAGGTGATTTGCTGCATTGCGAAAGCAAGCCACCTGCTCGTCTTGGGTCGTGAGATTGTTGATCGTGTTGAACACGAGGTACACCAAGGTGTAGGTGCCTTCCATCGACATCGACGCGAAGTTGCCCTCTATCGCGTTGATGCTGTCGGCTCCGGGTTTCCCCTCGAGCTGTCGAAGCATCGCAGCCGACAGGTCGATACCGTCAACCGGGATACCTCGTTCGTGGAGAGGAAGTCCAATGCGACCCGTGCCTATGCCGAACTCCAACGCTCGGCCTTCACCTGCAAGGTTGGCGAGGAAATCCACAACAGGACCGACGACCTCGGGCGTAGAGAGGTCTGCTGCCCCCGCGTCGTAGCGCTCCGCGATTCCTTCTCCGAAGTAGTCCTCGGGCATCAGTGTCCCCCTGTGATAGCTGTTGGGCCAGTCTACGAACCGTGGGCGCGCCCGCCCATTGCGACAACGGACACTCCCGTAGCCACGAGCGCGTATCTCAAGCGATTCGTGCGCTTTCCACGCAGATCAGCACCTATGTCGGCATCACCTGCGTTTTGCCTATTACACGGGTCGGCAGGTTTGCGCTCAGCGTCTCGGACACTGACAGTGTTGGCGACCATCCTCGAGATGCGTTCAATCTGCCGATTGAGCATGGGCCTTTTGGCATTGCACCCATTGGAACTCGACTGGATTGTCACCTTCCATCTGGCCGATCACGTGAGCGTCAACTACCGAGAACCCGGCGTCCTGAAGCAGCATGAGGTTCTTGTCCGCGTCCCAGCCGCTCCAGTACATCTCGCCGGCACCGAGCCAGCCCTTATCAGTTCCTGCTTCAAGGTCGGATGTTCCGAGGCTGGCTACGAACCAGCCGCGCGGTTCTAACCACCGATGAATTGAAGCGAACAGGGGACTGTGACTGTCACGTGGTAGATGGATGATCGAGTAGAACGCCACGACCGCAGCCAGCGATTGTTCGGGAAGGGTGAGTGTTGCCATGTTGACGGTCTGGAACCGAGCTTGCGGGCAGTGGGCAGATGCGATTCGCACCATCTCGGGGGATACGTCCACTCCGAGGTAGTCGAACCTCTTCGACAGTGCGCAACCGACGGGGTGACCCGTGCCGCATCCCAGTTCGACTACGGCCGCCCCGACCGGTATCTCGGTCTCAAGTTGCCGTAGGAACTCCAACCGCAAGTCAGGCTCAACGGTCGCAGTCCACCTATCCCACTTGTTGGCCAGGCGATCGTATCCAGCAGCGACGGTCTCGATAGGCTCCATGATTGGACTCTAGGCAGATATCGACTTGACGCTCAGGCCCCGGTCTCCGACAAACGCTGACTGTGGCCTGCTCGGCCCGCTCAATAGCTAGCCCGTGGTGATTCGAGGCGGCAGAGTGATTATGCGGAGCGTGGGTGGCCGAGTGCGGGTTCGAGGTAGAGTCCGAGCGTGAGTCACTACAGGGCGGTCTTATTCGATTGGGTAGGCACGTTGGTCCACTACCAGCCTGGTCGTTGGCGGCTACGTCGGGCCCACGAATCCCTCGGGCGACCTATCGACGAGGGTGCCTTTGAGGAATTGGCGTTATCCCTTGGATCCGCCTACAGCTTGCCTGACGTCAAAGAAGCAATGGCCACGGAGGATTGCTCACCGGAGCTGCATCGCCTCGCCAACATGTTGTGGTTCGAACGTGCTGGTGTCGATGCGGACCTGGCTGAGGCGATCTATGCGATGGAGTTCGAACCCGCCACCCATCCCATCTATCCGGATACCCATGACGTGCTCGCTGAGATCAGCTCGCTTGGCGTCAGTGTTGCGGTGGTCACCAACTTCCACCGAGACATTCGGCCAGCGATCACCAACTACGGTCTGGCCGAGTTCGTGGACGCAGTAGTCATATCGGCTGAGAATGGGTTCCAGAAACCAGACGAGAGGATGTTCACGACCGCACTTGATCTGCTTGCGGTCGATGCGTCGGATTCGCTGATGGTCGGTGACTCTATGCCGAGCGATGGAGCGGCCGCCTCTCTTGGCATCGACACGCTGGTATTGCCGATGCCCGGTGAGGTGTCACCACGAGGACTTGACGCTGTCGTGCGTCTCGTCCGATGAGATCGTGACGACTGAGCGACCCGTCGGAGACGCGACCCGTGGATTGTCGATCCTGCGGTTCGTAAGCACACGGGGTGCCGTGCGAGAATCCCTGCATGGCTGGTGCTCAACACTCCATCGATGGTCTCTCAGTTCGAGATCTCGCGGATCATCTCGAACTCGTACCGCAGATAGCGCGGTGGCATTGGAGTGAATGGAGCGACCACACCGATCCCAACGACTCCGAGGCCCGTAAGCAGGAACTCATAGTAAGCCAATCATTGCGCGGTTCAGTGCCGTTCACCAGACTCGCACTTCTCTCTGAGGTCTTGGTCGGTACCGCGACAGTGTGCTGGGACGACGGCGATGCGGACTTTGCCGATCGAGGTCCGTGGCTTACTGGGATGTTTGTCCAAGGGCCGGCGAGGAACCTGGGCATCGGCCGGGTACTCCTGGGCGCAGTCGAGGAGGAGTGTCGCGACCTGGGATTCGACGACCTGTGGCTGCATACCAGCGAGGCGCACCGCTTCTACGAACGATGCGATTGGCGAGTCGTTCGACCCAGGGCCTATGTAGGAGTCGATACCGTGATGCGGCGAACACTCTCCGACTAGTCGAGAGCGAGACCGCCTCGCCAGCCCACCTGTCTCCCCGCCCGGGATCGCAATCATCGATTGCAGCACCGTCCGGCTAAAGCGTTTGTCTAGCATCATGCAGCCCATGGTATGGACAGAGACGACGATTAAGACCGAGCGACTGACACTGCGTCCCCTGGTTGACAAGGACAAGCCAGCCATCCGCGAGTGGATGTCGAGTTCGGAGGTGCGGCGGTTCCTGGGCGGTCCGGTTGGCGAGGCACATCTCGAACTGTTGGAACTGGCAGTCGTTGGTGAGCAGTGGGGTGTGTTCTGCATTGCTGACAACAGCAGTGACGAGCCGTTGGGGAGTTGCACGCTGGAGCGGGAGCGGGGTGAGCTGGAAGTCTCGTTTCAGCTCTTACCTGAGTATTGGGGGCGGGGGATAGCGCGAGAGGCGGTGGCGGCGGCCATGAAGTGGGTCTGGAACAACGCCGACGACCGCTCGATCATCGCGGTTACTCAGGAAGCCAACGTCAGCTCAATTCGTCTGCTCCGCAGTCTCGGATTCGCCGAGGAAGCAACCTTCGAGGAGTACGGTGCGACCCAGGTAAGCTTCCGGCATACCCGCCCAACCAGTACCGCCACACTCGACACCTGACTGGACTCGGCCAATTTGGGAGGCGGCTGTTCAGGATCTCGTCGACTCATCGGATGGACCGACCGCAAGGTTGGGTTGGCTCCGATCTTCGGATGCTCGGGCTTGTTCCGTCCGCAGCGAGCGGAGCGGCATGGGTGAGCGGCGGTCGTGCTGGCTAAGAGCCGGTGTCGGCCTCATCGTCGGGTGCGAGTACCCGAGCCAGCATTGTGTCGTACAGCGACTGGAACTCGGGTTTCAGCGTCGGCGGGCGTTCCTTGACGACCGGTTCCCCGATAGCTCGGCGGTCACCCGGCGCATCGAACTGTGTGCGGGTGAAGTCCACTTCCTGGCCATTGGGTAGTCGGGTCCAGTAGTGATACTCGACCTGTTCCCCATCGAGATGAACCCTGGCTTCGAGCAGCTCGCCTCCCATGATGTCCATGACGACCATGGCGGTCGTTCCGCACTGACCCTGCTCGGGTCGATCCGGGTCCCATAGATGAAGGAACTGGCAGGTGTCGGGACCCCAGCTGAGACGGATGCGTCGTTCGAGTTCTTCGAGAGTCATGTCAGGGCGCTTGGAGTCGGTCACGACAGCAAACCTACAACGCAACAGTGACACTCTGCCATCCCAGCCGTTGCGGCACACGGTCGGTCGGGTCAGGACCTGAGGCTCAGCCACCCGGTACGCCAACCGCACCTTCAGCGGGAGTGGCGGGGAGCGGAGGAAGTCGACGGCGGTCTCCATACCCGGCGACTGCCCAATATCGGGGTGTTCCACCACCCACTCGATTAGCTCTTCGGCAGTCCGAGGAAGCGGATCAGCGTCCAATAACCGTCCCACCGCGGTCTGTTCGGCAACAAATCGATCGGCGTCACGGTCGCTCAGCTTGTCCTTGCCGAACACCTGATATGCAGACAGGAACGAATAGGTGAGCACGTTGTGCACCCATGCGGCATGGCCGGGATCGTCGGCGGCGTAACTCTTGAGACGATGGGACTCGCCACGCACCGGGCGATGAGCGCGACGCACCATACGGACCGCTCCCTGAACTTCTGGCATCGCTCCAAAGGCGGTGGCGGTTACGTACGACGATGTTCGAGACAACCGACCGAGCGGATCATCTTGGTAACGAGAGTGATCAGCGACACCAGCCGCCACCTCCTGGTGAGCGGCTTGGACAAGCAGTGCCCGGATCCCGCCCACAAAGGTGGCAACGTCACCGGTGAGCCGCCACGTGACCGAATCAGGACCAAACAGCCCTGGATCGCCTCGGTACTGCAGAGAGTCCTCGAGCGGGTACGGGGCATGCGCAAACAAGCCCGTAGTGGTGCCGACGATGCGTCTTCGGATTTCGTCTATCGCTGTCATCTCTGCTCCGCGGCAGTACTACGAAGCCGCACCTGTCACTGGATCAGTGCGGGAATGACCTCACGAGCGAATCGCTCCAAACCGGAAGTGTCGTATGCGGCTTCCTGGAAGTAGACGATGCCATAGCTCATGCCCACATCCATCCACGGCTTCATCCGCTCGATGAGCTGCTCAGGAGTCCCCGCCATGGGGCGGAAGAGTTTCTCGACAGCGTCGAGCCGGTCCTCCGGTATAAAGGGGCGGTAGCGACCCTTGATCGAAGCAATACGGTCCTCGACGTCCGCTTCTGTCTCTTCGCAGACCACGTTCAGGTTCGTCGAGCGCACGATTGCATCGAAGTCAGTGCCTACGTCCTCGCAGTGACCCTTCAAGATCTCCGACTTGTGCTGGAACTCCTCAGGGGTCGACGCAAAGTTGGTGTACGACGCATACCGCGCCGCAACGTTGAGCGTCAGCTTCTCCCCACCACCGGCAACCCAGAACGGAATGTGCGGGTCCTGCACAGGCTTTGGCTGACAGATGGCGCCGTCGAGCTTGTAGTACTCGCCGTCAAAACTGACCTCGTCCTCGGTCCACATTCTCTTCATGATCTCGACGGCTTCGCCGAGCTCACCTATCCGGACCGATGGCTTGGGGAACGGATAGCCATATCCGCCGTACTCGTGCTCGTACCAACCTGCACCGATACCCATCTCGAGCCGTCCGCCCGAAATTGCATCAACGGTTGCGGCGACCTTTGCCAAATACGCAGGAGGTCGATAACCGTTGCAGGTACACATCTGACCGAGACGGATGGTATCTGTTGCGGCGGCCAAGGCCGCCATCAAGGTCCACGCCTCGTAGGTGACCTCCTGGGTCGGCACGGGAACAGTATGGAAGTGGTCATAGACCCACACAGACTCGTAGCCTGCCGTCTCGATCGTCTTGGCGACCGACAGGATCGTCGGCCATTGCTCAGCGGTCTCGATACCTACCAGGTCGAGACGCCATCCTTGCGGGGTGAATGCTCCAAATCTCATGGTCTGAACATAGCGCGTGGAGCCAACTCTCTCACCCCCTGGGTGGCTGTAACCGACCCGACAATTCGCTTGACGAGGCTCCGCAGCCGGGTACGCTCAATCCTCAATGAAGTTCGAACTCACCACCGCTGCATGTTGCTGTTGTTGCACATTGCCGCGCGGAAAGGTCGACAACTAGCCACCAGCTAGCAACTCAAAGAACCACTACCCGCAACGGCACAGCCGGTGCGGGTTTTTCTATTGGAGCAACCATGACAACCACTATCTCGAGCATGTCCCTTGGCACAGACACCGAAACACGACGCTTCGGCGATATCAGAGACCTGCTGCCAAACGTCAACAACCCAACACCGCTGGTCAGGCTCAACAACGTCACCGATCACCCCAGCCTCATGTCCTATCTGAAGCTGGAATGGCTGAATCCGTTCGGCTCCGTCAAGGACCGTGCCGCCGCCTACCTGCTCGCAGGCATGACAGAGCGTGGCGATCTCGATGGTCGCGACATCGTCGAAGCCTCATCCGGCAACACCGCCATCGCACTGGCTGCCCTGGCCTCGCTTGTCGGCAAACACCTCACCGTCACCATCCCAGACGGCGTTCCTGAAGAGAAGAAGATCATGCTCCGCATGCTGGGAGCAGAGGTGTGGGAGACCCCCGATGACCTCTGCCCGATCGACCATCCCAAGGACGGCGCCATTGCATTGGCCCGATCCCTCGCTGCCTCCGAGGGCGGAAGTCGGTATGCGATGGCCAACCAGTACGAGAACCTGGACAACGTGCGAGCTCACTACGAGACGACCGGCCCCGAGGTATGGCGCCAGACCGATGGTCGAGTCACCCATTTCATCGCTGGCTTGGGTACCACGGGAACCATCACAGGAACGGGTCGCTACCTCAAGAAACAGAACCCTGCGGTCAAGGTGATAGCGATCGAGCCCGAACGTGGGCACCAACTCCCCGGGCTCAAGAGCTTCCAGGAAGCCAAGGAGCCGGGAATCCTCGACTGGGAAGTCATCGACGACGTGATCAAGGTCGACGACGGGTCGGCCTACAAGACGACCAAGCGCCTTCACAGGGAAGAGGGGCTGATCGTCGGTCCGTCCACCGGGGCCGTGGTTCACGCCATCAATCAGCTCAACGACATCCCCGGCATCGCCGTCGGTATCTCCCCTGACTCCGGCGCCAAATATGCCAGCTACTTCGGCGACATCCTTGGTAGCGATGGACTCCCCCAGATCTGAAAGGAGCAACCATGACAACACGTACCGAAAACCCAGAGGCAACCGACACCCTCGACACGAGCAGGCTGCTGTGCCCGCTGCCCGTCTACAAGGCTGCAATTGCGCTCGGCCGACTCCAGCCCGGTCAGGTCCTCAAGCTGATCTGCACCGACCCCGGCTCGCTGGCCGACATCCCCGCGATGGCTCGCCAGCGTGGCGATGTGCTGGTGGCAACCGATGCCGGGGGCGACTCCCAGATATTCTGGATCGAGAAGGGTCCTTCATCATGACGATGGCAGTCAACCCCGCACCGGAATCTGCACCAGAAGCGCCACCGCGGCGCAAACGCCTGGCCCTGGTGGCGTCGAAAGGAACCCTCGACCAGGCCTATCCACCGCTGATTCTGGCAACCACGGCGGCCAGCCTCGGCTGGGAAGTGGGCATCTACTTCACCTTCTACGGTCTGGACATCCTGCACCAGGATCGATTTGAGAAGCTGAGAGTGGCGTCGCTGGCTAATCCAGCAGGGCCGATCAGGATTCCCAACCTGTTGGGTGCGGTACCGGGAGCAACGGCCGCCGCGACCAAGGTGATGAAGGGCTGGATGGAGAAGTCACAGATGCCAAGCCTCCCCGATTTCGTGGAGATGGCTCAGGGGCTCGGCGTCACGTTCTTTGCGTGTGCGACGACTATGGGAGTTATGGGTGTCGAAGACACAGACCTCATCGCCGGGTGCGACATCGCCGGAGCGGCTGCGTTTCTCGACTTCGCAGCAGATTCGGACGTACAGCTATTCGTGTGACGACCCGATCAGGTCAAAGTGCGCTGCGGGTAGCGAAAGGCTGAACACGGTGTCCACACCGTCGTGGTCATAAGTGAGATCGCCGCCCATCAGGCGGGCGAGGAGACGTGCGACGTGGAGCCCGAGGCCAACTGAGCCGACGGCTCCCTGCTTACCGACCCTTTCGTATGCCTCGAAGATCCGGTCGCGCGCATCGAATGGAAGCGGATCACCATCGTCACGGATCTCAAATGTCGCGACCCTTGAGGTTGCGCTCACCGTCATCCGCACGTTGGGCCCACCGTATCGCTGGGCGTTCGACAGAAGATTGCGGAGGACTTGCCGTAGCCGCACCGGGTCTGCCTCGGTCCACACGGGCCCGACTGCGTCGGCTTCGCCGCCAAGCAACTCGGCAAGTCGACGCGTTTCTGCGGCGAGGTCACATCGCTCGACGCTCACCTGGAGTTGTCCCGCTTCCGCCCGAGCTGTCACGAGGAGGTCTTCAACAATGTCAACAACATCTCGGGTCTCGGTGGCGACGATGGCGAGAAGCTCCGCCTGCTCGGCTGCATCGAAGTCGTCGGGCCGGCTGACAAGTTCTTCAGTTAGGCCCATCACCGAAGTCAGGGGAGTGCGCAGCTCATGACTAACGCTTGCCACAAACTGGTCTCGTTCCTGAAGCTGCCGACCCAGCTCGTGCTCGGCTTGTCGAAGCCGGGTCACATCCGTCGCCGCAACTACGAGTGTCCCCGGAACAGCACGGCCGCCAACATGACCCAGCGACCACCTGTAGAAGAAGTCCATTTCCGTGCCATCCATGCTCACCACCGATACCTCGCCGGCCCCGGCGTTCACTCCTTGCCAAACCGATAGGAGGACCTTCACCGCTTCGGTTCGGACAAGTGCGGCGTTGGGACCAGACGCCAGTTCCTCCCACCGTCCGAGCTGATCAACCAGACGATTAGCCGCATGGTTCGAGAACGACAGCTTCACCAGACCGAGCATTTCGGTGTAACGCTCGAGATTGTCGCCGGTATCGTCCGGGCTGAGCGTGCTGGTCAGATCTGCAATCCGCTCGAGCACACCAGACACGTCAAGCTCCATGGTTGCGACCGGGATGACGTTGGCGAGATCGCTGTAGCGCGTTTCGGATGCGGAGAGGGACTCTATGACCCGGATCACGATGTACATCAGCGTCCCCAGAGTTGCCAACATCACGACTATGTCTGATGCGATCTCCAGAGACAGACCGTTCAGATGGAGCTGGGCGATAAAGACGATCAGGGCAGAAGCTGCAAGGTAACTGACCGCAATCACTCGGGGATGTTTCCGCGCAATGAACACAGAGAGGATTCCCAAGGCGAACAGAACGGTTTCGGCACCAACACTGGCGACGTATTGAGACTGCCCGTCTATGGCCGCGTAGGTCTCCGCAACTATCGCAAAGAGGGATACCAAACCCAGCAGAGCGACGACGTTGGGGCGCTCTTGACGCAACATGATCGCCGCAATCGCTGCCGTGGTCAGGGAGGCGATCAGCGTTATTGGACCGCCAGCGTCACCAACGATCACCTGGAGCAGGGACGCGAGCGAAAGCGCGGCGGCGCCGCCGACAACCAGTCGAACCGCACTACGACGCGCCAGCTCTAATACCGGATCGGAGTGCATCCATCCCGATGTATTGCGCAAATCCATCAATAGGACGAATCGGCAGCCCAGCTCGACCACTTGAGCAACCCGACCGCATTGGCCCCGACGATTGAGGCTCAAGCGGTAGCAGCCATCGTCTCGCTCTCGCGTTTCAGGCCTTTGGTCATGCTGCCGATCCCCTGGCGCATCTGTTTGTCGGTATAGCCACTCATGAGACGGCCCAGCAGGTTTGGGGTGTAGCTGTAGTTGAGCGTCAACACCGTGCCCTCATCCTTGGCGGCGATATTGAAGTCGGCAACCGCAGATGAGATAGGTAGCTTCGACGTTTCATAGATGTTGACCGTCAAGCGCCGATTGGACTCGTAGCGTTCGATCCGCTCCTCAACGCCGCCAAACGGAGCAAAGTCACAATGGCGGGTCGACCCCTCGCCGACCGGACCATGTGAGGTGAGATCCGAGTTCTTGACGCCAGGGCTCCATCGCTGGATTTCCCGAAATCGTTGAGAACCGACCAGACCGTTTCGAGCGGCGCATCGATCTGACGAGTGATAGTGAATTCTGGCATCGGGTGTCCTTCCATCCCTGGGTGAGTCAACCCATCAGAAGCCGGTCTGATTCCGCACTACCGGGCGATTCAGCTCTCGACCAGCGACCCTTCGTTGCGGGACTGTCCCCCCAGCAGCTGCGATCTCCACGAGCCCTGCCATGCCCAAGCAACGACGATGAGCAACATCGGCAGCCCCGGTGAGAAGCCAAGCGTTCTGATCAGCATCTGCGATGCTCCCAACACCCAGATCACAATCACCCACAGCGCCCAGTCGCGCCGGGCACTCGCCCCGACCAAAATGGCTGCCGTCAGGACAACAATCGCACCATCGTGCGACATGGCGTGCAGCGAGAGGAGGAGGATTCCCGGCATGGTGATCGCCACCAGATAGGGAAGGTCGCCACGGTCGCCACGCCACCAGAACCAGCTGAGGAACATGACTGTCGCGCCGGCAAGAGCCCAGGCGATGACAACAGGCGGTGAAGCGCCCACACCGAATAGGTTTTCGGCGAAGCCGATGAACGAGATGCTCGAGTGGCCGTTGAGCTCGGCATCTCGTACTCCGAAATCAGAGGCGGCTTCAACCCATTCCGGACCCCATGCCCAGCCCTGGAGGGCGGCGCCCCAGAGGTAGAACACGATGCTGCCCACAACCCCTCCTGCAACGACCCGCCAGTACCGGCCCAGCAAGAACAGGCCAACCAAGGGAAGCGCAAACTGTGGCTTGTAGGCAAGGCCCGCGATGACCAAGCCCCCGGCGAAGTCATGGTCGTCGTAGATCAGACGCCACGCAGCGACGATGAGGAACAGGGTCAGTGCAGTGTTCGATCCGCCGGTGATCGTCCGCCACATCGGCCAAAACAAGATCGCCGCAGCCATGGCTAGAGCCACGTGACCCCGCAGCCACGGAATCATCGGTCGGGCGATCATCAATGTGCCCCAGAGGAGCAGCGCCATCAACGCGGTGTGGAGAAGATAGGACCAGTGATAGTCGAGTGCGGCGAAGGGGACATATGCCGACGCCACCTGCGGAGGGTACGCAAAGAACCTGGCCACTCGCCCTTCCTGGTCGGAAAACAGTCCCCGCTGGGCGTTCGCCTGACGGTCCAGCGTGTAGAGCGCATCCCAATCGCCATCTGCAGCAATGTGGCCTGCTCCATAAAAGGCGGGGTAGTCACCCCCTATCTCCTCTCCCGGCGCCTCAGCATCTGCCGCCATGAGCGCCGCAAGGGTCAAAGCGAATGCCAAGGCCAACAAGACAGCAACCGGGTAGACACGAAGACGCCAGCTAGCCGATGCGGCGCGGACGCTATCGACGTCTGCCGTTTCTATTTCGGTCTTCATTGCTTTGCCGCCGGAGCTCGGTAGCGACCACGGGCAAGCCGCCAGCGAACCGCGATGACCTCGGCCAACGTCGTCAGATACGACAGCGGTGTCACCCGGCTGTCGTCCTTGTGGGCCCAAACGACCGGCACCTCAGCAATCTGGAATCCGAGGTGGCGAGCCATCGCCAGCACCTCCACATCGAACGCCCAGCCATTGACCACGGAATTGGAGAACACGACTTCTGCGACTTCGGCTGAAAAGAGTTTGAATCCTCGCTGCGAGTCATGGACATCCGACAATGCGATCTTGCGAATTAGCCAGTTACCCAGTCTGCCGGCAGCAGGCCGCAACCCAGCCTGCTTCTGCTCAACCTCTGCGCCGGGTACTGCGATCGAGGCGAATGCGATTCCTGACCCTGCCATCTTGTCCATGGCGGCCTCGAGGCGGGCCAATTCTGAGATCGGAGTGGACCCATCTGCATCGGTAAACAGCCGATAGGTCCCCGTCGCTGCCAGCATTCCTGTCTTTACCGCATGGCCCTTACCGACATTCTGCTCGGTGCGTATCACCTGGAGGTTCGGGCAAGAGCTCTGCCTGGATACTGCCGAGGTGGCATCGGTCGATCCGTCATCGACGACGATGACCTCCGTATCGAGACGATCGGCCACTAACTGCGAAATCGATTCCAGCGTCGACCCGATGCGAAATTCCTCGTTGTAGGCAGGCACAATTATCGAAAGCGCGGTCATTGGACCGCTCCGCGACTGCAGACAGGTTGTTTCATCGTGAGCACCCAACGAATCTCATCTAGAAGGGTATCGGATCGATCTGGGCGGTCTTTAGACAGCCCCACACTATCGATAGTCCATCTCTCCAGCGGCCACCGCAAACGGAAACCAGTTCTCGGGAGGTGGCAGAGGACAGGAGAACTCCTGGTCATAGGCACAGTAGGGATTGATGGACTTATTAAAATCAATGCTCACAGTGTCGCCGCTACGGCTCTCCACACCCACGTATCGACCACCGCTATAGGTAGTCACGCCGGCAGTTGCGTCGCGGAACGGAATGAACAGGTCGTCGTCCTCACCACGAAGTACTTGGAGTTGGAACGCTACGTCGGCAAAGGGCACCCGCACCGACCCTGCGGCCGGGTACTCCGATCGGTGTCCGGTGGATGACTCGATGAGAATCCTGCTCTCTCCGGGCTCCAGAACCGTCTCGAACACCAGCCCTGGATCCGGCTCGAAATAGCGGATCCCGGCGAACCGGGCGATGGCCTCGTCTGACAACGGAGTCGCATAGTGGTTGGCGAAGTAGTCATCTCGATCCGACCGCCATTTGGCCAGCGCCCTGAGATACGTAGTGTGGTCGATGGGTTCCGGCATGGGCCCAGCAAAGCGGGATCTCACCCGGTATGCAACGATGCCGGCAAAACGTCAGAGATGTCCGGGGTCAGGTGGCACCGTCCTGGGGTCTCCAGGCCCTAGCTAGCGTCAGGTCCAGCCAGCACTCTTAAGCCAAAACGGTCCCAGGAGGCCACCTTCAAATGCGTCCCCATTATCTCAGCGCCCTCTTTGCTCCCACTTCCGTGGCGATGTTCGGCGCCAGCGAAACCGCCGACTCCGTCGGCCAAGTTGTTTTCAAGAATCTTCTCGAAGGAGGATTTGAAGGCGACATCTATGCCATCAACCCAAAACGGGAAACTGTTCAAGGCAAGAAGGCGTATCCCGATCTCGATTCGATCGGTGAGGATGTTGATCTCGCCATAGTCGCCACCCCGGCCCGTACCGTCCCTGCGATTGTCGAGCAGTGCGGTGTATATGGCATCAAGTCAATGATCATCCTGTCTGCCGGCTTCCGCGAGGTAGGAGAAACAGGTAGAGCCCTCGAGGACAAGGTTCGCGACGCAGCCCGCTCGTATGGCATCCGCTTCCTGGGTCCCAATTGCCTGGGTCTGATTCGGCCCAGCATTGGTCTCAACGCAACATTTGGCAATAGCTCGGCTTCCGAGGGTGGAATCGCCCTGGTCTCGCAGTCTGGTGCACTGTGCACGGCGATCCTGGACTGGGCTGAAGACCGTGATGTTGGATTCTCTGCCGTCGTCTCCACCGGTATCGGCGCCGACCTCGACTTTGGCGACGTTCTCGACTACCTGGCTTCTGACACAAAGACCAGCAGCATCATCCTCTACATCGAAGGTCTCCAAGACTCGCGTCGATTCATGAGCGGGCTGCGGGCCGCATCGCGAATCAAGCCGATCATTGCTATCAAAGCGGGCCGTCACGCTGAAGGTGCCGAGGCATCAATGTCACACACCGGTGCGCTGGTTGGCGGCGACGAGGCGTTCAGCGCTGCTCTCGCCCGATCTGGTGTAGTGCGTGTTGAGAACATCAGTCAGGTGTTTGCCGCAGCCGGCACTCTGGGTTCCAAGTACCGCTCGAGCGGCAATCGTCTCGCCATCATCACCAACGCCGGTGGGCCTGCTGTGCTGGCCGCCGACCACGTACCCGAGGTCGGACTCGAACTTGCCGAGCTCAGCGACGAGACACTCGAAGCCCTAGATGAGGTTCTTCCCGAAACCTGGTCCCATCGGAATCCGGCAGACATAATCGGAGACGCACCCCCGGAGCGCTACCAGGCCGCGATCGACATCTGTCTGCAGGACAAGGGTGTCGATGGGGTGCTTGTCATCCTCACTCCGCAGGCAATGACCGCCCCAGTTGAGGTCGCCGAAGCAGTTGTCACCGCAGCGGAGACGAACCGGAAGCCGATCATCACGTCGTGGATGGGCGGTGTCCAAGTGAATCCGGCCCGGGCGATCTTCCGCCAGGCGAAGATCCCGACCTTCAACACACCTGAGGCCGCAGTCGATGCGTTCCACTACCTGGCTGCCTACAAGGCAAATCAATCACTGCTGCTGCAGACGCCCGGCAAGTTGTCGTTGCATCATGAGGAACCGAACATCGAAGCCGCACGTCTGATCATCGAGAGCGCGCTGAACGAGAAACGAGATGTTCTCACTGAGCCGGAGTCAATCGCTCTCCTGGAGGCGTTCAGGATTCCGACCGTTCGCAACGGTATTGCACGATCGGCAGAAGAAGCGTTGGTGCTCGCTGTGTCAATGGGCTTCCCCGTTGCCATGAAGATCTACTCGGAAGACATTTCACACAAGTCAGATGTCGGCGGCGTCAAGCTGAACATTCGCAACGCCGGCGATGTCCGCGGTGCGTACCGCGATCTCATGGAGCGGGTCGCAGTGAAGCGCCCCGACGCCAACCTGCTCGGGGTCACCGTCGAACAGATGCACCGCACGACCAACGGACGTGAAGTCATGATCGGGGTCATCAACGACCCGGTCTTTGGCCCCGTGATCAGCTTTGGTGCCGGTGGAACATGGGTCGAGGTCATGAAGGACGCCGCCGTGGCGCTGCCGCCGCTCAACGTGCGGCTCGCTAAGAACCTGATCAAGCGTACGAAGATCGCCAAGATGTTGAAGCAGTTCCGCAACATGCCCGCCGCCAACACTGACTCATTGGTCGATGTGCTGCTGCGTGTCTCCAACATGGCCTGCGAGCTTCCTTGGCTACAGGAGATGGATATCAACCCGCTGATCCTCGATGACAGCGGTGCCGTTGCCGTCGACGCCCGCATCGTGGTTGGTGTCCCCAAGCCGTCAACCGATGCATATGCCCATATGGCGATCCATCCGTACCCGACGGATCTGGAGTCACGTTTTCAGCTTACCGACGGTCGCGATGTCACCATCCGCCCGATCCGGCCGGAGGATGCCGAAATCGAGCAGGACTTCATCCGCGGGTTGTCTGATGAAGCCAAGTACTTCCGCTTCATGCATGCGGTTCACGAGCTGACCCCAGAGATGTTGGTTCGCTTCACCCAGATCGACTACGACAGAGAGATGGCTCTCATCGCGGTGACGGTGGAGGACGGATACGAGATCGAACACGGTGTCGTTCGCTATGTCATGAACCCGGATCAGAACAGTTGTGAGTTCGCCTTGGTCATCTCTGATGAGTTCCAGGGCCATGGGATCGGACAGCGCATGCTGAAGCGATTGATGGAGATCGCTCGTTCCCGCGGTCTCGATCTGATGGAAGGTGAGGTTCTCACTGCCAACCACCGCATGCTTGACTTGGTCAAGTCGATGGACTTCCAGGTCGAGCGCAGCAAGACCAACCCCGGCGTTCAGTACGTGTGGACGGAACTCTGACTGCTTGACGAGTCGGCAGAGCTAGGCGGCTGTGATCCACGTCTCGTGAACGGCGTGCCAGACGAAGCCGCCGTCACCGGATCCGATTACGGCGGTCGATAGCCGGACCGTCGCCCGCGCTCCGGTCTGGTGCTCTTCGTAGGTCGAGATATGCAAGCCACGCACTTGTTGGCAGGCCCGCCCTACGGTCCTGATCTGGAACTCGGCGTGTTCGCCCCCGCGGTGGATGCGGATCGCTTCGAGGATCTCCTTGCGCTCAACCATCTCGCCACCGGGTGTGGTGATCGTGAAACCGTCGGCGAGCGCTTGCTCGCAAACGGCGAACTCGCCAACGTCCAACACCCCTTGGAACCAGTCCTGGAAGAACTGGTGCAGCCTGGCGACCTCGAGATGACATTCGCATGTTTCAGTCATCTGTCCTCCATTCGAGCAGTGTTCCTTGAATGATGTCATGGGCCTGGCGCAACAGCTCAGTCGGATCCTCATCTTCCTGGCGGGGTAGCGGGTCAGAGAACCGGACCTTCACCTTTGTGCCAAACGGGATCGGGAAGAGCTTGTACCTCAATAGTTCCCAGGCTCCGTCAATCGTGGTGGGAACGACCGGTAGCAAAGGAGCTGCTTCAAGCAGCTCAGTGAGACCGCCGAGCCGGAATGACTTCAGCCTCCCGTCACGAGATCGTGTTCCTTCGGGGAAGATGACAACGGCAACATTGCGGTCCTGCGCCGCCTCTCCGAGTTCTCGAATGGCAGCACGAGCCTGCACTGGGTCGCCTCGATCGATGATTGCGTTCCCGCCGTGGGTCAGGTTGAACGAAACGGAAGGCAGCCATCGCCCCAGCTCCCGTTTCGAGATGTATTTGGGGTAGTTGCTGAAGAGCAAGCCGCCAAATATCGGGATGTCGAAGAGGCTCTGATGATTCGACACGATTATGTATGCGGTACGCGGCAACACTTGCGGCGAGCGTTCAACGTGGAGTCGGGTGCCTCCGACACGAAAGACGACAAGCAGGATCCTCTGCATAACGCCCATCGTCACTTCCATGGGTCGCAATCCAAACAAGCGAGCAATCCTGGCAATGGGCTCGAACACAACCAGGGTGAGCCCGAAGCCGATTAGAAACGGGATAGTGAAGATCCAATCAACGATTTTGTTCACGCGACCGCTGCTCCCCATTTAGACCCGCTGAGTCCATAGGTTGGCATGCATCGACGTCAACGACAATCAGAAGGGCCTGCGTCCGCCTACGAAGCCGCACGCTCCTCTGTCTCGCGAGGCATGGCACCGGTGATTGCCGACCCGACTGCGATCAGGAAGGCGGCTATCGCCAGGGCGAGTGTCCAGCCAACAGGGTTGCCAACCGGCAACGGCGATGCCGCTGCGAGTTCGCCACCAAGCGCACCACTCTCGCTGCCTTCAGCCACATCGCGCTCAGACAGATGTCCCGCAAAACCTTCAGCCGGGTTCACAAGACCGTCCTCGCCGAGCAGCGCCAGATCGGCATCACCGTCCTCGCCGGGGATAATCGTTCCGCTGGCAAGACCCTCGACATATGCGACGAGCCGCGTCATCTGGCCGTCATTCAGCTGTGATCCAAAGCCCGGCATGGTTCCAACGCCGTCGCCGATGACTCCGGTTAGGGCTGAGCCGTGATAGCCCGTACCCAGGATGGGCCCGCCAGGGCCGCCCGATCCATCACCGCCATGGCAGGCAGCACAGAGGCGGCCATAGATGGCGGCACCGCTTTCCTGATCAGGCGGGGCTGTCGTCGTTGTCGTTGATCCCGGACCACCGAGACCCTGGACATATCGAATGATCGAGTCGATCTCGCCGCCCGTGAGTACTGAGCTGAAGCCGGGCATCCCCCCGGAACCCTGTGCGGTGACCGAGACCTGTTGTGCAAAGCTGAGTGACGAGCCAACCAACGGCCCACCCGGCCCACCATCGGCGTTGACACCGTGACACCCTGCACAATGCTGGCGATAGAGCGCAGCGCCACTTCCCGGTGGCGTACCCGGTGGAAGTGTCGTCGTAGTCGTGACCGGCGGCTCACCGCCTCCGCTTAGGGTGAGCACATACGCCGACACCGCATCAATTTCGGCGCCCGACAGTCCGCCAGAGAAGGCCGGCATCCCCGGGGCACCATCTGCAGTGATCGTCACGACTTCGCTAAGGCTCATCGAGGTCCCCGCGACCGGCCCGCCGAAACCACCGCTGCCATCTGCCCCATGACACCCAGCGCAGGAGGCTGCGTAAATGGCGGCGCCGTTGGGCCCGCCCGACGGGGGCTGCGTTGTCGATGTACTCGGAGGCTGGGTGGTTGAGGTACCGGGAGGTTGCGTTGTCGTCGTCCCTGGTGGCTGCGTGGTTGTCGGCGGTGGCGGGCCCGTCACCGTCGTCGAAGCGGTCTCGGGAGCCGACGCCTGGCCGGCAACTACTGCAATTGCCCACCAGTTGATCTTCGGAACGTGTGAGGAGTTGAAGGTGAAGGTGAATTTGACCTCAAGCTCGACCTCGCCGTCATCCTCGGCCTTCTTGGTCCTCGTGATGGTCTGGGCAAGTTGCCCGTTCGCCCAGAGTTGAATATCTGTGGTGACATTGGAGCCGTCGGCGGCGTCTTCTATTTCGAGCTTCACCTTGATCTCTCTGGTGACGCTGCCGTTGGTTACATCAACCGATCCGGGAACATCGAAATCCTTGAAGTCGAAGCTGAGCGGGCCGTTCCCCGTTGGCGGCAAGGTTGTGGTCGTCGTCGTCGGTTGTGTTGTAGTCGTGGTCGACCCCGGAGGCTGGGTCGTAGTCGTCGCCGGTGGCGGAGTGCTCGAGGAGTCGCCTGGCATGGTCAGCGCCTGGATCTCCTGGAGATTCGGCCACCCATCACCGTCGGAGTCCATGCCGTCGATCGCAGAGAAACTCTTGCCGTTGCTCTTCCAGTCGGCGCCATAGCTGTTCACGGCCGGGACGTTCGTGTGACAAAGCGAGCACGAATCGAGAGGCGTTCCCGCCGTGCCATAGATCGCGTTGAAGTCGCCAAGAAACCCCGACTTGGCTGCGGCTGTGTCTGCGCTGGCAAACACGATCACCCCTATGAAGAGGGCCAGTATCCATGACACAACTACTGAGATTCGGGGCAGGCGGGTCGGTGTGGGGCTCGTCATTCGAGCGCTCCTCCCTCTATCCAATCGACGACTAGCTGAACAAGAGGATCGGGCAAAAGTCCGTCGGGTGGCATGAGCACACCCTCGGGATGAGTGCCCAACATCATTTGTGCGAGGCTGCTGTTAGCGGAGTCGCCCGGCAACACCACAGGAGCGTTGTCGCCAGAGCTGATCGCCAATTGCCACGTCGTGGCGTCCCAGCCTCCCGCGGTTCCATGACAAGCGACGCAGCGAACCTCGAAGATTGGAAGCACGTCGAGGGTGTAGCTCAGCTCTCCAGGCCGCCCTGCATTGCCAAGGGACCTGATGTGCTGAACCAGCCCCTCGATCTGGGTTTGGGTGAGAACCTCACCCCAGGCGATCATCGCCGTTGCTTCATGGCCCAGGTTGATGCTATCAAAGAGTTGCTGATCCGTTCGCGCTTGCTGTAGCTCGGCGTCGGAGAACGCAGGGCCAACGCCGCCTTGGCCGACATCGCCATGGCACTGCGCACAGAACTGTGGGAAGAGGAACTCTGCGCTCTCCGACAGTGCTGCGTCGGAGACGGCAGGATCAAGGGCTACAGGTGGTTCAATTTCCCAATGCCGAATGTGGGCCACGATCGCATCAACTTCATTGGCTTGGAGCGGTCCGCCATGGGCCACCTCAAACGCAGCCATACCGAACTGAGGGAAGCCGGCAGAAATGGCCTCGCGGATAGTGGCATCAGTACGACTTTCGAGATACTCAGCGGTGCTGATCGGGGCAGTGATGTCACCGGGCTGGGCCGGGTTCGGCGCTCCCTCACCGAAGTCACCGTGGCAAATGGCGCACTGGGCAGAAAAGAGGCCCGCCCCATCCACAGCGGCAGCCTCGAACGTGAGGACCGAGGCATCGGCCGGAGGCGGAGCCTCCGCGACCGCAATGATTGTCAGAACTACACCACCCACCAGCAGGAGCAAGGTGGTCCCGGTGACAATCGGGCGGGTGCGATAATGCCTGGTGCGGGACCGGTCGAGAAACGGCAGTAGTGCCAGAAAGACCACGGCCAGCACCGGAATCACAACGATGCCGACAACCTCCCACTCGCCGCTGAAGTACTTGAGCAACTGGAATATGAAGAAGAAGTACCACTCGGGGCGTGGCACGTACTCAGTGGCCAGCGGATCGGCTTGCTCGTCGAGAGGTGCGCCCAGCCACGCTGACAACGCCATCAGCACCACAATGATCCCTAGACCCACCGATGTGTCCCGCAAGGCATAGCGCGGGAAGTATGGCTCGCCGCCCCGTACGTCTTCCCGATACTCCTCGAGATAGCGAGCTTCCTCGTCCGCTCTCATCGGTGCCACATCCTCCGCCGTGGGCCTCTTCGCTCTCTGGGGCTTGCGGAGATTCCATGACGCACCACCAACCGGAGGTGGGTCCACAGCAGACCGACCAAGAGAAGGGGCAGCAGCCAGACGTGGGCAGCGTAGAACCGGCTCAGGGTCAACCCAGACAACTCCTCGCCGCCCTGGATGAAGCGAGCGAACCAATCACCGATAAGTGGGACAGTCGCAAAGATCTCGATGCGAACCTGGGTTGCCCAGTAGGCCCGCTGATCCCATGGCAGCAGGCTTCCGGTCACGCCAAACGCAAATACGAGGAGCAGGAGCGCAATCCCGCTATACCAAGTGAATTCGCGGGGGTACTTGTAGGCACCATGAGCGATCACTCTGATCAGGTGTGCAATGGCGAGCACAACGAGTGCGCTGGCGGCCCAGTGATGGAGCCCGCGGATAAGCCATCCGAGAGGCACCACGTTGGTGACGTATTGCACGCTCTGGTGTGCGTCCGTGGGGCTGGCAACGTAGTAAACAGTCAGCAACAGCCCGGTGACCATGAGGACCACGATGGAGATGAGAGTGGCGGCACCGAGCGTGTGCCCCCACGACACACGAGGTATGCGCGCAAGAAACACTCGGCTCCACCCCTCACGCCAAGAGCTGCGCTCGTCAATCCAATCGCCAAGCCGAGTCCCCATCCGGCTAGACCTCCTTCACAAACAGCTGGCCTTCTTCGACCTTCGTGTCGAATCGGTCCAGTGGTCGTGGAATCGGCCCCGCAACAATCTCCCCGCTTGCGTCGAAGACTCCGTTGTGACACGGGCAGAAGAAGCCCGGTTTGGCGGTCTGCTCCATCTCATCCACAAAGCGGACCCGGCACGCCAGATGAGTGCAGCGATCAGAGAGTGCCACGAAGTCGGTGCCGTCTTGTGTGGAAACAAAGACTGAGAGTTCCTGTTGTTCGACAACCCAACCGCGCTGCTTGGCAACCGTCGTGTTGAAGAGAGTGGGCTGGTTGAGCGGGATTTCGCCGACAGACCCCACCGGAACCCATCCTCCCGCAGAGCGTTCCTGAGATGGGCCTATCAGAAACACTGCGCTGGGGACGCCGATAAGGGCGGCCATGCAGCCGGCTACGGCTCCGACCATTCGGGAAAGAAAGTCGCGTCGAGACAGCCTTGGCAGCCTCAACACAGCCCTCCGCGACGCTGTGTTCTACGAGTTGGAAGTGTGCAGTAGCTCACTCATCGATTGTGGCCGATGGGCAGTTATGCCATTGACAATCCTCGGATAAATCACGGCTAAACAATGCTAGAAGAGCCAGTCGAGGACCCAGAGCGAGGCCATACCGACGGCGATCACCAGCGAAACGTTCCGCCACTTGTACGCAACCGCTCCGGCGATGACCGCAGCGAGAAACCGTGGGTTCACGGTCGGGGCAAACTCGACGACACCGTCGGGCATCAGGACGGCAGGCAACACAATGGCGCCCAGGACAGCAGGAGCGACGTAGCGCAGCGGTAGCTCCATCCATGCCGGCATCTTTCGTTCACCGAACGCACCGATAAACGACAGCCGAGTGAGGTAGGTACCGAGGCCGATGATGACAACTGCACCCCACATCAGCGATGCCCTGCCCGTTCCATCATGACTCCGGCGCCAACGCCCATCAGCGCCCCGGTCACAAGACCCAATCCGAACGGAGCGGCACTGGCTGCAACAGCGACAACTCCGCCCACTATCCCCGCGACCAAACCGGGGCGGGTCTGCACGACCGGAATCAGTAGGACCAGGAAGACAAGAGGTATCGCAAAGCCCAAACCCAACGACGCCGGTATCTGTGCGCCAAGCACGACTCCGGCGACAGTGGCCACCTGCCATGAACCCCACAGCGTGAACGCGGCCCCGGTGTAGAACCAGCGCTTGTAGAGGGGGTCGGTGGTTGTCTCGTAGCGAAGCATCGACACCGCAAAGGCCTGGTCCGTCAATACATAGGGGAGCAGCAACCGAGATCGGCGAGGGAACTCGCTGAAATGCGGAGCCAAGGCTGCGCTGTACATGAGGTGTCGCACGTTCACCACGAGGGCAGTGAGGACAACCACAGCAAGGCTGGTGCCGCTGTCCATCAGCTGAACCGTCACCAATTGCGCCGCACCCGCAAAGATGATGAACGATGTTGCGATCCCGAGTCCGCCCCCAACCGTGGAAGCCGCCGCGGTGACGCCAAGCACCAGACCGAAAGGGACAACTGCAAGGAGCAACGGCGCCACCGACCGCGCTCCGTCGGTGATCCCAGCCCTCCTCGTGTCCTGCTCCTGCACCCGATGCGCTCCCTAGACGATTGCGTACCTTACCGACGGCCACGCGAGAACTCCACGGTCGGATTGGGGTCCAACAATCGACGACCTATCGCTGGAGACGTACCCTCACCACGATGAGTACACCAGACCTGCTTGCAGGCTTTGACGAGATACGAGCTCGCCGGCTCCGCAATATGAAACGCAACGCCAGCGGTCTCCTGGTGCTGTCCGCCGTCATCTTCATCGCGACGTTCGTCTTCAGCGACGGCACCGGTGCCTGGGGATACGTGAGGGCAGGTGCGGAAGCCGCGATGGTCGGCGGTGTCGCCGACTGGTTTGCGGTGACTGCGCTGTTCCGTCATCCACTCGGGATCCCGATTCCTCACACAGCCCTCATCCCCCGAGGCAAGGACGCCATCGGACGCGGTCTCGGCGAATTCGTACAGCGCAACTTCATGGACCCCGAAGCCCTCGTAGCCAGGATTCGCGAAGCCGATCCGGCACGACGCCTGGGCGATTGGCTCGCTGCACCGGAGAACGCGGCGATGGCCGCACGCCAGGCCTCAGGAGTGATCGCTGCCGTTGCCGAGGCGGTCAACGAGAATGAGATCCAAGACAACATCCGCGAGATGGCAGCGACTCGTATCGAGGCGATCGATGCGGCACCCCTGGTGGGATCACTCCTGGACAAGGCGATAGAGGGCGGCCAGCACGAGGCGCTGGTATCGGCGGGGCTCCGTGGCATCACCAAGGCCATTGCAGAGAACCGGGCGTTGCTGCGAACCCGGATCGGTGAGGAGTCGCCCTGGTGGGTTCCTGACCAGGTGGATGATGTCGTGTTCGAGAAGGTCTACACGAGCTTGGTGCGGTTTCTCGGCGAGGTAGCTGCAGACCCTGATCACGAGATCCGCCATCTCCTCAACGAGCGCACGGTCGACCTCGTTGCGCAACTGAAGACATCGCCGGAAATGAAGGAACGCGGCGAGCAGCTCAAACGCCAGCTAATCGAACATCCGGATCTCAAAGCGTGGACCGACGGCTTGTGGAACACCGTCAAGGACAAGTTGGTGGCTGCGGCGGAACAGCCCGAATCGGATCTGCGGAAGAGGCTCGAGAAACTCGCTCTCTCCACCGGGGAGAGACTCCGCACCGATCCCGAATTGAGGCACAAGGTCGACCTCTGGATAGGGAATCTTGGTGCGCATCTCGCCGAGCGCTCGGGGCCGGAAGTTGCCTCCCTGATCGCGACGACGGTCGCCCGCTGGGACGCTGACGAAACCAGTCGCAGGCTCGAACTGCAAGTCGGCCGCGACCTCCAGTTCATCCGCATAAACGGCACTCTGGTCGGCGGTCTCGTTGGGCTGCTCATCCACGCCGCGGTGATGACGTTCGGCGGCTAGGCCCAATGAGGTAGGTCGCAGATGATCACCCTATTACGCTGTATCTGCCGACTCACTGACAGGCTGATATGCGAATCGTTGTGATTGGGGCGGGAGCCGTTGGCTCTCACCTCGCCGAAAGACTTTCCCTCGAGCACCAAGACGTCGTGGTCGTCGAATCGAACCCCGCCACAGCCACGGAGGTTCAGGAGCAAATCGACTGTCTGGTCATCACCGGCAACGGGTCCAGCCGGGAGATACTCGAGCAAGCCGGTGCCGACAAGGCGGACTTGTTCATCGCCGTCACTTCATCCGATGCGGTCAACGTACTCTCTGCACATGCGGCAGCAAAGATCGGAACTGCGCGGCGCATTGCCCGTGTCGAGGATCCTCAGCTGCGCGCCGGTGCGGTCGGGCTTGGCGTCGATCTTCTCATCGATCCGGGCGACGCCACAGCACGTGACTTGGAGTTGCTCGTCAAGCAACGTGGTGTTTCTGAAATGCGCGAATTCGCCGCGGGCAGTTTGGAGCTGATCGGTGGCCATATTGCCGCCGATGCCCCGGCTGCCGGAATGGCCCTCGAAGACCTCCGCCAGGAAGTCAGCGACTGGTCTTGGCTGGTTGTTGCCATCATCAGGCACGGTGAAACCATCGTCGCCCGCGGCGGCACCCGTCTCCTGCCGGGGGATCACGTCCTCATCATGGTCGAGACCGACCAAGCCAACAGCGCCCTGGACATGCTGGGCCTTCATCTCGAACCCGCGCGGAAAGTGACCATTCTCGGTGCGACCCGTGTCGCCGAGTTGACCGCCAAACGCCTCTGTCAGGCGGGTATCCAGACCATCCTGGTCGACCAGGATCCCGAGCGGGTTCGCCGCATCGCAACCGACAACCCGCGGGTGATCGCCATCAACGGCGACCCAACCGATCCGAAACTGTTCCACAGTGAAGGCTTGGAGAATTCAGACGCGGTACTTGCCCTGACCGGCTGGGACGAGATCAATATCCTGGGCTCCCTGGTGGCAAAAGCGGTCGGCATCCAAACCGCCGTGGCTCGCTTCCACAGGCTCGACCTTGCCACGCTTCTCGACGGTGTGGGTATCGATGGCGCAGTCTCGTCACGTCTCTCGGCAGCCAATGAGATCCTCCGTTTCGTGCGACGAGGACGAATTCACTCGGTTGTGACTTTCCAGGACAGCGATGCTGAAGCGCTCGAGGTTGAAGTCGAGGAGTCGAGCAAGATCGTGGGCAAGACCCTCCGCGACATCCACCTATCCCACGACATGATCGTCGGGGGAATCGTTCGCGATGATCGCGCCTTTGTCCCCCGCGGCCAGAGCCGTATTGAAGCCGGCGACCGTCTGATCGTCATCGCACTACCCGGTGCAATCCACCTCGTTGGCGAACTGTCCGGCTGATGTCGCGATACCGTCTGCTCAGAGTTATCGGAGCTGTTGTCGGAGCCTCTGGTCTCGCCATGTTCGCTCCGGTTGTGACCGCCCTCATCTACGGCGAGTACGGCGACGCTCTCCAGATCACCCTTGCCGCCACGGTGACCATCGCCGCAGGAACCGCGGGTTGGCGATATGGCCGCTCGGATGACACCCAGCTCACAGCCCGCGAGGGATTCGCCATCGTGGGCCTGTCGTGGATAGCCATGACCTTCTTCGGGACGCTCCCCTACCTGTTTACCGGCGAGATCACCTCTCTCACCGATGCCTTCTTCGAGACAGCAGCCGGATTCACAACGACCGGAGCCTCGATCGTCCCCGATCCGGGCGAGCTTCCCAAGGGGATCTTGTTGTGGAGGGCGCTGACTCAGTGGATGGGCGGCATGGGGATCATCGTCCTATCCGTCGCGATCCTGCCGATGCTTGGCGTCGGTGGCGTCGAGCTAGCCAAAGCCGAGTCGCCGGGACCGACGCCAGACCGGCTCACCCCGCGATTCCGGGAAACCGCCAAACGTCTCTGGCTTGTCTACGTCGGCTTCACCGTTGCGGAAACGATCTTGCTCTGGGTCGGAGACATGACTCTTTTTGAAGCGATCGCCCATTCCCTGACGACCATGTCGACCGGTGGATTCGGAACCGATGTGCGTTCAATGGCCGCCTTCAGTTCATACGCCCAGTGGGTTGTCATCATGTTCATGTTCCTCGCCGGCTCGTCTTTCGCACTCCACTTCCGGGCGCTGGCTCGACCAAAGGAGTATCTGCGTAACACGGAATTCCGGCTCTACGGCGGGATCATCGCCGTTACATCGCTCGTAGCCATCATCGGCACTTGGGCACACGAGATTGGTGATGTGGTGCGCGACTCAGTCTTCACCATGGTCTCGATCGTGACCACCACGGGCTACGCAACGGCCGACTTTGGCATCTGGCCGGCTTCGCTTCAGATCATGATCTTTGGCCTGATGTTCGTCGGTGGGATGGCTGGATCCACCGGCGGTTCGATGAAACCGTATCGGCTCGGTGTGCTCTATCAGGCCTCCAAGACGGACCTGCGCAAAGTCATCCATCCCAAGGGGATCTTCGTTGTTCGTCTCGGCAGAGACGTCGTGCCCGACAAGATCGTTAAATCGGTGCAGTCCTTCTTCTTGCTCTACATGTTCATCTTCATGACAGGGACGTTGGCCTTTGGCATCATCACCGACATCTCGGGAGCCGGATTCGATCTGGTCTCGTCGGCTTCGGCAGTCGCCTCCTCATTCGGCAACGTCGGACCTGGCCTGGCTGCGGTCGGTCCCAGCTCGAACTACGTCCTCGTTCCCGGGCTCGGCAAGTGGCTGCTCTCGTTCCTAATGATTGTGGGCCGTCTCGAAATCTTCCCCGTCGTCCTGCTATTCACCAGGGAGTTGTGGCGCCGCTAGAGAACGACTGACGTATGCTGAAAATGGCCGCATGGGAGGGCACATGATCGACGCACGCAGTCTCGCCAAGAGTTTCGGACGCAACACATCCATCCTGAAGATGCAGGTCGCCGGCCTATCGCACGAGGACTCGCTGCTGCAAACGCCATACGGCGTGAATTGCCTCAACTGGACGCTGGGCCACATTCTCGTCTACCGCGATCGGGTGCTAGAGACCGCCGGAGGCGGACCACAGTTCACCCATGGAGAACTCGACCGCTACCTGCGTGAGTCCGAGCCGATCACCGAGGACGGGCCAGCGGTCCTTCCCCTCGATAGCCTGACAGCCGCCATTGCTTCGAGCCAGGAGGCCATCGACCGTGTTGTTGGGGACATGTCCGACGAAGTGTTCTCCACCCAATCAGAGATCGATGGGCGGATGGTGAGCACGGCCCGGCGCCTGTTCTTTGATTACTTCCACGACACCTACCACACCGGCCAAACCGAGATACTGCGCCAGGTCGCCGGGACTGCCGACAGGATTATCTAGCTGAGGGCACGAGCCAGATCGCTTCTGCCCAACGCCTCGCACACGGCGGCAACGACACGGGCATCATCCACCAATCCATGATCGGATCCGAAGTCGGGATCGGTGTCATCGGTTTGAAGGAAGTACTCAACGGCGCCGGCGAGGACACGGCGCTGCACAAACGAGTACTCGGCAGCATCATCGAGAATCGTGACCAGGGTCGCCGCGATGGGTTCGGCAAGATCACCTTCTAGGGCCGCACCGCTTTCAACCGCGGCCGCAATCACCCTGAGATGGGCGGTGACTCTGCTGCGATCAGCCAAGAGATCGTCAACGCTCCGGGCTTCGCACAGATCAAGAAAGCCGAGCCGTTCTTCAACGCTCAGCGCCGACTCGGCGACGGCTCGGACTATGTCATCAACCGACATAGCCGGCATGGTAGAGCGCCCACGGTGGGTATCTGACATCGTGTCGGCGAACGATCCCGCGCTGCCGCGCCCTAGGCTGCCAACGTGCGTGATCGGACTGCCAAGAACCTGTCGACCCTTCATACCTCCCTCTTCCGGCTGACCAGGGGTCGGGTCGGCAGACGTCTGGTCAACAATGACATGCTTCTGCTCTCGACTACAGGCAGAGTCAGCGGGAAGACCCACACCATTCCCCTGCTGTATCTCCGCGACGGAACCGACTATGTGGTTATCGCATCCTGGGGCGGAAGAGACAATCACCCAGAGTGGTATGCCAATCTCCAATGCAACCCGACAGCAACCGCACAGATCGAGGGTCGCCGTATTCCTGTCGAAACAAGGACTGCCGACGCAGCACAGCGAGGGAGACTCTGGCCGGCGGTGGTGGCGGCATATGACGGCTACCGGGAGTATCAAGGCAGAACCGATCGGGAGATCCCCATCGTGATTCTCAGCCCGACGGTCTAGTCCGAGTTCACGCCACTGCGTGGCAACATCGCAGGGGTCACGACCAGGGCAGTCACTGCCGCGGTCAACATGGCCACCCACATGACCATGGAGATCTGAGGATGGATCTTGAGCGGTGACAACCACAGAGCCGACAGAGCCAGCGCAATTCCAAGGGCGTTGGCGACAATCGGCCGGCCCGCCCTGTCGATTGCCCGCAGTATGTAGCCATCGCCGCCCTTACGGGCGTAGTCGATGGCGGCAATGAAATGGATGGAGTAGTCGATCCCAACACCGATCACAATCCCGGAGAGCACCGCTGTGAGCAGGTTCAATTGGATGCCGGACACGGCAACAAAGCCGAGCATGACCATCACGGTCAGCGCAACCGGGACCAAGGCAACCAACGTCTCCCGGAGACCTCGATACGCCAGCGCCAGCATCACAACAACCATCACAAAGGCTACGGCCAACGACACCACCTGAGCCCGCAGTACCAGCCTGGCGATCTCGTCCCAGACAATGGGCATACCGGTAAGTGTCCGGATCTCTGGTGTCTCGTCGACAAAGTCGAGCCAGCTCCGCAGGTCCTCTGTAGTGAAGCCCGAAGGAAGCAGCATGAAGCGCAAACCGTCTTCGCTGACCATCTTCCCCATCGGGAGCGTGACCTGCCCCGCCAGGACCGCATCGACCTGAGCCGGCGGCATCGACGTGGCAACGTCTGCGACCGAGAAGACCTCACGCACCCCGGGAAGACTCTCGAATTCGGCAGACACCGTGTCAAGGCGATCCAGCTGGGTAGCCCCCTGCGCCGGGTCGTACACAAACTCGCCGATGAGCGGAGTGGCCCCTCCGAACAGCTCCTCTGTCTTCTGGAATGCCACCCGCACCGGATCATCGTCCTTGAAGAAGAACAACTGATCAGGGTTGACATCAAGCTTGGGAAGAGTGATGGCGGCAAAGGCCAGCAGACCGATGGTGATGATCACGGCGGGGGTGCGGGTCCTGACCAGAGCCTTCAAGCCTCGGGTGACCGCAGGCCCGAGTAGCGCCTGGTCTTGCTTGGCTTCGATCTCCAGACGGCTCAGCAGTGCTGGCAGCGAGAAGAACGAGATGATCCCAGCAAAGGTGATGCCCAAAGCGGTGAACAGACCGAGCTGCTGGATGGGATGAACGCCGGTCGCAATCAACGACAGGAACCCGGCCGCGGTGCTGATGGTCGTCAGAATCATCGGTACACCAACGTGAGACAAGGCCGATCGCACTCGGTCGACCGGATCGGAGTTCTCCGCCTCCTCCTGGAAATGGGTGACAAAGTGCAACCCGTCGGCCGACCCCATGACGATGACAAAGATCGGCACGATCACGGTCACGATGTCTATTTCGTTGCCGAGACCGAAGATGATCCCGAATGTCCATATCGCCCCGAGGGCTGCCGGAACCATGGCGAGGACACTGAGCCTCCGGTCCCCGATTGTGGCAAAGAACGTTCCGATCAACAGGAAGATCACGACCGGTGGGATCAGCAGGAGGAAGATCGATAGCAAGTCGATAACGGATGCAAAGACCACCGGGTTGCCCGAGAACGTGAGCTCTACACCGGCGGCGACGGTGACGTCGTCGACTCTCCTGGCTACAGCGATCGTGTCACCTTCCGGAGCCACCATCAGCAGGGTGTGACGCTCATCTTCGCTCAGCAGGAGAGTGGTAACCGGACTCTGATCCAGCAGCTGCCCAATGGCCTGGGGAGGGGCCGACCGAATCATCACCGCGGTGATCGGCTCCCCGGTTAGCGGGTTCTCGTCCGGGACCACCGAGGCGACTGCAGCAACACCTTCGACCGCGCCTAGATCGTCCCTGAGCTGCACCAGGACCGCCAAGCCGTCCTGAGAACGGAAGCTCTGCCCTTCGGGAAGCGAGACCAACACATTGATCGGATCGCTGGCTTCGTACTTCTCCTGCAACGCCGCAAAGGTCTCGCCTGTCTCGTTGCCTTCGAGGACAAAGGAGCCGACGTCGCCGTTAAAATCCATGCGGAAGAACATCAACAACGACACCAGCGTTATCAGTGCCGTAGCCGCCAGAATCCGGTGGGAGCGGTTGACGATTACGCGGGCTATGCGGTCCAAATCGGCCTCCTGACCCGAGACTAGCGAGAGTGCAATCGCTTTCTAAGTCGCGTCAATCTCGACAGCAATCTTGCCAGTGGCGCAACGCTCCAACAGATCTGCGATGGCCTGCGCAAGCGGATGGCGTGCACCTATGTGGGGTCGAATCGCCCCGCCGTCGGCGGCCCACCCATAACCCGCGTCAACAACCTCACGGATCAATACACCTAGCGCCGACACCGTTCCGGCAAACTCGCCACCGGGCGAAAACGGCAGTGGTGGCTTGAATTGGTACATGTTGCGGATGGTGAGGGTGTCCGGGTAGTTAACCGCAGCGACGGCGACATCGACCACTACCTCGCCGCGACCGGGTACCGGGTCGGGGACTTCTTCGAGCGTGAGCGAGGACGGGGTCCGAACTCTCTACAGAGGATGGCGCGCATAGCGGGAGCGTACTCGTCGTCTCACCTGCTTGGGAGGGCCTTCAGTCCTGTGCCAGGGCCGCATCGACGACCGCAATCGCATGAAGCTGGGTGGTCGGGAAGTAGGGAGCTACCACGTCTGATGGCTTGACCAGCAACTCGATCTCGGTGCATCCCGCGATGACGCCTTGGGCGCCACGTTGCAACAGCCTGTCAATGATCTCTAGATAGCTGCCGCGGGATTCCTCGACAATCTGCCCCTGTACCAACTCGTCATAGATCACGTCATGGACGACGGTGCGGTCAGGTTCGTCGGGGACGATGACCTGGAGCCCGTGTTGTTCCAGGCGGCCTCGGTAGAAGTCCTTCTCCATGGTGAAACGGGTGCCAAGGAGGGCGACGGTCTCTAGGCCCTCTGCGCTTATTGCCGCTGCCGTTGCGTCTGCAAGATGGAGAAAGGGTATGTTCACGGACGCCTCGATCTGATCGGCAACCACGTGCATCGTGTTCGTGCACAAAACGATGATGTCGGCCCCAGCGGTTTCGAGTTGCCGGGCATCGGACGCAAGCAGCGAGCCCGCAGATTCCCAATCGCCGGCGGCCTGCAACTCCTCGATTTCGGCAAAGTCGTAGGAGCGCACCAAGAGATCCGCCGAATGGACGCCGCCGAGACGACGACGCACCTCAGTATTGATGATGCGTTCGTACTCAATGGATGATTCCCAGCTCATCCCGCCCAACAGACCAATCGTCCTCACCAGCACGCTCCTTCGTAGAACCAAGCTAGCGGGTGCGGCGACCGGGCCTCATCGGCGCCGATGACGGGGCGAGTCTTCCCGCCCACGACGTGAGGATCCAGGGCGGTCGGCGAAGCGATCGTTGGGACGACAGAATTGGTGATCGGTGTGGGTCTTCCCATCGTCTCGTGGGTGTGGCACAATTGTGTACATGTCAAGTGAATCATTACGAACAGTGAGAGACCGGTTCTCCGAATTCATCGACCGAGTGCAATCACACCACGAACGCGTGACCGTCACCAAGAACGGAACGCCGGCTGCCGTCCTTATCAGTCCCGAGGATCTCGAGTCGCTCGAAGAAACCGCAGCGGTGCTCGGGGACTCCAATGCAGTCGCTGAACTCGTCGACGCGCATCGTGCCTATCTCCAAGGTGATGTGGTCCGGGGTGTCGACGCCGTCAAGGCATTGCGGCCCCGGTGACCGAACCGCCCTATGAGATCGTCGTAGCCGCCCCTGCAGCGCGGGCAATCAGAGAGACGCTCCCGGAAGCGGTCGCGTTTGCGGTCATTGACTTCATCACAGGTCCGCTTCGGGAGAATCCGCGTCGGGTTGGCGCGGCGCTCCGCAACGAGTTGGACGGGATCTGGAGTGCCCGACGTGGCACCTACCGCATTCTGTACAGGATTGATGATCATCGTCGAGAGGTCATCATTCTCCGCGTCGGGCATCGCCGCCATGTCTACCGAACATCCTGACGAATGCCACGCGTGACGACCGTGAGTGTTGAATGCACCGAGCGCGCATGTGCCATTCGGGGACACTCGGCGATGTGGGCAATATCGCCCATACCGGGTGATCGGCGCTGCTCGAGCTGGGGTTAGCCCTCGGCGGATGCTTAGCCCATTCGATCAGCGCGAACCGTTCGTTACGCCCGAAACGCAAGAAAGCCCCTGTGTCCACAAGGGCTCGCGTCTCATCGAGGCCTTCACCGGGCAGGGAGCTGCTACCGACGTCGTCATCGTAAACAACACGTAGCACAGATCACCCACCACACTGAACGTTATCGAGCGCCCCCCATCGCCCTCGAACCGGTAGGGAGGATGGGTTGGTGCAATACCGAGCGGCGAGTTTATTGACTTCTAGTCGCTCGGGTTTGGGAACCCTGGACACTCTAGGCAGCGACCGGGCCTCAGGCTTGGTCGCTCTCCTTGGCTCGCTCCTCTGCGAGAAACCGCTGGTACATGCGGCCTTCTGTGCCACTGTCGTCGATGACATACGAGGCGACGTGGAAGGCGACCGCGATACCCCATCCGATCGTCGGCCAGAACGCCCAATTGACACCGCCGCCCTGAGCAATGTCGATGAACCAAAGGAAGGCATTGACAATCACGTAGGTAGCGACGTGCCACATCACATCGGTGCTGTCCTTGACTCGCTTCCGAGCCCGATCCTCAGCCGTCAGGTTCGCTTGATCACTCATTTGGTCCTCCTCGGATGTTCTCTCGACATTGTCTGTCGCCGCTATCCGAAAGTCCTCATGCTCAAGTTGGATATCGCATCATCACAACGGAGTATCCGAATGATGGGGTGGCGTTACGTCGGGGCGGAAGGGTCGATCTGCGCAAGCAGGTTCCCGACTTGCTCTCGGTACTGCTGGAGTGCAGCTCGGCCTTCTTCGGTGATTCGGTACACCGTTCGAGGCCGGTTGGCGACGAACATCTTCTCGACGGCTACGTAGCCACCTGCCTGCAAGCGAGTCATATGTGTGTTGATGTTGCCGTGGGTCAGTCCGGTTTGCTGCGCGAGGTATACGAAGTCGGCCTCGTCGACCACGTACAGGTTGGCCATGATGATCAATCTGGCCGGTTCGTGGATAAGACGGTCGATCTCGACCTGAGGCCGGTCTAGCTCGGTGGCGGGTTCGTTCACGGAGCCTCGATGCGTTGATGTTGCTTGACGAATCGCCTCGTCATTGCACCCCCGGTCAGCGTGATCGCAGCACCGGAGATGAGTAGCGGCCAGCCGAATGGTACGTCGACCATCACGGCTATCGCCCCGGTCGCGGTCAGCGCTGTGGCGTACGCAAACATTCGCTTCCCTCCAACCAAGACCCCCAACACCACCGCAACTAGTGCCAACAACCACGTGATGAGGGTGTCGGGACCCACAGCCCAGTCGATGTCATCGGCTTGGAGCGACCCGAGCGGGCGAGCCAGCAACATGAACCCTGCAAAGAGGAATCCTGCTGTCGTATAGATTCGTCGTTCCCGTTGCCGCCGCGGCTCTGTGAACTTGACATACCCGGTGCGAGCTTCCACAAAGCGTCTCCGTCTCCCCATCACTGGAGAGATCAGCAAAGCAACCAGGGCCACCGCTCCTGACAAGTAGTCCGGGAGCAGAAGCCACATCCCTCCGATCCAGATCAGGGAGACACCAACAAAGACGTCGATAAGACCGTCTTCGTAAGCCGCGCCATATCTTCTCTTCTCGAGTTCTTTCAGTTCTGGCGGGTTCGTCATAAGAATTACTTCTTTATACAGACTACTCTCTACCACAAACCTACCAGCTGGAGAGCTCAACGTCTACCAGTTTCAAACGTCGCCAATTGCGACAGGGGGAGGCCTGCAGAAGCCCGGGCGCAGGCCGAACGAGGGGGGTCAAGACGTGAGCACCTCCTGTGACAAGTGCACCCTCTCCCGCTCCCGGTCCAGTCCTTCGCTTCGCTCAGTCCTGGCCCCGCCTACCCGACAACAAGGGGAGGGCTACTCAAGACAATCCCCCCTTGACGGGGACTGCCCTATCCACGTAGAGGAGCCCCGCCGGGGCGGGGCTCCTCTGGTCGTGGGTTGGGTGAGTCCTACGGGGTCGTGAAGACAAGCCTCCCCTCGACCGCAGGCGAAATGTCGCCCGGTTGCGCCTCGACATAGTTGATCACCGAATCGCGAACGTACAGCTGGGTGTCGGCGATGATCTCGTCAAGTGGCCAGATGGTCACGCCAGCATCGTTGAAGTTGCACGATCCTGCAGCAACGTAGTTCACCGTCGACACGTTGTAGTGCGCCACATCATCGGTGAAATCAACAGGGACTCCATCGATGAGCAGCGAAACAACGTTGTCGCCGGTCGGCGGAACCGACGCACCCTCATCGAGGTACGTGATGGTGTTGCCGAAGTCCGTGGCGAGATTACATGTCGTGTAGTGCGAGTAGCCGCCGTAGTCCGGGTCGTACTCGAAGTACCAGTAGTTCCGGTACGCCCGCTCCAGGACCCTCTTGATCTCTGGACCGTTCATCGACAGCACGACAAGCGAGTTCTCGTACTTCATCAGGTTGAACATGTCGCCCTTGGTCAAAGTCCCCGCATCGACCGATGCGCTCGTCATCGCACCAGACAGATGGATGTCGACGGCGGGGCCACCCTTGTCGGCGATCTCCCACACAGCCGAATCAGCCTGCAAGTTCGCCGAGTTCGTCTCCTCCGTGTAGGCCTCGGAACCGTCGATAGGAACCAGGGTGTTGCCGATGACAGTGCCGTTGTACTCGTCGATAGCCGTGACATACGGACTGAGGAACGAAGACATATCCGGGTCGAGTGCCGCTTCTGCTGCAGGGATCAGATACCCCTCGCGCAGCACGATCTCGTCACCGATCCAGCCGACGTTCACCTGACCAAGCCACAAGGCATACTTCTGCGCATGGGCCACCAACGTGCCATCCGGGTTGTTCGTCGGGTCCGACACGATCACTGCAGGGTTCAACCGGCTGTGGCTATGCCCACCGACAATCACATCGATACCAGCCACATTCTGTGCGATCAACTCGTCACTGTCGATCTCATCACCGTATGGCTGATAGCCAACGTGAGTGAGGCCAACCAGCAAGTCAGGGTTCTCACTCGCAAGCAGGTCCGGAACGAGCACCTCTGCGGTATCGACCGCTGGGAAGAACGTCAGGCCCGGGATATTGGTCGGCAACTCGTAGCGATAGACCCGGGGGTTGGTGATCCCGAATATCGTTACCTTCTTGCCGTTCACATCCAGGTTGATGTAGTCGTCGACGTTGTCGTTGATGAACCCGTATGAGCCGTCATCGTCCAGGTTTGCCGTGCCGAGCAGCGGAAACTCCACTTGCCCCAGCATGCTGGCGAGACTGGACGGCCCGAAGTTGAACTCATGGTTTCCAAGGACCATTGCGTCATAATCGAGCAGGTTCATCCCGCCCGCGATCGGGTTGTCAGCATCATCCTTGAAGAAGTAGGCAAACGAGTTCCCTTGGAACGTGTCGCCTGCATCCAGCAGGAGTGCATTCGGGTTGTGAGCCCTCTCATCGGCAACCAATGACGCCAGATACTCGAACCCTTGCGGATCGCCGTAGTAGCTGTCCGCAGGCCAGTCGCCGTGGCTGTCGTTGGTGTGCAGCATCGTGACGACCTCATCGAGTCGAACGATCCGCTCACCCACAATGTCCTCAGCGTCGATAACACCGAGCATCTTGACGTACTCGACGAACCCTTCCTGCATGTCGTAGTAGGTGTTCCACCTCGCGACACCGTCGGCAAATGTGGTCCATCCGTCCTGACCACCGGCGAGGAAGTCGTTCGTGACGATGGTGTAGACCTGGTCACGCACCAGTGGCTCACCACCGATCTCGACTCCGTACGCACCCCAGGCCGTTGCAGTGTCATCGCCTGCATCGTTGTACCAGTGGTAGCTGGCACCCGACGCTTGCAGGATTCCCTTGTAGAGAAGCGCAGATTGGTCCAAGAGATCCTGGATCTGCGCTCCGGTCAGGTCCATCAAGTAGAGCGTGTTGCCAAACGGCAACACCTCGAACGTATCTCCCCAAGTGACCGTATGCGGGAGACTGGCCCCGTCCGGAATGACAATGTCAGCCCGCAAACCACCGGGATTGGTGAATGCGGCATCGACCGATCCGTTGAGCTCACCGTCGTCATACAGATCGGCGCTCCACAGCATCGAGTCCGTGACGATATCGCCGACGATCGACTCGTCGTTGTAGTCCCTGGTCAGCGAGATGTTGGTCTCCGCCACCGGTTCATTGACTATCGGTGCGACAACTTCGGCCCAGTAGGCAACCCGATTAGCGATCGTCGTGTCTGGCAGGTTGTCCTTGATTGTCCTGGCTTGCGCCAGCAGTGCATCGGCGGCTTCGCCGTCGATATACCGCCCATCGAAAATGCGGACAGCCCAGATGAAGCCGCGCAGATACCTGTCAACCTTGTTGATCTTGCCGTCCTCGAATGCACCAATGGCGTACTCGATCCGCTTGGCCAGGTACTTGTAGATGTAGTCCTTCGTGATCGAGCCGTCGGCATAGAAGTCGTCAACCGCCGTCGCCAGACTGGCAAGGGTGACCGACGGATCCAGCACCGTGTGCAGCTGATAGTCATTGACCGTCAGCTCCTGGGTGCGTTTGTCGATCTTGAGGTCGATCTGTCCAACCCATCGCCCGTAGTAGCCGGCCGCGACGATTGCGGTATCACCGACATAGATCGGGTCGAAGAGAGCCTGATGTTGGTGCCCACCGATCATGAGATCAACCGGAGAACCAGCATCAATCAACTCTTGGGCGACCGTCGCCAGGCCCTTGTAGGCGCCACTGTCCTCGCTGCCCATGTGTACAACGACGACAAGAGCGTCGGCTTGGTCCATGATCTCACCCTGATAATGCAGGATGGTCTCGGTCAGGTCCTTGAATTCGAGTCCGGCGGTGGTGCCGATCAAAGTCACATCAGGTGTTTCTTGGCCTGCGAGGCCCAAAACGCCGAGCTTGACCTTGTTCCGTCCGGAACCAACGTTGAGAATCGTGTAGGGCTCAGCCCAATCGGGCAGATCCCATTCGGTCCCTTCGAGTACAACATTGGCACCAAGCCACGGGAAGTCCGACTGTGCGACACGCTCGGCCAGCTCTTCCTGTCCCTTGTCGAATTCGTGATTCCCGAATATGGCGAGGTCGTAGCCCATCCGGTTGTAGATGTCGATGGTGCTCTCGCCCATCAACAGCTGCGAGATCGCCGGAGCAGCGAAGTAGGCATCGCCGGCATCAAGCATCACTACGTTGCGACGGCCGACCTCGTCCTCGATGGCGTCAACAACGCCGGCGACGTTGGCCGAACCACCTCGTCCCTTGTAATCGGTCTCGAGACGGCCATGAAAGTCGTTGGTGTGTACCAACGTGATCTCGGCAACCTGTGACTGACGGTTCCAGTGCTCTACCGAATCCGAATCGGAAGCCGAGGCGGCCGCCGGGATGATCATCGCCATGACCATGCCGCCAACCAAGAGTCTTCTCAGACGATTGCGCATTGCTCCTCCTCACGCGTTTTCCCCTTAATGCGCCCGAGCAACAGCATCTGTCCCCATCGCCAGCTGATGTGTGCGCCGTGCCCTCCAGCATGCAACGAGTCGTGGGACGGTCATAGGGTCGAACGTCCCGCGTAAGGTCCCTTCTTGTCCGGGAGACACCTAGCCCATTTCAGGCCACATGGGACGGCCCCGCTACGGAGTCAGCACACCGACGAGCGATCGATACAGGATGCTCTGACGTAGCTGATCCACATCGCCGAGTGCCGCTTCGAGATCCGGATCGTAGGGGACCGAGCCCAGGAATGGCACCCCAACCGTGGCGGCGAGGGATGCAACAGCATCGTCACTTCCCCTTCTCATGTTCTCCAGCAGACCAACCATCGGAACGTCTAGTTCGGAGAACAGCTGCAGTGCCCGCTTCACGCTCTCTACGACGACTTTGGAGCCGTTGCCAACAAGCAGGAACTCCAGCCGTGGCAACAGTCTGATGACGTCGAGGCTCGTGTCGCCGAGACCAGGCGGCATATCGAGCACCAGGACTTCAAGCTCGCCCCACCGGGTGATCGCAAGGAGCTCGAGCAGAGCGTTGGTGGTTGCCCCACCCCGCAACGGGACCGCGGCATCGCCGGCAAAGAAAGCAATCGACATCAGGTGAATACCGTGGGCGAGGTGCGGTTCGATCCCGAACTCCTCTTCCGGGAAGCTCCGGCTCACACCGAGCACAACGTGATCGCTCGGCGAGGTGAAGTCGAGGTCGAACAGACCTACACGCATTCCGCGGTCCGCAAGGGTCAGCGCCAGGGTCGAAGCAACCACGCTTTTGCCAATGCCACCCTTGCTCCCGGTTACCCCGACTATTCGGGAGACGCCCGCAAGTCGGTCCTCGACTGCAAACGAACGCGGATCGATCTCACTCGGGCTCATCGTCACCGGTTCCTTCGACGCTTCTGAGTGTGATTCCGCGACCAGCCACGATGTCGAAGTCCGGGCTGGCACACGATGGACATCGGGCAAATGCATGCGAGAGCTCGGGGATGAAGTGGACGGCTTCGCCTTCGTCGCCTGCGGAATCGATGTTGGCCGCATCACGGTCATAGCTAGCGCCGCACGGCCGACACCTGAACAGCACCGGCTCGTCCGTTACGTCAAACACGACATCGGCCAATCGTGAATCCTGGGCAGGCACGACGGTTGTCAACGAGAATTCGAACAGGTCTCGCTCGATCTGTTGCAGCTCACCGACCTTGACAACAATCCGCGAGATCCGATCCATGCCGGCTTCGTCGGCGGCGCTCAATGCGGCCTTCACGACAGAGTCGGCCAGCGCTAGTTCATGCATGGGTCGAGTCCTTCATTCAGACCCACGATGCTAGGTGATAGATCGGCCCAATCAATGTCGACAACCTCAGTTGTAGTGCCTGAGCTCCGGCCACAAAGCGGACCATGCGGTACGCAACTCGTGGCAAATTGATATCGGAAGCCCCTGCTCCTCGTTAGCCACATCGGCCGAGTTGTCGATCGTGGCGACGTCATCCCATGATGAACACACGCTACCCAGAGCGCTTGCGCCATACCCGACGAAGATCACCGGCTCAGCGTTGTCGGGCGGTGGCCCCCACATCCAGTACGCGTTGTGCCCGCTGTGAGCCGACGGCAAGCCAAAGTCCTCACCAAACCGGTCGATGGCTCCAGCCTCTCCGTAACTCCCCGTCAGTATTGAGGCCGTCAACTGCTCCTGACCCGGCAGCGTCCTATACACATCGGCGACCTGTGCGACCATCTCGTCCCAGCCCACGGTCTCGCCAAGCTCTTTGTTGATTGCGTTGAAGAACCCGACCGAACTTGTGGGAACCACCGGCAGGAAGAAGGGACTCATCAGCAACCCGGCAAGAACCATCGTGACAATGGAGGTGCGGGCCGAAATCCGGGCGGTTCGATTCGACCATCGCCTCTCCATCTCAACCATGCCCATAGGGACGAAGACGACGTAGAACGGGACCACGTAGTAGCCCTTTCCCCCAGCGACGAGGAAGAGGGCCACCAGAGCTATGAACGCTATCGCTATAGGCCGGTATTGCGAGTCGCCAGCCAACATCCGCCGCACCCCGAGAACTGCAAGTGGCAACACGACAATCGACAGAAAAGGGAGCTGCAAACCGAGGAATTCGATCGCCTTACCAACGCCCGAGTTGTTGTCCTGGAGGCTTTGCATCATTTCGATGGTCGGCCAATCGTTGCTGATCTGCCAAAGCAAGTTCGGTGACCAGATCACAAGGGCCGTCAGACCGCCAAGCCATGGCCAGCGGGATGCGAGCAGCCGCCGTTGCGGTGTCGCCAGCAACCCAACCATGAGACCGAAGATCAAAAAGAGGACAAGGTGCTTATTCAAGAGACCGACACTCACCGCAGCGCCGACAAACAACCACAGGCGCGGATCAGCGCCATCAAGAAGCAAAACCACCAGATAGAGCACGATGGCCCAGGCGAGTATGTCGAAGGTTGTAGTACTGAGTAGGTGGCCAACCGCAAGGAAGATGCCCGACACCGCAATAGCGGTGGCGGCCCCCAACACTGCCACTCTGCCGCCACCCAAGCGACGAGCCATCATCCCAGCCAAGACCACCACAGCGCCGATCGCTAGCGCAGGAGCGACTCGCAAGACGAAGAGTGAGTTAGGGGCCAGAGTCCCCGCCACCCAGGCAATCCAGACGGTGAGCGGCGGCTGATCAACATAACCCCATGCCAGGTGGTTGGTCGCCTCCACGAAGTACAACTCGTCGCGGTGGTAGCCGTACCGGGTTGCCACAAGCAAGAGAACAGTCACCACTGCTCCTGCGATCAGGATCAAATGGCGTCGGTCACGGCCAGTCAGGCGGGTAGTCGGCTCCTCTTGCACGCGGGCAGGGTAACAACCAGCTCAAGGGAGCGCTCGTCGAGCTCGGCAGCCGGCAAATCGCTAGTCGATAAGGACAGACAGACAGGTGAGACCACCGTCGGCAGCCTGAAACTCTGAGCTGTCGACAGAGACCACGGAGTAGCCCTTGTCTCGCAACAAGCCGGTGGTCGCCGGGGCCGTTGTGGTTACAGCAAGCGTTCCAGAACGCAGCCGAAGCACCGATGCCAGATGTGTTTCCCCTGGTGCCTTGTGCAGGAGCGAGTAGTTGGCGAAGAGCCCCACGTCGACACAATCGGGAGCGATCAACAAGGTCTCGTCGTCCAGCAAAGCCACCGCCGACTTGAGGTGGAGCACACCGCTGACCGGGACCGCGACGACGTTCAACCCGACTTCGGCGGCGAACTCCCCCAGCTGAACGATGGCAGCATCGTTCGTCCTGGTCGATCGGCCCACAAAAACGGTCGAGCCGACACGAAGCACATCACCGCCATCGATAGTCCCTGGGTCCGAAATGTGCCGCAACGCCAGCAACGTGCCCAGCGCGGCTGCCATCGCTTCAGTCTCGCCACGGCGTTCGGGAGCACCAGGCCTGGTGATCACTGCAAGGCTGTCCAAGATCACTGCTGCGTCCTCCACGAACGGGCAGTCCGGATATCTCTCATCGGCGGCCACGGGCAGCAGCGAGTACCCGGCGTTCTGCAACATCTCTTGGTACCCGCGGTGTTGTGCCCGTGCCTTCTCGACATCGATCGCAGGTCGCTCTCCCATAACAAGCGCGTTGGAGAAGGATTCTGGAACACCTCGGATGAGGGCAGTTGGATACATTCGATGAGTCTACGGCAGCCTGCGTCACGGCGGTACTCACCGCTAAGCAAGGGTCATTCGTCCCTAGCCCCGCGGTCGGGTTTCCACTTACAATGGACCTTCGTCCAAGAAGGGGTCCTCGAGGTCGTGGTACCGTGCGCCGCTGACGACACAGCCACAGCCGACGTCGGGTGACCAAACCATGACACTTCCCGCAGCTGAAGGAACCAAACGGCCACAGACCCCGGTCCGGGTGCCGGGTGTTGCTAGCACCGCGATATACGGCTTGGTCTCGGCTGCCGGAACGCAGGCAACGGTTCTGGGCACATCGGCGCACGCGGTTTGGCTGCTAGTCGATGATCGAGTTCTCGTCATCTCCACCAGCGATTCGACCCGCCTGCCGAACGGTGTTCAAATCGCCGCCGGCTCGTCGTCCGACCTCTTTCGCATGGTTCACCATGGGGCCACGATCGATATCGGTCATGGACGGATAATGCTCGAAGGCGTTGCAGTAACCATCAACCGATGGTGGGACCCACGACCGACCCTCACCGCCACCACAGAAGCGGACCTGGCCACGGCAATCAACGGTCTTCCGACCGATGTGCCCGACATTGACCCGGCGCCGTTACGTGCAGCGCTTATGGCCAACTCGGCCGGTGGCATTCTCCACTCGGCACGCCTTCTTCTCGGCAAGGGCTCTGGGTTGACTCCCGAGGGCGACGACTACCTTGCGGGGGCGCTGGCCGGAACCCGACTTCTCGGAGAAGCCCTGCGCCGCGATCGAACCGCAGCTCTCATTGCAGGCGTTTCTGTTCCGCTCGCCAAACTTGCTGACGCCAGAACGACGTCGTTCTCGGCTTCGCTCATTCATGCGGCGCTGCGCGGCCAGGTTGCGGAACCGGCGGGGGCACTGCTGCGGGCCTTCACCGGCCGCGGCGACATTGCATCGAGCCATGAGAGCCTGCTGCACGTTGGACACAGCTCAGGACCGGCGCTGGCAGCTGGCATGGTGATGGCTGCACATGCGCTGATCGAATCGGCATCAGGAGCCTGAGCACGATGTCCCTGCGGCGGTCTTGAGATGACCCGCGCACCGGTTGGCACTGCCGGAGGTCCATCAGTGCGCTTGTTGAGAACCGCCTCGAGAAGTCGTCTTGCGGCGCTGGCGCTGTTGCCCGCCCTCGCTATGGCGGCATGCTCCGGCGGTGACAGCACGGCTACCACCGGGCCTCCGGAGTCGATGTCGTTGGCGGACCTTGATGCAACCATCCGACCGGCAGCGCAGACACTTCTGGATGCTCCTGACGTCGAAGCCACCACTATCTACTTCGCTTTCGACGATGCCGAGCGCGTCTATCGGTACGACTGGATGGCAGCACGGAACGACGGCGACCACATAATCGTCTCCAACGACATCGACCAAGACGCTATCGCTGCCTTTGTCCAGTCCGGCGCCGACAGGTACAGCGCTTCTGAGATCGGCGACGAAAGCCAACCTTGGGCGATATTCAGCCCGGCGCTGGAGCCACCGGAAGGAACCCTGCCACTGGCGCTTGTGAGCCAGATGGCCGATGGCAGTGTGCTCGCCCTGGATGACGGACTCGATCAAATCGCGGTGACACGCCAGGAGGCACAGGACGGAAGCATGATGTGGAGCCTGACCAGCCCCGCAGAGACTGGGGACACAGATGTGCTGACGGCGGAGTGGATCATCGACAGCGACGGCACGCTGTGGTTCTACAGAACCGAAGCCGACGAGACACCGCTTGCCGGATACGCAAGAACGATCGTTACCCGATTCTCGATCCCCGAGGAACCTGCGCCGATCGGCCCACCGATAGAGGGGACAGGACTCGACCTGGAAAGCCTCGGCGTGCCCGACAATCTGATCGCTCTTGATGAGTGAATCGGCCACCACCCGCTTCACCAACGAAGCGCCCAGGGCGAGACGGCTTGTGGCGGTGTTGGCGCTGGCAACTCTCGCAAGCACCGCGTGCTCAGGCGACGGATCAGAATCAACCGTGGGGCCAGCCGAGGTGATCTCGATAGATCAGCTGAATGCCGCAGTTCGCCCAGCCGCCCAAGCCATCCTCGATGCCCCTGCCATCCAGGTGACGACCCAATGGTTCGATCCCGACGGGGAACATGTGCGGACCGACTGGTTGGACTACCGCGACGACGGCACGTACGTCTTGCTCGGGCAGTCGATCGGTTCTCCAACCGACGACGTGGACGAGATTGCGTGGGTCCAACTCGCCGACGCCCGCTTCTGCGCATCGGCGGGACCGGACATGTACTGCGATGTCGATAACCCAGCCACAGCCGAGCCATGGGCGCAGCAGGAGACCGCCGCCATTCCCGCAGACTCGGCTCAGCCTCCGATCGCGCTTGACCTTCTTGGGATGGCCAATGACGGCACCAACGTCGCCGGATTCGGGGCCGACCAGATCAAGACCACGCTACAACCCGGACTCGACGGCGAAATCGTATGGACGGTCGAGACGTCGCTTGACGAAGGATCGTTCACGAGGGTGTGGCGTATCGATGCCGACGGTGTTCTTGTGTCGTACACGGTTGGGGCCGACTCCGGTGCACCTCTCGGGCTGTACTCGCGGAGCCGATTCGAGTTCGTCATCCCAGCCAAACCCACTCCAATAGAAGCCCCCGATCTGGACGCTCCCCTGGACCTCGACACAATGGGTCTGCCTCCGGGGCTACCCCTGCTCGGCCGGTGATGTACCCATCCAACCTTGACTGGATCGCCAGATCCGACCGGGGCCGACAGTGGCTCAGCGATCTGCCGCGGATGGTCGAAACGATGGCGAATCAATGGGATCTCGACATCGGAGAGCCGTTCCAGGACTCATTCGTGTCACTGGTACTCCCGGCCCACCGCGGTGGATCCGACGTTGTTCTCAAGATCCAGTACCCGCATCGAGAGAGTGCACCGGAAGCCGAGGCGCTGCGCCGGTGGAAAGGGAATGGTGCCGTCCGCCTCCTCGAACACGATGTCGCTCGCTGCGCCTTACTGCTGGAACGTTGCCTCCCCGGTCATCCTCTCTCGGCAAAGAGTCCCTGCGCAGGCATGAACGTCATGATCGATCTACTGCCCCGTCTCTGGGTTGAAGCCCCGGCCAGCATCCCATCGCTGTCGGATGAGGTAGCAAGATGGATCATCAACCTCCCGGTTGCATTCGAAGCGGCGGGTGCCCCCATTGAACGCTCGCTGCTGAACCAGACAATCGAGACGCTCATTGACCTCGCCTCTTCACAAGGCGAACAAGTTCTAGTCAACCAGGACCTGCACGGGGACAACGTGCTGTCGGCCTCTCGTAAACCTTGGCTGCTGATCGATCCCAAGCCACTTCGCGGGGAGCGGGAATTCGGGCTGAGCCCGGTGATCCGATCCGCAGAGCTCGGGTCCAGCCGCAATGACGTCGTCTCCCGTCTCGACCGCCTCGCGGAGGAACTGGGACTCGATCGGGAACGTGCTCGCATGTGGGCATTCGGGCATGCCATCGCCTGGGGTTTCCATGACGGTGAGGTACTACCCAGCCACATCGAGATGGCACGTTGGTTACTCGACGCCTGACCTCACCAGCTCCTTGGTTGTGCCTCGAAGCGACCGGTGCGCCAGGTCCGATGACTTCGCGCCACCCGGTCAGGAAACGCAAGATCAGGAGCAACCGAGGTCGCAACAATTGCTGCTCGGCCATAATCGGGTTTCTCGGCATTCGCTGAAGCGATAGCGTCCCTTCCTCGCACATCAGAGAGCTCCCCCGATCTTCGGTCCCGTCGTAGGCTGCACCTATGCGTACTCGCCCCCTTGAGCTCACGGTCAGCCTTCTGATCTCGACCGGACTGCTGGCTAGCTGTGGTGGGGACACAACCGTGACCACGGTCACTACCGAGTTGGCCCAACCCACCGCAGCAGGGGCAACCGTGCGTATCGTCCTCGTTGGCGACATCATGACCGGACGGGGTGTGGCCGGGGCTCTCGAAACAGACCCGGACGACGTCTTCGCCGACGTCCGCCACCTGCTCGGCACTGCGGACATTGTCGCGGGAAACCTCGAATCACCCCTGACGGCGCGGCCTCACGTGTCGGCCAACGAGAATGAGCTCGAGGCCAATCCCGATACGGCCTTTGCGTTGGCCAAGGCAGGCTTTGACCTCTTGGCGCTGCCCAACAACCACAGCACCGACGCCGGACCATTGGGTCTGCTCGACACTATCGCCGCGGTCGAAGACGCCGAGATCCGGACTGTCGGCGCCGGAGCGGATGCCGCCTCTGCCCGCGCCCCGCAGATCGTCGCAGCAAAAGGCTTGCAGGTTGGCTTCCTCGCCTTCGACGCCACCGGGGTTGGAGCCGTCGCCACCGCGGATCAGCCGGGGGTGGCTGCCTGGGAGGAAGGCAGCGCCCTGCAAGCCGTTGCCGATCTCAGCGAGCAAGCCGACATCGTTGTTGTATCGATTCATGGCGGCACCGAGTACCTGCCGACCACCGACCCTGGCATGGCCGAGATCAGCGAAGCGCTCGCCACAGCCGGAGCCGATGTCATATGGGGTCATGGCGCCCACGTCGTGCAGCCGGTCGCTGTGACCAACGAGATGGTGGTGGCAACTTCGCTGGGAAACTTCCTCTTCGACCAATCAGGACCTGACCGCACTACAGGCGCCTTGCTCGAGATCATGGCCGACGCAACCGGCATTGCTGCCTATCGGGTCGGAATCACCGATCACGCCAATCGGCGTGTTGAGTTCGTCGAATGGCTAGAACCAACGGGCGACGCCGCTTGGCTCGATGGGTCATGGTGGAACTTGGTGCACACTCCGCCGTTGGCGGCCACAACCGCAATCCCCCTCGACAACTTCCGCCACGGAGATCTCGTGGCCGGTGCCAGCGGCAACGTCACCGGTGACGGGATCTCCGAGACTGTTGCCTCGTTCCGCCGCCCGCACAAGACCACGCCTTTCATGGAAACCCATCCGGAAGTGCAGTGGGCCGACGCGGATGGCAGAAGCGCCCACCTCGGGGTCTACGAACCCAAAGGACTCCAGGAGATTTGGGTCGCCGGTTCGGTTCTCATGCCGATCACAGACCTTGAAGTGTGCGACGGAGCCCTGGCCACCATCCACGATTCACTGGACGACCCCACCCCCATCGCCGCCGGAGCTTGGGAGTGGAACGGATTTGGCTTCGACACCGCCTCCGACATCCCCGGCGGCGGCGAACCCGGCTGTGCGGACCTCGACGGCGACGGGATGACAGAGCCGGTGATTCTGAACCGCAGCTAGCGGCGATGGGGGGAGACGCAACCCTGACGAGAGTCGTTTGGCACTACTAGGGTCAACCCTTGTGGCCTACCGTGAGATCACGACACCAAGCGGAGGTAGTGGTGAAACGCTGGTCAATCCTTCTCTCCGCGATCCTGTTGATCGCGGCTGCATGCACATCCGACGACGAGCCGGCCCCGACGACCGCCCCACCCCCGTCCACGACAGCAACACCAGCCACAACCACCACTGTCGCCGCGGCATCCACCACCTCGCTGCCTCCCATCGTCGTGCCCACGGTTGCCCAATCCTCATTCGGTGATCTGACCGAGGTGCCGCTGCTCGCAGGCGGAGCACCCTTTGCGGGCTCCAATTCTCCAACCAGCCTCAGCAACGTCTACGTACCCGACTGGGTGGATGCATACCTCTCGGCCAACGACGCAACAACCAAACTCGTCGACAACGGCTTCGTTGTCGTCCCCGGCAGCACGAGGCATTTTCACCATGTCTACGAGGGAGCGTCCTACGACGCCTATCCGGTCTATGTGACCACCGATGCGGCCTATCACGTGTGGCATCTGGCCTTTGACAAGATCCTCAGGGAGGCGGAGCAGCAAAGCCTGCTGCCCGTCCTCGATGAGATGGTGGCCAGCCTGGTCCACCTCGCCCGTGCGCAAGAGAGCGAACTCGCCGGCACCGAGCTTGCCGAAGCAGCGAGCCGGGTCACCCAGTTCTACGAAGCCGCCGCCACCGTCCTCGAACTCGATGTCGGCCCAATTGGTCCGCTTGCCCAGCAAGAGGTCGAGCTCATCATGGACGCCTCGGAACTGACGCTTTCGCCGACGACCGGCGGCGACGAGAACTCCGGCTTCATCACGACCAAAGTGGACTATTCGCTGTTCCGTCCCCGAGGTCACTACACCCGAAACGCCGACCTCGAGCGCTATTTCCGCGCCATGTCCCAGCTCGGCAACAACGCCTTTCTCGTGACCAAGAACCTCGACCTTGGCATCCTGGCCAGCCGAGTCCTGCTGGCGGATCCGGCGGTCATCGAGCAATGGCGACAGATCTACGAACCCACCTCGTGGTTGGTTGGCGCCGCCGACGACTACACGCCGTTCGAATTGGGTGCGGTTGTCGAAGAAGTCGTGCCAACGGGTTGGTCTGACATGTCGGTGTTTGCCGATCCGACCACCGTGGCAGCCGTCGGCGACAGCCTGCTGGCACTGCGAACCGTTGAAATCAACCCAGAAGCCGCCTCGCTTCGGATCATGGGGAGCCGATTCGTCATCGACTCCTTCATCTTGGATCAGCTGGTGGCGCCAAACGTGGAGAACGACACCGCCTCCCCACTTGATATCGCCGCCGCCTTCGGATCGGAGTGGGCATACGGTGTCCAGGAGGCATTTGGAGCAACCGCGGCAACAGGATACGACGAACAGATGGATGCCATGCAGGAGCTCATCGCCTCGCGAACCGTCGCCGACTGGGGCGGCACCGTCTACGACGCCTGGCTGTATGCGGTTGCCCCGATGTGGCAGTCCCATGGTGACGAATACCCGAACTACATGCAGACAGAGGCGTGGGATGCGAAATCCCACCAGACCGGCTTCGGCTCGTACACCGAGCTGAAACACGACACGATCCTCTACACGAAGCAAGCCGTTGCCGAAGGCGGTGGCGAAGAACCACCAGTGCCACCCCGGCATTGGGTAGAACCGGAACCGGTCGCATTCGGTCGACTGGCGGCGCTCACCAGCCTGATGCGCACCGGCTTGGAGAGCAGGGACCTACTTCCCGACGAGTACTCCGGCTTGCTCACTGAGCTCGAGGACTTCTACTTATGGCTACAGGGAATCGCCAGCGACGAACTCGCCGGTCTCCCCATCAGCGAAGAGGACAACCAAGAACTCAGCTGGATCGGCTCGACCCTCGAGGCCTTCTGGGTTCGCACCTCCGATTCAGACATCGCCATCGACGACGGCCCCGACTCACATGCGGCGCTGATCGCAGATGTGATGAGGAACCAAGGTGAGGTCCTGGAGCTGGGGACGGGATACATCGACAACATCTTCGTCATCGTCTCCGATGATGAAGGGGGGTTCCAGATAGCCACCGGTGGTGTCTACTCCTACTACGAGTTCTGGAACGACCAACGCCTCACCGACGAGGAGTGGCGCGACTGGCTGGAATTGGGCAGGCAGCCGCCTCGGCCGACGTGGCAAGGCAGCTTCCTGGCAGGAGAACCGCCAGCACCGACCGGGTTGGAAGCAGGCCTGTTCTGCCGGGACCTCAATACCCGCGGCTTCCCATTCTGGGACGCAGCCATCTACTGGGTGTCGGAAGGGTCAACCAGCCGGATGGACGCAGATGGCAACGGTATCCCGTGCGAGACGGTCTACCCGGAGGAACAGATCGATAGCTTCCTTGTCAATGCGGCCGACTTCGATCCTGGCCTGCTCTGTGCTGAGCTACCCATCCAGGACGACCCCGACGAGTACCTGCGGGTGATTGCGTATTGGATGCTCGAAGGAACACCCGATCGGATGGATGTCGATGGCAACGGTATCCCCTGCGAAACCGTGTTCAGTGCGGAGAGCATTTCGGTCCTGCTTGAGTCGATCTACAACCGCGAGTACTAGAGCCTGCGGCGGAGTTGGACACAACAGAGCCTCCTGCAAACGTGTTGCCACAGGAGGCATTGAGTGACCAACGCAAAACAGCCCAATCTGCTCTTTATCATGAGCGACGACCACGCGGCCCATGCCATCTCGGCGTATGGCAGCCGGATCAACGAGACGCCGAATCTCGACAGAATCGCCGACAACGGCATGCGGTTCGATGCGGCGTTCTGCACCAACTCGATCTGTACGCCGAGCCGGGCGGCCATCCTCACCGGAACGTACAACCATGTGAATGGTGCGACCACTCTTGAAACGCCACTCGACAACAGCCAGTGGACATTTCCCCAGTCACTGCGGGAGGCCGGCTACTACACAGGGATCATCGGCAAGTGGCATCTCGGCCATGGACCCGATGCTGATCCGGCCGGATTCGACTTCTGGCGGGTTCTTCCCGGTCAAGGCCACTACGACAACCCCGTCATGCTCGAACCCGGCGGCAAGATCGTTGAGCGCGGCGGCTACGTCACCGATCTGATCACCGATGACTGCATCGACTTCATCGATGAGCACAAGGACGAACCCTTTGCGCTGTTCTGTCATCACAAGGCATCGCACCGCACCTGGAATCCGGCACCCCGCCACTTCACCCTCTACGACGATGTCGATATCCCGGAACCGGCGACATTCCACGACGATCTCGAAGGACGCGCCGAGGTCATCAAGTCGGTCAAGATGCACATGATGGACCTCGACCCCATCACCGACCTAAAGGCGCTGGTGCCCGAGGGTTTGAGCAGGGAAGAGGAGATCGAATGGCGCTACCAGCGCTACATCAAGGACTATCTGCGGGTGGTCACGGCGATGGATGAGGGCATCGGACGCTTGCTCGACAAGCTCGAAGCGGAAGGCCTGGCCGACAACACCATCGTCGTCTACACCTCGGACCAGGGGTTCTTCCTCGGCGACCACGGCTGGTTCGACAAGCGGCTCATGTATGAGGAGTCGTTGGGGATGCCGTTGCTGATCCAGTATCCCGAGCGGATTGAGGCGGGTACGACGTCTGACGACATCGTCGTCAACGTCGACTTCGGGCCAACTTTGCTGGACCTTATGGGGGTCGACGTGCCCGAACACGTCCAGGGCCGTTCCTTCGCCCCGATCCTCGACGGCGAGACACCCGACGATTGGCCGCAGTCGATGTACTACCGGTACTGGATGCATCGCGACGGTGCCCACAACACACCCGCTCACTACGGCGTGCGCACCCGCACCCACAAGCTCATCTGCTACTACAACGACCCGCTCGGCCAACTCGGCGCCAACGGTCCAAACGATCCGATCGAGTGGGAGATGTTCGACCTCGTCAACGACCCGCTGGAGCTACGCAACGTCATCGATGACCCTACACACGCAGGAGTGCGCGCTGAGTTGGAAGCAGAGTTGGCAGGACTCCAAGCCGACCTCGGCGACGAGCCCTACCCAGGCGCCGGCTAGCGAAGGACGGAGAACGCTTCTTGCAGCCCTCCCCGAGGTCGGCGAAGCCGAACTCGCAAGCTGCCGGCACGGCAGCCCCTGGTTTGGGAGGGCGGGGCTGGGACCGACCGCAGCTAGAGACTGGACCGGGAGGGGGAAGAACCGCACCCGTCCAGACAACCTCACCTCCTCACCCCCCTCGTACGGGCTACGCCCGCCCGATCCCCCCATCAAGGGGGGACTACGGGAACTGCCATGGGCAGTTCCTTGGGTCAGTTGGATTTGATGATTACTACGTCGGAGCTGGAGCGGCCGAAGGTTTCGGGGGCGTAGATTTCTTCGGCTTTGGTTGGGGGAACTATGAACGTGCCGGGGGTGGTGGCCCGGGCTACGTATGTGTAGTCGTAGGTGCCCGCCCACAGCAACGAGGCAAACGCCTCGGCCCGGTCGTCGCGTAGGTTCTGGTGCTCGTACCACTGCCACCACCAAGAAGATGAGACGGACTCCCCTTCATCTTGCGGAATCGGACCGGTCACGGCCAACGATGGGTTGAGTGCCTCGAACCCGGCAGGCATCGGGTCGACCAGAGCCACATGGGTTCTGCGGCTGTCGGCCACCATCGTCAAACGGACCCGCACCTCGGCACCCGGCTTGATGTGCCAGGTGCCATCGGCATCTCGTGTCACATCGTCGGGATCGTCAATAGCCTCATAAGTGCGTTGCACGACAAAACCACGGTCCAGCGGATCCAGATCGAGATCCTCAGGTGCGTACCGCAAACCCATCCGGTAGTAGAGGCGACCGTCGCCTTCCTTGCTCACGACGAGATTCGTCTCACCGTCGGCCGACTGTTCCAGCAACTCCACCATCGGCACCAGGGTCTCGGCGCGATCGGTGGTCCAACCCTCGAACACATGCTCAGCCGCATACAGATCGCCGAGCCAAATCCGGGCCACGAAGTCCGGTGTCGTCGCCTCGAAAGTGTCGAAGTAGTTGTTCAACGCCAGCAAGATGAACGAGTTCTCCTGCACGTTGCTCCAACGCCCTCTGGTCTGGTTGCCGAGAAGCCCGGTGACGACCTTCGGGATCAGATCACTGTCAGGCACTTCTGCAATCAGGGCATCGAGGATGATCCCGTCGGTGCGACGATCCGAGTGCAGGATCAAGTACGCATCCTCGCCGTAGTCCGTGGCAAAGGTGGCAGCACCAGCCGTTTCTGTGACTCGGTTGCTGAACAACCGCTCTATCTCAGCGTCGGCACCATCCAGCACCGGCCACAACCACGCAACCGCATCGAGTCCAAGATCGTCACCGGCCCGACGATAAAGCTCGTTGGCCTTGGCGGAGTCACGCTCGCCCGCCACGTTGCGCACATGAAGTGCGTAGGCGCTCAACGTGTCCTTGATCTGCTGGCCGTAGTCGACCGGATAGAACTCCTCAATGTTGGCCAAGTACCACAGAGCCTGTTGCAGGGCTTCGGCCTGGACTCCGTAACCGTTGGCCTTGGCCTCAACGAGAGCATGAGTTGCCTGGATACTGTGATAGGGAACCGTCTCATTGGTTCGACGCCAGATCGCAAAGCCACCCATGTCTGTCTGGAGTCGAAGGAGCGCTTCGATATCGTCAGCGACCCTCGCATCGAACTCAGCTGCTGACGGCAGGCCATCGGCCTCAAACGCCTCTAGAACGTCACGCAAAGCGGCGATTGCCAAGATGCGTGATGCCAGTGCGTCGGCGCTCTCATATCGATAGTCGTTGAGATAGATGACAGCGTCGGTGAGCGCCTGCAATGCGGTCGACGAAGTGTTGACTTCGAGCCCGCCGAACTGGGGGAAGACCCCATCGGGAGCCAGAATCGGCTGGCCGATGACGCCGTCGTCAACAACCCCGTACGTCGCAAATGCCTCGGTCGTTGCGGGCGTATAGACCGGTAGGGAAACCGTGGCCGCGTCGGCATACTCGTCACTGACCGCCGCAACACGGAACCGTGCAGTTCCAACATCATCTGCGGCGGCCGGGAAACGAACCTCAACACGGTCGTTGGCAGGGACCGTCACGCGACGACCGGCACCTGCGGTCAAGGTGAGGTTGGCGGCCTGGATGACGGCATCAACCTCGAGTGCCTCGTCGGTGAGGTTCTGGATCACGACCGGTAGTTCAAACTGGTCACCAAAGTTGAGGAAGCGGGGTGCAGATGGCCGCGCCATCAGCGGCAGTTGTGCGGTGATGTTGGACTCTGTGGACCCAAACTGGTTGATCCCGGCGACGGCCACAACCATCACCCTGTACCGGGTCAAGCTGTCGGGCAGGGGCACGTCGATGGTGGCCTTCCCCTCGGCATCGGTCTTCACCTCCGGCTCGAATACGGCAAGCGCATCGAAGTTCGCCCGTACCTCGATCGGGCCCTCAGCGGAGTCCTCTCCATCGCCAGCCGCGAATCGGCCAACGGATGCTTCTTCGCCCCGAGCTGAGCCCGCCGCAAGGTCGTCGGCGACCTCCTCGAATGACGCCGCGGCGGTCGTTTCGGGGGCGCCGGTTGTCTTGTTACCAAGCTGCTCAGGATTGGTCAGCTCGATGGTCTCGCGGAGATAACGACTCCACACTTGCGAAGCGATCGGGCGATAGAACACATCAAGAGGGTCGGGAAGCTCATAGCTGCTCAGGGCCAGAACCGCCTCGTCCACCACGACGACCGCCAGCTCGGCATCGGCCACCGGGGCACCGTCGCTGTCGGTCACGATCACATCAACCTGTGTGTCCTGGCCCGGCTCGAGAGTCGCCGCGGCCGGCTCTGCCGTCACCGCAAGGGTGCGACTGTGCGGAGGTACCTGCAGGTTCAATCGCCCGACGGCGAAGGCAGGGCGGTCCGGGGCATCCGGCAGGGGATCGCCGCTATCAGAAGTGCGCGCGACGGCCCCGACGAGATCGACCTGGATATGAATGTTGGGGATGTACTCGTCCGCAATCGGGATGGTGAGGACGGTGCCGCCATCGTCAACGACGAAAGTCTCAGTCGAGACAACACCGTTGCGGCTGATCGTCAGCAAACCCTGCGCCGGGGTGAACGGTGCCTCAATCAGAACCTCCGCTTGGTCGCCGGGGGCGTACTCCTGTTGATCGGGGATGAGAGTGACTTCCTCCTGGACAACGTTGCGCTCGGGCCGACGGTCGCCACCACTCACCCAACGGGTCAGCTCTGTCCTGCTGGAACGACCCGCATCGTCAGCGACAGTCGCCTTGACCTGATAGGTGCCGCCGATGTCGGTCGTGAATGTGCACTCGACCGGCGTCGCAGCAGAAGTGATGTCACAGGTCTCGATCTCTACCGGCACCTCCTCCCAGCTTCCATCGATGATCTGCCACTCCAGCCGCCCGGCCTCGACACTGACAGCCCGCGAGCCAACGGCCTCCCCGTCGATGTCGGTGACAATGGCCTCGATCACCAATGGCTCGCCCTTCTTCACGAAAGTGCGCTGGCCACGCAAGCCCACGTAGAGCTCGCCGGGATGGACCAACAGATCCGTACCGTCGGACCATGCCTGCCGGTTCACATCGAACACGGTTGCCTGTGAAGCGACGGTAGTGGGCAGACCTTCGCCATCGCCGTCGAAGTCCATCTGGAGATAGTGAGTGCCGCTGCGGTCGGTCCTACCGCTGAATGTCTCGACCATGGCCTCTTCGAACTCGGGCCAGAAGTCGTTGTAGAACACATCACTCTCGTAGTTACCCCTAGGCCCGCCGTAGTAGTCATCGTGGTACCACCAAGGGATCCACACCCCGAACGAGAAATCATCCCAGTTGGGTGGCGAATAGGTTGCCTGGCTGGTCGTGACCGTCCACTCGACATCCGCGTCCGGAAGCGGACCCCCGGAGAAGTAGCTCGCTTGGACGGCAACAGTCGCCGGGCTACCCACCACATACGGTCCGACGGATTCGGGACGGGTGGTGACCTCGAATTCGGGTCGGCGGAACTCCTGGATCTGGATGCTGTGCGAGTGACTGCTCCCTCCCCCAACGCCAATCGATACCCAGGCCTGACCAAGATTCGCACCAGCGGGAATCTCGAATTCGAAGTCGAAACCGCCGAGTGCGTTGAGGTCGGCCTCGCCCGATCCAATCTCGTTGCCGTACCAGTCTGTCGCCTGATAGGTGACGCTGGCCGTTGAATCGACGGGAGCCAACTGCGCATCGTCGCTCAGGGTGAGTCGACGCACCCAACCCTTGATATGGGCGGTTTCGCTCGGTCGGTACATCTGGCGGTCATCGAACACGTACCAAAGCGACTCGTCGCTTTGTGTGTAATGCTCACTGATGAAGTCGACCAGGGCGCTGTCGTCACCGATGCGGGCCTCAAGGTGATGGCCATTGCTCGATGACCCAGACGGCTTGTCCGTCTGTAGCAATCCGTCGTCGTTTGTCGTGCCCCCACTGGAACCGTCAACGCTCACGGAAACGTCGGCCATTGGCTCACCGTTGCGGAGGTCGGTGGCCCACACAACCATCTCGCTGCTGTCCTCGAGGATGTCGACACCGATGTTGGTCGACTGCGCCCAGACGACAGTTGGGCGATTGGCCCAGTAGTTGTCGTCATTGGAACTCAGGTCGGCCAATCGGCCGCTCGGCTCGACCAACACAACGACGTGACCAGGCTCTCCGCCAAGGGCCGCCTTCAGGCTGACGGTGGTCTCGGCAATGGCGTTGGGTTCGGACTTGATGTCGACCGTGGTATCGCTTGCGAGCGTCCAGTCCGGCAACGGTGGCGGGTTCTGATCATCCCAGCGCCGCTCCCAGTAGGTCAGATAGGAAGCCCAGTCATCGACGTCGACCTCGAACAGCCTGACTCGGAGTTCGTCTTGGTTGACGCTGGTCACCGCGATCGACGGGTCCTCCGCCAAAGGATCTACGGTGATGAGACGGTTGTGGAACTGATCCAACGCAGGGGGAACGTCATCGATGTGAAAGTCAACTGTCCTGTCGTTGCCCAGTGTCTGCCCAAATACGTCGGCAATGTCCGCCGACACTGTTGCTGTGTATCGGGTGCCACCAACCGTCGCACCCCGAATCGAGATCGAGTTGAACTGGGCAAAAACCGTCATCCCGGCCAGCTCCGGCTCAATGGTGATCATCGAAGGATCAAAGACCTCGGTGTCGAGAGGATTGTTGAAACTGATAGACAGACTCTGCCCCGGCCAGCACCGATCACCTGAGCGACACGATGAGTCGTTGATACGAAGCGGCGCATAGGTGCGGGCGCTGAAGGTCTGGGCATTCGTAGTTAGGCGCGGTCCCTCGGCTGATGGCGTATCGGGCCCAATCCGGATCTCGATGCTTGTATCGGGCTCAAACATCTCACTGTGACGGAACGCCAGCCAACGGTCCTCTAGAAGGTTCTCGACTCTTGCTGCGATCTGTTCATCAGCAGCGATCTCGGCATCGGTGGCGAGACGGACTGAGCGGGTGTCGCCGTTTGCAGTGAGGTGGATCTTGTCCAGCACCGCGGCTGGGTCAATACGCTGGTCAAGAACCACGAGGAAGATGGGGTCGAGGGGCAAGGAGTCGCGCTGCGGCTCAAAGGACTGCACCTGAACCGGTGGAGTGCTGAACTCCCACGACACGGTTTCCGCCAACTCACCGCCGGTCTGTGATTGGGTACCGGCCGGGATCTCGACCCGGTATTCGGTGGCCATCGGCAGACGATCGAAAAGAGTGGGATCATGCTCAAATCGCAGAGTCCGAGTACCGATCCACTGCCAGCGCCCCGGCAACTCCGGCGTGATGGTTGCAGGGATATCGAGGGTATTGAGCTGGCTGAGAGTGGCCAGCGGCACCATCGGCTGGTTGAACGTGATGCTGATGAACGGTGCGATATCGACGGGTCCTTCAGGCTGGAAACGCAACACTTCCAGCGGTCCACTCGGTACCTCCGGAACAGCGGCGTCGGTTCCGGCAGGGAAAGGAACGTCGATCGTCTCGCCCACCAAGGGCGGGGTCAGTGTTGCTGCAGGACGGTTGAAGTCCAGTCGGTCGCCGTCGGGTACGACCCATTCCGGAAGCCGCTCGAAGATCGCGTCGACGGTGGCATCGTCCAGCAACTCGCCTGTGACTACTTGAACTGGGGCGGGTGCCGCCTGGTTCTGTGCCGTACCGGCGCTCAAGCGGACAGATACAGGCTCACCGGTCTGGACGAACGCAAGAGCGGCAGTTGGCAGCGAAGTGCCCGTGGGGTGGGTCGTGGTGAGCGGCTGTGCGGTGTCATCCTGCCCGCTGCACATAGAGGCGAAAAGGGCCAAGACGAGAACGATCACCAGGCCGCTACCGACGAGTGTCGCGTTGCGGCGCCCACTAGCTGTCGACATTGTCCACCCTTTCCAACGTTGGCGCTATGGGTAGTTGACGTTCGCTAGCTATCGGCAGGTTCCCGGTGCCGGTGAACCAATGTGACGCAAGCCGGTCAGGCAACTCCGATTCGTTGCCAGCGTGATGCCCCGATGCGCCGAGGTCCACCACGGAGTGGTGTCGCTAGCCTCCGTGGCAACGCTACTGGAGGTGAGGCGATGGCTGGACCTATCCAGACCGACGGATTGGACGAGTTCCTCCGCAAGGGTGGCTACACCGGCGTCGTGTTGCTGAAGCGCGGAGGCGACGAAATCTTTGCGGGGGCGTATGGAATGGCCTCGCCCCGCTGGGGAATCCCCAACACGATGGACATGCGCTTCGACACGGCCTCGATTACCAAGCTCTTCACTGCCGTCGCGGTGCTGCAGCTCGTCGGGCAGCAGCGGCTTGACCTAGACGCATCGATCCACACCTACGTCGATCTGGCTGCCACCATGATTCCGCCGACGGTGACGCTGCGGCACCTGCTCACTCACAGCAGCGGTATCGCCGATGATGCCGATGAGGAGGCCGGGGAGGACTACGCCGAACTGTGGATCGACAAGCCCACATACTCAGTCACCCAAACCCGCGACTTCCTGCCGCAGTGCACATCGGATCAGCCGAACTTCGCACCGGAAGAGGGACATCGCTACTGCAACTGTGGCTATGTGCTCGCCGGTCTGGCGATCGAACATGCGGCAGGGACATCATTCCGCGAGTACGTAATCGAGCATGTGTTCGGCCCCGCCGGGATGACCCGATCGGGTTTCTTCGATAAACGGGATGCCGAGCCGGACGTGGCTGAGGGATTTGACCCACTGCCAGATGGCCGACTCGAGTCGAACATATTCAAGTATCCACCCATCGGTTCGCCCGACGGGGGTGCCCACGTGACGGCCGCCGACCTGATCCGGTTCGTCGATGCACTCCGCAACGGTGTGTTGTTGACCTCAGAGTTCACCAAGGAGTTCTTCACCCCGCAGTTGTCCTTTGATGACGGCACCGGGCAGGGTTTCGGGCTCGAGTTCAAGGACAACATGTGGTGGAAAGAGGGCATCAACGCCGGCGTCAGCGGGATTCTGAGGCATTGGGGTGAGAAGAGCGGCCCGGGCGTCGACGGCGTGGTGCTATCAAACACCGAGGCCGGCGCCTGGCCGGTCATTCGGGAACTCGATCGTCGTGCAGGCGTAACCCAAAAAGAGTGACGAGGACTATCGACTGCTGCACGCCAACGGCGTTCCTACTCCATGCACTCGGTTCCGTCCTCCGGGACCTCGAGGTCGATGAGGAAGCGGTCCATGTATTCAGTGGCGCAAGTCCGTGCTGCACTTGGACCGCTCACCTGATAGCTGCCGTGGACAGGACTGTCGACAACAAGCAGGGTTCCGTTGACGAGTTCCGCCGCAAGCTTCTCGGCGCTCGCCATCGGTGTCACTGGGTCCTCGGTAGCGGTAACAACCAGCACCGGCCCGGCCCCCGCACCCGATAGCGGTTGGGGCAGCAAGTCCGGCCCTGCCGACCACCGCATGCACTCATTGGGCAGGGAAAACGGATCGAAACCTTCGGGAGTCGGGAATACGGCAGACATGGTTGGCGTGAGCGCCTCCAGCCGCTCCACGGCGTCATCGGGCATCGGGACCGCCTCCCGATACGGGTAATCCATACAGGAGATAGCCATCGCCGACCCCCCTGCCTCCAACAATCCTGCTGCATCGGAAAGCAAGAACTGCAGCTCGAGATAGTCGCCGGCATCGGCGGCAGAGACGGCCTCGAGAAGCCTCTTCGCAGATCCGCCATACGCAACTTCGCTGAAGCGGATCACCATTGCAAAGCCTTGCTCGTTGACCGCAGGAAGCTGGTTGTTGCTCTCCATCGGCTCGGCGTCAGCTTGCGCCGCGACCCTCGTGAACGCAGCCTGGGCGCCGTCGGTGATCGGGCAGTCCGCATCGGCGTCACATTCGTCAAACACTCGAACCAGCAACGCTTCCATCGCCTCTGAGCTGTCGACGATCGCTTCGAACGGCTCTTGGTAGGCCAAATAGGCACCGTCGAATACGGCTGCCCTCACCAACTCGGGATATGCCGTGACAAAGGCCGAGCCGAGCACAGT
>JAAETI010000920.1 GCA_024228555.1 bacterium | reverse complement strand
TTCGCCCGCGGATCCGAATCAACGCCCGACGCCCTGCAAAACTTGACGACATTCTGCCTCCCCCGATCGGCCAGCGTCTCCGCCAACTGCAAGTCCGGCGGGTTGGTGCCGTCGGTGGTCAGATGGACGTAGTAGGAGATAAACGGCAGCAGACCAAAGCGCACGGAGTCCGAATAGTCGCCGTCGGGGCGCAGCCAGGTCACTTGATCACCGGTCACGAACGGAAACCCCGAGTCGTCGATCGGGGAGATTCTCGTGCCGCCGTAGTCCACGGAATTCGAGAGCACGAAGGCGGTGGGGCTATTGACCCCCGCCCCGGAGACCTGCCAGGCCTCCGCATCCACGCCTACCAACTTCCCGGCACCCGCTGTCGTGAAATGGATCGTGTTCCCGATCGCCGCATCGGCGGGTGACTCGGCGAGTTTGACCCGTACCGATCCCGTCGTGGTGTCGACCTCAGCGATGTAGTACACCCCGAAACGGGTCAATGGCTTAACCCGCTCCCCATTCACGTCGGGAGCGTAGAACACCGCGTCGCCAACCTGGAGCTTGGTCGATTTTTCCTTTGTGGTAATGAAATCTGTGTTGACCCCGACCCCGCCAAGCGCAAATTGCTGGAACAACCCAGTCGTGGGATGACTGACGGGCAGCCGAATCTCATCGGTATCGTAGTTCACGTCGTCACTGCCATTGAAAGCCGCGGTGGACTCGTTGGTGGCAATCTCCACCGTCGGCGCCAGTTTGATGGCGCTGGCATCCACGGCATTCACGAAGTAGGTCACGCCACTTCGGAGGCCATTGATCCAGGGATTGCCGTTGGCGTCATAGACCACCGGTGTTCCGCTTTCGATAGTATGGGGCAGGTCAAACTGAATTTCCCCGGTGGCATCATCCACCTGATCGGCCGTGATAAACGTGCCGAGTTGGATCGTCACGTCACTGATCCGCACCACTTGATAGGTCGACCCATCCACCAACCCGCCGATCGGTTCCAGGTCATTCGCACGGTAGATCACCGATTCGCCCGTCTCCAGGCCATGGGGGCGCAGGAAGGTAATCTCGTTGGCTTCGTAGTCCACCGTGGCGCTCGAATCAAACGACAGGTCGGGCAAGGTCCCCGGGGAGCCCGATTCAGACTCGATAATCACATCGCCGCCGGCCGTGACCGAAGCCCCACCGATATAGGCCTGCACGATGGGCTCGATATCCAAGGTGGCCTCGTTGATGCCCACGGCCAACAACCCGTAGTCATCGCCTTTCCCGCGGGCATAGCCGACATATTCCTGCTCAGCCTTGACCACCACATCCGTGTTGGTCGTGACCGTGGCGTCATCGCCGATGTACGCGTTCAATGCGGTGAAGTTCTCGGCAAACACCCCCGTGCCCCCGCCGCTGGCGATGGCAAGTCCGGCAGCCCTACCGTCCGCATGAGGATCGTCGGCGGCGATCGCAACGATCTCCAGCCGACCCGTGGCGGTGTTGAGGTCGGTGCTCCCATTGCCAATGACGTGTAGCACCGCGCCCTGATCCAGATAGGCCTCCACGGTCGGCGCGGCCGTTGCTTTCGTCAACGTCACCGGAATCGAAACACCAGCCGCTACGGCGATACCCAGCCCGATGGCCTTCGGTTCGGCGGTGGAGTTGGCCACAATGGTCACGTCGCCGCCGATGCGGTTGATCATCTCGGGTTCGGTACCGGCCGGAACGGCATCCCCCCCGGAAGACCCGAAATAGGCCGTGACCGTCGACAAGACCTTGGCCCGTTCCCAATTGCCATCCCCCGCAAAGAACACCCCGCCCGAGCCGGCGTAGGCCCGCGCCTTCGGCCGGATGTCCGAGATGGCTTCGATCGTTACATCGCCAATGGGTGCGCTCGTGGCCGTGGGGTCCCCGATCATGGCGTCGCCAATGAATGCCTTGGTGGACCCATCCGCCAGGGAGCGCGCGACGGACGCCCCGGCGGCCCCGACGACGCTTAGCTCTGCCTCCACCGCCAGGGTTTCGAACTTGCTATAGGAATGGCTGGCCGTCACATCGACCGAGGAGGCTGCCCGGACCTGGGCCCCATCCCGGATCGACGCTTCCTGCTGACTGTGGTCATTGATGATCGCCACCCCTGCGCCCGCGCTCCCCAAAACGGACGCCTCACCAATAATAGCGGTTCCGTCCAGATGACCCTGTTGATCGGCCGTGACCGACAGGCCACCGCCCGCCGTAACGACACCATCGATCTGAGCCAGTGCGTTACCGTTGATCGTGGCGACGCCAATCCCTGCCCCGATGCTGGCGCCAAGTGATGCGACGACGGCGCCTGCCACATATTTCAGGGTATGGTCTTCCTTGGCCCCGACGCTGACATCCCCGTTGGTCGCAGTAACCTGACCTGCGATCACCACTTTTGTGATTCCGGCCGTTTTCGACGTATCAAAGACCAGAATGGCCTCGCTGGCCGCCGTGCCCTGGGCCGTCGATTGGGCCGCCACGGTCCCCGAGGTCTGTTCGCGAAGGCTCAGAAACGCCGTTTGATTGACATTGCCATCCGGCTGATCATCAGGACTGGTGTAGCCCGACATGGCGTCGGTCACGTCGGAGCGATCGCTTTGCCCGTCGGCGTAGCCGGCAAAGCTGGAATAGGTGGGATCGCTGGAATCGCTGTTATCCTGAATGGCCAGACCATCGTTGCCGCTGGTGGATATCGTATCGAAGCTGGAGTCCAACGCATCACCCAGGGTCCACACCGCCACCGAGGCACCCACGCCGATTACGCCGCTCACCCCCACACTCACCGCATAGCTGGTGACGTGCTTCAATGACAGTGCATAGACCGACACATCGCGGCTGGCCTGGACCACTGCGTCCTTCTCGACGACGGCCGTCGTGGTGTTCCGAATGATCCCCACGTCGACGCCCCCCGAGAGGCTGACTGCGCCCCCCACAGCAAACGCCCCGCCCACATCCAGCACCACCACCGCATTCGAGGCGGAGACGTTCACGGATTGCGCCGTACTGACAGATGCGCCCCCCTCGATGGTCGCCGTGGTGTCGGAATCGACATTGGTGTAGGTCACGCCCCCGGCAACACCGACCATAGCCGACCCCGCGCCCGCGAAGCCAAAGTTCGTCAGGTGTTCCGAGGACTGGGCTTGCACCGCTACCCCGACAAAGCTGTCGTCGGTGAAGAAATCCTGGTTCGCGCGGTCGATCTCCCCGTTGAGCACAGCAACCGTGCCGCCGTTCCCGGTCGCATCCACCTGGGCGTGCGCGCTGATGCGCGCTACCGTCGTCTTGTCTATATGGGTGTAGGCAACCCCGCCGCCGCCGCCCAGAACTCCGTCCTCCGAGAGGACAACTCCCACGCCACCCGCCACCCCGGTCGCCACCGTATCGTCGGTGGCCGAGACCAGCACCGTGCCGCCTGCGGAGACCATCGTCGGATCACCGACCGTCCCGCCCCTGATGTCGGCGGTGGTCGTGCTCGTCAGAAAAACACCGGTCACGCTCAATTCGACAGCCCCTCCGGACCCGGCGGATGCGGTGCCTGCACCACCGATCGTGTAGCGCGTCACATGCTCGGTGGCCGCCGCCACCACCCAGACGCCGCCACCGGCCGACACCCGGGCGCCGTCCGCGATGTAGGCCTCGGTGGTCAGGTTCGCGCTGATCCAGCCCACACCCCCGGCACCCGCTATGTTCGTGCCGCCGCCGGCGGAGACCGCGATCGGAATAACGAGCCCGAATGCGTGGTAGTCCGTGCTGGCGGAGACCACCACGTCTTGCGTGACGCCGGTGACGTCGTCCGCACCCTGGTTCACCTCGCCCGCGATGTAGGCCACCGAGTGGCGCGTACTCACGGGGATGAAGCCCCCAATGTCGACGGTGATCGCTTTGGAAACCCCGGCAGCCACCACGTACCCTTTGATCGTCTCGGACACATTCGAGGTCACCGCCACGCCCTGAATGTCGTTATAGGTGGCGGCCGCTGCGCGCGTCTTCGTCCAGACCGGATCGTCGGCCGTGACGAGGCCGTCCCCTGCCGTCCCCGAGGGCACGCTGCCGGGCGGCGCCACCGAACTGCCGTCGTCGGGGGTATCATCGGAAAATGTGATCTTGTAGCCGCCGGTAGCCGCCGCAATGGTATCGGTCATCTCTCCCGCCAGCGCCGTCACCACCGCATCATCGCTGATGAACGCGTTGGTGTGGCCGGTCGAGACGTTGACCGCCAATGCACCGCCGACAGCGGCATCGCCGGTCGTGGCTTCCAACGCCCCGGTGATATAGTTGATCGTCGTATCATTGTTGGCCGCCACCAGCACACTGCCATCCGAGTGCACCGTCTTGGTCGCCCCGCCCCCGTTGAAGCTGCCGATGTAGGCATTGGTCGTCAGGTCGAAGACATACACACCCAGGGCACCCGCCAGTTCAGGGCTTTCACCGGTGCTGAGTTGCACCGAGCCGGCGAAGGAGAGGAGGTCTTCGTCGGAATAGGCTTGCACGGAGATGACATTCGCCGCATTCGCCACGCTCGCCGCCAGGTAGGCCTCCGTGGTCTTGTTCATCCGCCCCCCATCGACCCCTGCGCCAAAACCAAACGTTTCTCCCGTGCTCACCCCGAAGGCGCCGCCGCCGCCCTGTATCGTCGTATCGCTATGGGCAAAGACGTTGATCGATTGCCTGGCGTTCGCGTCCGAATTGTCATCGATGATCGTCCCGTCCGTATCGGTTACGGTTTGGTTGATCGTCGCGCCCTCACCCACAAAGGCCTTGGTGAGGAGATCATCGCCGCCGCCTACCAGGTTAATGCTCACCGAGGCCGCCACGTTGAGCTTGCCGGCCACCTCGATCCCGGCGGCGACCGTGGTGAAGACTTGCTTGGACGTAGCCGCCACGGACACCCCGCGAAAGTCGTTGATCGTCTGAAGCTGGCCCTTGACTCCTGTTTTCACGGTCGAGTCGGCGATATCCCCCTTGGCGATCACGTCGGCGTGGTCGATGTAGGCTTCGGTGGTCCCCTCGGTGTGGTCCATGGTTGCGAACGTCAGCGCCACACTGCTGCCGTTCTTGTTAAAAGCAATGTTGCCGGCGATGGTGATGGCATGCACGATGTTGTTCGCGGCCACGATGACGTTCCCCTTGGCCTTCACCGTCGAGGAGGTGGCGCCCGTCGCGTCGATGTAGGCCTTGGTGATTGGCCGGTAGACCGTGGTGGCTTCCGTGCCGTCGAGGGTCACCCCGCTTTTGGACAAGGAGCCGCTGCCGGCCACCGTGACGAACAGTACCGTCTGATCGGCGGTGACTTGGATCGTGCCAGCGTCAGATGTCAACGTCGCGTCGGAGGCAAACGCCTGGACCCTGGGCTGAGTGTCCCGGGAGGCCAGGTTATTGGCTAACGCCAGGCCAATAGAAACGCCGGCGTCTTCCAGATCATCAAACGGAAGAAGGGAGTCGTCATCAGATTCAGGCAGAAAGAGAGAAGGAAAAGTAGCGGGTTCTTCTTCTATCGCTAATTGATACTGCCCTAGCGCCTGTCCAAAATCATCTAGACCATGTCTTGCTATCTGCTCAGGGTCGGCTTCCTCTTGAGACATTAAATCATCTTCAACCACCTCCTCGGCATTGGAGATGCTCTCATCATTGTCCAGGTCTTCCTCAGCATTCTGGGTGGCCTTCCTGACGAGATCCTGCTGCTGAACCTGGCTGTTGTCAGCGTTGTTACTGCCGCTGGATTGGAAGAGAAAGCTCAAGTCCAGATTGCCCGCGCCGGCCACGTTGGTGGCGTTGGTATCCTTGGCCTGGATCACCACCCCCTGGTTACCGTCCAGGGTGCCGCCCCAGACGTGGGCATCGACGGTCGAGGACTTGATGTTGGACTCCACGACCGAACCGCCCAGTGAGAAGTTCTCGGCACCCACGCCGCTGACCCCGATCGCCAGCAGCAGGCTGTTCTGCCGGGTCGCCGCGACCGTCACGGCCCCGGCCGTCGAGTTCAGGCTGGCCCCATCGGCCCCCTGGTCGAAATCTGTCTGATCTTCGTCCCCCACGTAGGCGGTCAGGTGGCGGGTGACCGTATTGGTGGGCACGGACGCACCGATGGCAACGCCCTTGTTCGAGATGGCAAAGTTGCCGGCCGCCGCCACGATGACCGGTGACTCTTCCGTGGCCTGAACCATGACGCCCGCTTTACCCGAAACCTTCGTACCTCCGGATACGTGGGCATCCGTTGTATGCGTGACGGTATTTGTAGCCACAGAGGCGCCGAGGGCGAAACTGGCAGCCTTATCCCCACCCAGCGCCACAGCAACGATTTGGGTATCTTCACGGTCGGCCGTGACATTGACCGTGCCGCCGGTCGATTCGAACGTCTGAGCATCTTCCACATACCCCCTCACGGTGCTCTCGACCGTGTTGGTCGGCACGGCCGCGCCGACGGCGGCCCCGCCTTTTGAACCGGTGCTCGCGCTGATGACCCCCGCCCCGGACGATATCACCAGGTCGCGTTCCTGCGCGGCAACCGTGATATTCCCGCCGGCGGAAAGGATGGTCGCTCCCCCCGTCACATGGGCATCTATGGTCGGCTTGATGGTGTTCGCCACCACCGAACCGCCCAGCGCAAAATCACCAGCGCCCTCCCCGCCGACCGCCAGGCCGAGGATGATGCCTCCGGGTGCCATCCTGGTTCCGGCGGAAATCGCGATGTCGCTGCTCGCG
>JAAETI010000919.1 GCA_024228555.1 bacterium | reverse complement strand
TGTCGAGGTCAGATGTTTCTGAGACTCGGGATCAGCTTTGAGTGCCTCGGAGTTGGCCAGGAACTCCGACAGTGCGCTCTGGGTCAGCACATCCCCCGTTGTCGGGTTCGGAGACTCGACGAAGAACATCGTGGTCAGCACTTCTGTCGCAGGATCGAACAGATCACCGGCTCGTTCCTGTAGGTCGTAGATCTCACCACCGGGATTGAACGCCGGCTGGTCCGGGCCGTTGGCCAGCTTGTCGGCGAGCCGAACGGCGAACCCCGCTGCGCCGAGCACGATTGCGAGCACGATCCCGGCCACCGCTATCGGTCGGATTCGATGTCCGATCCAGTCGAAGACCGAACCGGCCGACTCACTATCGGCTGGTTGGTGCTCATACATTGGATCACCAGGTTGGTTAGTGGGTGTCATGTTTGTCATGGCGCTTCCTCCTCGAAAGCAACTACCGCTTGTTGGAAGACGGAACCGACCACCTCGTTTGGCTGGTCGTGTAGGGCGGCGAGATCGGAAGCGTCGACGGGCACGTCGATCGCTGGGGCAGAGCCGATGGCCGGGACTGCCGGTACCGAGTCCTGTGGCATCTTCATGTTTGTTCTCCTGAGGCGTCGGCTTGCCAAGCTCGATTGAGCTGTGATTGCTGGTACACGATGTGTACGAGTGCGAAGACGGATCCGATCACGCTCAACTGGGGACGGATCGTGGGTGTGAGCCCGGTTGTCTCCTGGGCGACGGCGATCCGCTGGCTGGTTCGGTAGATCGTTACGAAGGGGGGGATGATCAGAAGCCCGCCCGGTACCAGAGCGATGAGTGCCTTGAGCGGATCGACGTCGACCCCAAAATCACGTAGCTCTCGGTTGATCCGATAGTGGTTGACGGCGGCATAGATCCCGAGGGTGATGATTGCCAGCCCCCATTCCTTCCAGGGGTGGCGTTGGGCACCGGGGACTGGAGGATGGGAGGAGGCGGCTAGGGATCGGGCGGTATGCATGGGATCCCTCCTTCCGTTGTGTTGCCGACGGTTCGTGTGCTTCTGATTCGAAGATCGCGCTGAATGGCCATGGCCCGAAACCTCCTCAGGGGCATTTCACGGGATCCGCTAGGACGACGGCGACAGCCCCCCCGAGGTATGACAGGGGCTGCGATCAGACAGGCGTATACCCCAGCTGGACAGGGTCGGATCGTTCTGAGGGGGTAGGGGAGAGCGCGTTGGTTCCACCGCCTGGGGGATGACCGGATCCCGCCGCAGCGCTAGTTTCGGGAGATGGATGCGCTCGAATCGCCAAGCCTGAGCTTCGTTGCGCTTCCCCGATGGCTGCGACAGATTCCCCCAGTGGTTCAGGACACCGTTCTGGCTGTGATTCTCACCGGTACGCTCCTGGCCGACCTGGTTCGTCAGGAGCTGGGTCCTGACGGGCCCTTTCGATCGGCCGACGCACTCGGCTACCTCCTCGTCGCCCTCCTGATGTTGCCGCTCATGGTGCGCCGTCGTTATCCCCTCAGCGTGTTTGCCGTCATCCTGTTCGACGCCACGATCGTCGCCACGTTGTTCTACCGGCCGACGTCGTTCGGATTTGGGTTGATCGTCGCCACCTACACCGTGGCCCGCTGGTGTACACCCCGGGTGTCAGTCGTGGCCCTGTTGCTGGCCGAGGTCTTCGGTCTCTACATCAAACTCCGGGTGACGGCAGCGGGACTCGATGTCGGCTGGTTCAGCTGGCCACTGGACGCCGTCTACTTTGGAGCAGCATGGTTCCTCGGATACAGCATCCGTAGCCAGCGGGCATACGCCACCGCCCTGGAGCAGAGCCGCGAAGCGCTCGCTCAACGAGCCGTTCATGACGAGCGGGCCCGCATCGCCCGTGAGTTGCACGATGCGGTCGGTCACTCCGTGAGCGTCATGCTCCTCCACTCGGGAGCGGCCGAGGAACAGATCGAGACCAATCCGGCCCGGGCCAGGCAAGCCTTGGACTCTGTTGGCGACGTGGGCCGGGCCACCCTGGCCGAGATGGACCACCTCCTGGGTCTTCTACGGACGGACGACTCTGAGACGAGTCCGATCCTGCGTCCCAGCCTCATCAACCTCGACACGCTCATCCAGGAGTTCCGTGACCTAGGACTCCCTGTCGAGACGACTATCGCCGGCGAGGCCGCACCCTTGCCCACCGCCGTCGATCAGTCAGCGTTCCGTATCATCCAGGAATCCCTTACCAACACCCTCAAACACGCCGGACCGACCGAAGCCGAGGTGAGCATCACGTTCTCTGATCGCGATCTCGCGGTCGATATTCGTGATCATGGCCGGGCAGACCGCCAACACCAAGCGTTGCCTGACAGCCATCACAGTCGGGGAATCATCGGCATGCGGGAACGGGCGACGATGCTCGGAGGGCACCTCGATGCGAGCCCTTGCTCCGATGCCGGTTTCCTCGTCTCGGTTCGGCTCCCTTACACGTCCGGTCACCGATCATGATCCGGGTGCTTCTCGTCGACGATGATGACCTGGTCCGAGTCGGGATGGCCATGAGCATCGAGAGCACTGACGACGTCACCGTCGTCAGTGAAGCATCCAAGGGAACCCAAGCGATCACCGAAGCTGCGCGGCTCGAACCCGACATCGTCCTCATGGACGTCCAGATGCCAGATGGGGATGGCAGCGAGGCCACCAGACAGATCCTCAGTGTCCCAGACACCCCAACGAGGGTGATCATGGT
>JAAETI010000918.1 GCA_024228555.1 bacterium | reverse complement strand
GTGACGAGGGGCACCATCGTCGTCTACTTCACCGAGAGCGCGGAAATGAAGCTGGTCTCGGTCCACCGCAACGAGATCGTGGCCCTGAGCCTGGTGAAGGACGGGACGGTGCCGACCGAGGCCGAAGCCGAGTCGTGGCGGGTGATGCGCTCCAGCCAATCGACAATTGACGCCCTGACCGCGTGGTACGCCTCCTGAGGAGCTACTGCTCTGGGGCTCAGCCGACGTCTGGGCCCCGGTGTCAGGCCCGTTGGCCTCGGTGGTCTTGACTCAGGCGTGGATCAGGGGGACCAACTCGGTGAGTGTCATTGTCTCGTAGGTGGGCTGGATCCCATCCCGCCGGGCCTTGCCGGTCCGGTTGACCCGAGCGACGGGAATACCGAGCCTGGTTGCTCCGGCCACGTCGCTGGTCACGGAGTCGCCGATGTGTAGGACCTGGTCCGGTCGGAGGCCAAGCGCACGTAGGCCGGCGTTGAACAGCTCGGGACGAGGCTTGTACGACCGCACGTCATCACTGGTGATCAGGTCGGCGAACGAGAGGCCATGGAGGGCGATGGCCGCCTCGATGTCTTGACGGTCGATGTTGGAGACGACCACGACGGCCAAGTCCACGGCCCTCAGCGATGACGACCTCGTCCTCGTGGACCACCGTCCCGTAGAAATCGAGCAGTACCGCGTCGGCCAACTGCATCCTGAGTCATGCTGGGGCGATGGCCAAGCCAACCGGGTTCGACTGGACACAGCGCAAGAACGGTGAGGTCGTCATCTCCCACCATGGGCGAGTCGTCACCACTCTCCGCGGCCACACCGCCGCCTCATTCGTCGAAGACGTAGCCGCCGGTGACGGCCAGGAGCTCATGGCTCGCCTCACAGGCAACTACAAGCGGGGCAATGAACGCCAAGCCCGAACCCACCGCCGGCATCGGTAGTGGTACCTCGTCGGGCCTGAATAGCTGCTTCGCAACTCAGCCACCTCGGCTCCAAATGGGTCTTGCTCATGCTGTCCAGAGCCAGCCGAGGTGTTCCCATGGTGGTCTGGTCGGATCCTGGCCTCGCTCATTCCATGGCCATGGCCATGGCCATGGGCTGGGTCGGCGAGTCAGCGGTGTTGGGGGTGGGCTCTGGCTTCGCGTTCCAGCGACAATCCATGCTCGGCAGTGAGCAAGCGCCCGTCCACGCAGTGGCTTGTCGGATTGAGCTGCCGGTTCGGGGGTCATCGCTTGGTCGTGGTTCGACGAGTCCATGACCGAACAGTAGTTCGATGCTGTGACATTTGGCCTCGGGATTGGTGGCAATGGGATCGGCTGTGGCCTGAGCTGCGCAGTTTTGTCGCTGGAACGCGAATGGTCGATGATGACGCAACATCCTGAACCCTGTCGGCAGGGTGATGTCGCGGTGCGACGGAATATCCCGGGGGGCGACCCGGGAGCCGGTTGTGGTCTACGACTAGGATTGTCACGGGGCCATGAGGTACGACCATGGACGCATTCGAGATTCTGGGAGTCGATCGGGACGCCGATACCCGGGAGCTTCGAGTTGCCTACCGGCAAGCGG
>JAAETI010000917.1 GCA_024228555.1 bacterium | reverse complement strand
GCGCGAGCCGACACTCGTGGTGGCGAGTAGTCAGACTCCACCGTCGTCCGCTACCAGCCGATCGGATCAGCGACCTGAGTGTCTCAGGCGACACGGCTCGGGCAGGCCGTAGCCTTCACGCAGATGACCACGTTGTACCGATTCGTCGGGCCCGCTCACTTGCTCGAGCGAGGCGCGAGTCTCATCTCCGAGGTTCGCGCCCCACAAGACCTCGAAGCCACGATCGAACAACTCGGCCCTGGCCCGCTCACCTTCGTGATCACCGCAGCCGGCCAGCTGCGCCTCGGACCCCGCGAAAGTGAACACGTGCAGATCGCGGGCGGCTCACCTGTTCAAACCGCAGGTGAGATCTCGTTCACCACAACAAGCGGGGTCACGGTGGAGTCGATAACCAACCAGTCAACTGGCTACTGCCCTGAGCCGGGCTCGATCTCTGCCCTCCACGCCATCGCCAAGCAGCTCAAGGTCGCGATACCTGACTCCTTCACGACCGAGGTCATGTTCCGGCGATGCCCCACATGCGAGGCGACCAACATCGTCAAAGACGACTGGTTCGTGTGCGCCGAGTGCAGCGCAGAACTCCCGCCCACATGGAACTTCAGCTAGGCAAGAAACTGCCCGTCATGGTCGCCGGCCAACCAAACCCAGCGAGCCGAGCTCCGGCCCGATGAGGCGATCCGGCCCGGGTCTTGGCCGATCACGTCACGGTCGTCGACCACCGACAACCAGCCACGACATCTCGCCGGCATCCCATACCGCGCGCTCAACAACCCGCCCGTCCCCTGCCGCCGAACGCCGGCATGGGGCTGGTCAACAGGGACTCCCGTTGCCGCGAACCAGGTAGCCGCCCCAACTCTGGTTAGGGCTGAAGGGCACGACGGACGAGATGCTCCCCAACCTCGTCAGGCCGTTGTGCTGTTATTGGCTCATGAGCTGGGAATGTCCGGTATAGACCTCGGGGTAGCCATGGCGCAGTGGCAGCTTGGCCTGCTCCGATCCGATGCACTGCCTGATGTTGCGACCGAGATGCTTGTCCTCGGGTACGACTCGCCCGCAATCGTCGAGCTTGCCGGCCTGAACCTTGGGCCATTCGATCCTCGTGACGCTTCGGACCTGTGGCCACAGGCGTTGGCCGAGCTTGGCCTTGAGCTTCCCAGCTCAGAACGGGCTCTGCTCACTCTTGCTTGTCCGATCGCTCGCGACGTGGTGGAAGGCCGCCGAGACCCGATCGACGGAGCCCGCCAGATCGTGGCGATCGGCCAGCAGGACCCAGACGCGGGTCGCCTAGTTGCGGACCTCGTTTACCCGGCCGATGTCTTCGGCTACTACGAACACGAGCGTGGGCTGAGCCGGTTGGCCCGACGCCGCGGCCTACGAAACACCAGGAAGATGGCTCACGAGGGGTGTGAGGCACTGGTGGAGCAGTGCGTTCATCAGGAGGGCGGCGCCATCTGACGGGCCGCTTGGACCATCCGATACCGCGCGCCCAATATCCCGCCGTCGACTATCTCCTAACGCCGGTTGTGCGGGTGATCCACGTCTTGGGCTGATGTCCCGGGGAGAGCCCACAATCGGGCTGCCCCATACCGCGCGCCCAATATCCCGCCGCCGACTGCCACAGAACGCCGGGTAGATGGCACATGCCGGAGCACGCGATCTGGACAGGGCTCGTCGATAGGTGGGTGGTCCTGGGCTTCGTGGATCGGTGGCGACATCGTGACCCTCGTGCAGTCGGTAGCGTGATCGAGTGAGCCGTATCGAGCCCGGAAGCCGCGCTGACACAGCTGTCAAGGCCGCCCTTTCCCTTGTGCCCTATCTCGGCGGCGCTCTTTCGATCGTCTACGAAGACGTGCGGGAACGGCGCCAAGAACGGCTCCAGAGCTTCGCCGAGTCCAGCTTCGAGAGATACGCGGGTTCACCTGACGAGCTGATCGAGAGGCTCTCCGAGGATGAGAACCTCGCTGACCTTTTCATCCGATCCGCCGAGAGCGCGGCGACCTCACTCTCGAACGAGAAGGCGGTAGCACTCGGCAGACTCCTCGCCGACCGAGCTTCGACGAGCACAGACCAACCAGTCGACGAGTTGGAGCTCTTGACCCTTGCACTACTTGATCTCGAGTGGCCCCATATTCGGGGGCTATCGGAAATGGCCCGATTCCCTTCCGATGCCGAACTCGAGATGGAGAACGACAGCGATCAGAAGAAGGTGAGCGCCGATGCTCGGAGAGCCGAGCGGTTCGAGGCCCTCGGCGAACTTCCGAAGCCAGTCGTCGCTGCGTTGGTACGACATGCTCTTCTGGGTCAGGAATCGGGGTATGGCCTGTATGTCGACGGGGTGACCGACTTCGGCCGGACGCTCCTGAGCTACCTCGAAGGTACGGCAGCTGACGACGACGTCGATCCGTAGGCCTCTGAACCATGCACTCAGGCGAGCCGATCACGATCGTCCACACCGACACCGGCATGTGTCTCACGACGAGACAGTTCGACGATTGGCGGAATGTTCAAGCGGCGTTCGAGGACTACGAGACTTCCCTGGGGCCCTTCGCTGTTGACGAGTTGCTCGAGTACTTGCAGATCGAGTACCCGAACAGTCAGCCATTCGGCCGTGGAGATGTCCTGCGACTCGCTTCCCGATCCAACGCCTTCATCTGGGCTGCAATCGAATCGCCACCCGAAGGCGACGGATTGAAGCTGGGCACGACTGACGGAGACTCGCTGCGCCTTGCAATAGACGGCTACCAGTTCCCAGACGCCGAGGATCCCGAGAAGCGCTTCAGCTGGTACATGGTGGAAGGCTGCGCAACGCGCGACGGCCGTGCGTGGGACTTCCGGTCACAAGCCCTGACATGCGACGTGGCTCCGCTCATCTGCGGATGGCTATTCGAACTTGCCAATCGGGGCGAGCGCAATGTTGGCACTGAATCTCCTCGTCCTCCCTGGCTTATTGAGCCCAACCTCCAGTTCCCAAGTGTGAGCTGGGAGAACGGACGCGCGCTGCTCACTATCGACCTGGATCTGGAGTTCCTGCCTCCAGACGTTCGCCAGAGTCGCCGCGGCGCCGGGACTCCCGAAGTGCTCCGGGTGCGAGCGACCGCTGATGACCTTCGACGCGCAGCGGTCGACTTCGCAGCCACGATCGCCCGCTTCCCCGTCGCACCTGGCCCCTCTCGGCCTGTCCCCGGCTAACCGGGACTTCGTGATGCCGCAGTCCCGTGAGCAGGCAACGGGCGAAGCTCCGGATCAGCCATCACTACCGGGGATTCGGTGGCCCGACAACGGCGCTACTCGACGAATACGGATCATCGCTGGTTCCGCAACCGGAAAGGAACAGGAGCAGCACGGACAAGCGGGCTACGCGTAGACGCACCACATTCGTTGAACCTACAACGGCACGACCCCAACCCTTTGTATTACCACTGCCGCCGACCGTCCCCTACCGCATGGGAGCGGGGCACCTAGACGCCGAGCTGCCAATCGAGTGGCTTCTCGGTATCCACTGGCCAAACCCAAGGACCGGGTTGCCACCGGTCGCCCGTAGTAGACGGGTAGGGGTACGCAGATGTGGCTCCAGCCGTTGACTCGTTCGGTCGGGCTCTGCCGCTTCAGCCGGCGCTCGATGGCAGCCAGGCAGCGGACGATCAACGCGGCCCGCCCCGGGTATGGGACCAGGCAGTGGAGTGGCCGATGGACCAAGTACTGGACCGTTTGCCTAGGAAGTAAGCGCTACATGCCGATATATTGCTGCAATGGGCGACCCACTGCTGTACCAGGAATCGCATCCATGGATCACTTTCGATGCCACGGCGTTCAACAACCTCAGCAAAGTCGGTTGGATGCGCCTCGGTGAGGCACGCGCCAAATGCGAGGATTTGGCCGGCACACCAATTGCGCCAGCGGTCGCTCAACGCATTTCGAGCGTCACTCTCGTGAAGGGCGCCCATGCCACCGCAGCGATCGAGGGCAACACCCTCACCGTCGAGCAAGCCCAAGGAATCGCCGATGGAACGTTCAAGGCGCCAACATCACGGGAGTACCAGGAACGTGAGATCCGAAACGTGCTGGAGGTCCTGTCCGAGGTCGATCGGCAAGTCATCGACGGCAAGGCCCCACCGATCACCCTGAACCTCATCTGCGAGTTCAACCGACGGATCCTGGAGGGCACCGACTACGACGACGAAGCCGTGCCTGGCCAGATCCGCACCTACAACGTCGGGGTCATGGACTACCGGGGGGTGCCTCACGAATCGTGCGAGCACCTCGTCGAGCGCCTGTGCGAGTGGCTGGAAAGTGACAAGTTCAACCAACCCGACGCCCCGCCCGAGATCCAGTTCGCGACCAGTGTGGCCGCAGCGATCTACGCGCATCTCTACATGGCGTGGATCCACCCCTTCGGCGACGGCAACGGCCGCACGGCCCGATTGATCGAGTTCCTGATCTTGGCCCGCTCCGGGCAGATCCCGGTACCGGCCGCAGCCCTGCTATCCGACCACTACAACCTGACCCGGGACCGGTACTACCGGGAGTTGAGCCGAGCCAGCAAGGCGAGCGACACAATCGGTTTCGCGGAGTATGCGATCGAGGGTCTGGTCGACGGCCTCCGCGAACAGATGTCCATGGTCCGCGCTCACCAGATGGGGGTCGCGTGGACGAACTACGTGCACGAGACCATGAACGAACTACCAGCCACCGCAACCCGCGACAGGCAACGCACCCTTGTGCTCGCCATGGGCGCCGGTGAGCCGCTCCCGAAAGACGACCTCACCGGGCTCACCCCGAAGGTCGCGCAGCTGTACGCCAAGGCAGGGTCACGTCTGTTGGGCCGCGACCTCAACCGACTAGCCGAGTTCGGGCTCGTGGTGAAGCTGTCAGGCGGACGGTGGCGTTCGAACGCTCCGATCATGGCGGCGTTCCTACCGAAGATGGCCGGCGATGGCAACGACGACAGCTGACCTCGGCCCAACACGAACTACCCCCCGAGCGCGTGGTCAACGTCGGTCGTTGATCCAACCCCGAGCCCTGATCGAGACCCCAAGAACTGAGGTTTGGGGTCTCATGTAGCCCAGTCATCCGCCAGCCCTCAACCCGCGAGCCGACGAATCCCCTAATGTCCGCCCCTATTCCCGGCCGCCCCCTGCCCCCGATCGCCGGGAATGGGCTCGGTCCCTTACCTTCACCTCGGGAATCGCAGTACGGTCTGATCTCCGACACGCGGCCCTCGCGCACGGCGCCGCGAGACTCTCGATAACTACGGAACGGGGCGACTTCCCAGATGTCGGTGCGGTTGGTCAGACTCCTGGGACTTCTGGCCAGAGTTCTTGGCTTCGCCGTCG
>JAAETI010000916.1 GCA_024228555.1 bacterium | reverse complement strand
TCGACGCTTCAACTCGCGAGAGTGGAGGTTCAGTCAGTCACCTGAAGTGGTCGAACGCGATCCATCCACCTCCGTGAGTGAGACACACCGCTACATTTCGTCCATTTGATGGCCGGACCCCGAAGAGGCTGTCTACTTGGGGTCTGCTCGTTTTTTGGACAGGATGTTGCAGTTCAGATCGCTCAGCGTGGTCGGAACAGACCTCATAGCCACGCTCAGGGGCTGAATCTGACCACCGGACGCATCTGAACATCACCTTGTGGGACCGAACGTACTCCGAACGGCCGAATTCGCACACCGTCGGCAGCTGAATCGGCCAGGAGGAGCGCTTCAGGACTACTGGCCTCGAATTCCGTCGACTCTCAGTGGTTGTCGACACCGTCCGTGTTGCCAAACGCGACATTTTGTCCAAAAAACGAGCAGGCCCCGAACAGGGCTATGGCAGATCGGGCACGGGATTGCCCTCTGCATCCCGCCAGTCGGCCACGTAGGTGGTGACGAGATCCGGGGTGTGAGGAACAACGGAACCGAGAGTCACGCTAGTCAACCTGCAATGGTGGTGCGGCACGATATTTCTTACCAGCAGTCCTACTCGGGCCCGCTTTCAGAAGGGTCGGCCTAGGGCGTAGATCTGGTTGCGGGTGTTTTCGACGAGGGCGGTCAGCATGTCGGTGCGGTACACGGTGGCGGTGTAGTAGCCGACGTCGATTTCAGCGAGGATGTCGAGGTTGACGGTTTGGTCGGAGTGCTCGGCTTCGATCAGGTGGGCCATGAGGTCATCGATGGCGTTGAAGTCCCTGTCGGGTAGCGAGATCCAGGTGGCTCGTGCTCTGGTGGTGATGGAGGGGGTCACTCGGTGACCAGCACTTGGCCCGTTTCGTGTTCTTTGGCTCGGTTGGCTTCGTACCAGGCCCAGGCTTCGTCACAGCTCATGTCGCTTTGGCCGGTCTTTTCGATGACACGTTGCCAGACGATCAGGCGGCGAGCTTCAGCCAAGGGCATGGCCTCGGGTGAGGCCAACACGTCGAACGGTGATTTGTCGTGGCTCATGTCGTGTTCCAGGGTAGACGATTAGTGGGGTGGTGTTCGCCGGTTGGGGTCGTGGCGGTTGGTGAGGTCTCGGATGGTTTCAGCTGAGGGGTTGGTGTAGCGCTCGAGGCTGCGGGTGGATCGGTGCCGGCTTTTGGCTTTGAGCTTGACCAACGATTCGCCGTTCTCGGCTAGGTGGGTGAGGGCGGAGTGGCGTAGTTGGTGCAGGGTCCTCCCCCCTGAGGCAGTGGTGAAGATTTCAGCGGCCCTGCGGTAGGAGAGCCGGGCCCGGCCGGTGGTGGGGCATAGGTCACTGGTGGCGGGTAGAACATGGGAACGGGGTAGCCGGTCGGTTACGAACACCGGCCCAGCGGTGCGTCCTGTGATGAGGCGATGTAAGAGCCGGGCGGTGCCCGATGCCCAGTAGACGCGTTCAGCCGAGCCGCCTTTGCCGATCACGACTGCCTCTTTGTTGGCCGGGTCAAGGTGTTCAATGTCGAGACCGAGGAGTTCAGCGGAGCGGGCCGCTGTCTCATAGGCCATGACCCAAAACGTCCGATCCCGCAACGAATGAGCCCGGTGATCCTGCCACAGGGCCTGCAACTCGTCGAAGGGAATGGGTCGGGCTTGGCGTTCAGCCTCGATACTGACCCGGACTTTACGGCGCCGGAGTTTCCGGGACGGGCTGATGGTGATCAGGTCTGTGTCCTCGCACCAGGTGAAGAAACTCCCGATCGTGGCCAGGTTCCGATTGAACGTCGTCGCTGCTGTATCTGCGTACCGGGCTTTCAGGTGCCGGTCGATCTGAGCTCGAGTAATCGACGCCACGTCAACGTCGCCGCCGATATCAGCGATCAGGGCCTCCAGGGTGCGTTCGTACACTTCGACGGTCGACGCTGCCAGGTCAGCATCAACCAGGAACGACCCGACCGCCTCCAACAGCTCGCTGCCATCAGAGGGACCAGGGAGGCGGACAACATTGCTGGTGGCCATCACGCGGCCCGGTTCTGAAGGGCCAAGTTCGTGATCTGGGCCACCCAGTCGGCCCACTCGACACCAAGACACTTCGGGCAAACCCAGCGGCGGGAGCCTTCGTGCTCGCCGATCTGGTGGCGGATGACGTCCCCACAGCGTTCACACTCAACATCAGCCACTCGCTGTAACATCAGCCTCACCCCCAGTTATCGCACCAAACGCGTACACTCACTGTAGACGAGTCATCGCTTGGCATGCGCAGACTGGTTGCCGACTGTTCCGTTGAGTTCATGGATGCCGAGGTCTTTGGCCCACTGGTAGTTGAACGTCGTGGTCCAGTTGGTTCCTCGGAGTCCGTGTTTGATGCTGGCTAACTTGGCCATTCGTTGCCGGACGTAGTTGTCGATGTATTGGAACTTCCGGGTGGAGTTTCCGTGCCGGAAGTACGCTCCCCAGCCCCGTAGGACGGGGTTGAGGTTGGCGACCACGATGTCCAGGTCGGTGCTGGCGTAGCGTCGATGGGTTCGTTGCCGGACCTTGGCCCTGATGGA
>JAAETI010000915.1 GCA_024228555.1 bacterium | reverse complement strand
TACCCCCACGACATCGGCCAGGACGGCGAGATCAGCAGCAAGCAGCGAGGGCGACTCGGCTCGAACCCACCACACCACATCGAGAAGGTCACGCTGCCGGTAGGCGTGCTCGATTGCCAACTCGGTCTTACCGACACCCCCCATCCCGTTGAGCGCCAGAACCGGCGTCATGCTCTTGGCTCGACTCCCTAAATCGCTCAGCAACTCTTCACGCCCGACGAAGAACTGGTTCCGCCTAAACGGAACGTTCCAAATGTCCGAGACCCCTGTCGACGGCGCCACCTTCAGCTGTCCTACTCCCTCCATGGCGGTCATCTCGGACACCAGGCGGTCAGCGACGGTCTGAAGCGTTACATCGCCACCAAGGGCGATTCCGTGTTTAAGCCGCAACCCGTATGGAACGTCGGACACCTCGTCGGGTGAGCCATCGAGATAGACGGGTACCACACGATGAGCTTCAGCGTCCTTCCGGGCCAAGGCAACGGCTTGCGCTATCTCTTCCCGCTGATAGTAAGCCCTCTCCGTGG
>JAAETI010000914.1 GCA_024228555.1 bacterium | reverse complement strand
TTCGGGTTTGTCTAGTTCTACGGGGCTGGCGTGGGTGAAGCCGAATGGGCCGAAGTGGGCGTACTCGGCATCGTGGGTGCGATTGTGCTGATCTTTGCCAGCTATCTGCTGACCGAAGCCGCAGGCGTTATCTAACCGATGTCTGAACAAAACGATATTCTAGCCGACCGGCTCAATGTGGAGCCTGTGATCTTCAAGGGCTGCTCGTCGTCGGAACTGGGCATCATCGTGGGTGTGGCTGCGCTCATCTGGTTACCCGTTAGTCTCCTCCTGGCTGGTTTGATGGGTGCGGTCACGATGGGATTTGGATTGGCCGGCGTTGGTGTGGTCGGCACCGTAATCGTGATGGCGAGTCTGTTCCAGCGTCTAAAGCGTGGTCGCCCGGACGGCTACTACCAGCAACAGCTCAGCATCTGGTTGTCTGACCATGGTTTGCGCCACTCGTCATTCATTCGGCGTAGTGGTTCCTGGGATATCGGGAGGACAAAGTATGCGACGTTACCGCACCGAGATCGATAACGTCCGTGCCCACCTTCGTTCGCTGTGGGTGGTTATCAGCCTCCAATTCGTCGTGATACTGGTGCTTTGGTTTGGCTGGAGTCAGGCACCTAAGCAACTGACCGTACATGTGCCCCCGGATCTGCGTTCGGGAGCGACACTGTTGGTCAATGAAGTCCCTGCGGCCAATGTGTATGCCTTTGCCTACTACATATTTCAGCAGCTCAATCGTTGGCCGGAAGACGGCGCGCAGGACTATGGCAAGGCCATCTTCCGCATATCACCGTATGTGACCCCAAGTTATCGGGCGGAGCTCATGGCGGATATGGACCTAAAAGGGCGGCAGGGCGAACTGGCCTACCGGGTGCGGGGTGTGCACGAGATCGCCGGGCACGGCTACGAAGAACGCCGTATCGATGTTCTCGCACTTGGTGTTTGGGTGGTCTGGCTGGATCTCGATCTGTTCGAGTCGGTGAAGGGCATGACCGTGAAAAAGACCGCCATTCGCTATCCCCTGCGGGTCGTGAGTCTCTCTGTGGATCCGGAAGCGAACCCCTGGGGGCTGGCGTTGGATGGCTTTGCCAGCGATGGGCCGCGTCGGCTGAATGAGTCGGAGCTTGGCGTAGACGCCGAGCAAGAAAAATAACGGAAGAAGGGCAACGTATGCGAGAAACCAATACCTTCAATCAAGCTATCGTCACCTGGCTGGGTGTAGCTCTATTATTGCTGCAGTCGCTGGGCCATGCCGAGACCGAAACACCCGAACGGATCGAGTGGAAGAAGGCACCGATCCGGCTGGAACTTAAAGTCGGCCAGGAACAGCGGATCGAATTTCCTACCTCGGTGAAGGTGGGGGTACCGGCACCAGTTCAAGCACTGCTGCGTACACAGAGTGTCAACGGCACGGTCTATCTGTTGGCGCATGCGCCCTTTGGGTCGAACCGGCTCATGGTGCGCGAACTCGATAGTGGACGTATCTACCTGTTCGATGTCACGGCCGTCAAGAAGGGTGGGGCAAGCCACCATATGCAGATCTATGTCACTGGTAACGCTGGAACGACCAAGGATAGTGCCACTGCCAGTAATGAGGCGGGACCGGATCGGCCAGACTATATCCAGCTGACCCGCTTCGCGGCCCAACAACTCTACGCGCCGTCTCGTCTGCTCATAGACCGCCCCGGCATTGTCCGAGTCCCCGTTTCACGTGATCCCGTCGATCTGCTCCATGGCGGCACGGTCGGGGCAATCCCGTTGGTGGCATGGCGTACCAACGGTCTCCATGTAACGGCAGTTAAACTCACCAACCGCACCAAACAAGCCCAAACTCTGGATCCGCGCAACCTGCGGGGCG
>JAAETI010000913.1 GCA_024228555.1 bacterium | reverse complement strand
TGGTTCGGGTGTAGAAGGCGGAACGGGAGACCTCGAACAGCTCACAGCAACGCTTCACGCTGCCACCACTGTCAGCTCTTTCCGCCTCGATGAACGATTGCAGTCTCATCGGGTCTCCTTCGCGAAGAAAGCTGTAGCACGCCTCAAAATGTCGACATCGCCTCGCAACCGGCGGTTCTCCGCCCGCAACCGAACGAGCTCAGCCCGCTCATCACTACTCAACCCAGGACTACACCCAGTATCGATCTCGTCCTGCTTCACCCACGCCCGAACCGCGGACTCGCTCAACCCGAAATCCTTAGCCACCTCACCGACCGAGCGGTCACCACGACCACACAACCCGACAATCTCAGCCCTGTACTCCGAAGTAAGGGCGCCCCGCTTGATTGGTTACGCGTTTGGGGTGGCGTGAAGGGTGTAGTTCCAGTCGGGGTGCCAGGTGTGGCGGGTGAGGGGTAGTTCGGCCATTTCGGCGTCGGTGGTTTTGATGCCGGTGGCGTAGTATTCGGTGTCTCGTTCGGCTCGGATCTGGAGGCCGGTCTCGGTTGTTGTGGCGGCGATGAGTTCGATGATGGTGCGGTAGGAGGTGAGGGGCCGGCTTCGCCAGTTCATGGTGATGAAGCTGAACATGCGGTGTTCGATCCGGTTCCATTTCGAGGTGCCGGGCGGGTAGTGACAGACGGTGATCTCCAGGCCGGTCTCAGCGGCCAGGGTGGCGAGGTGTTTCTTCCAGGCTCGGACCCGGTGACCATTGGAGCCGCCGGCATCGGCGGTGATCAACAGCCGGGTGGTGTCTGGGAATCGGTGGGCTCCCATCTGGTTCCACCATGACCGGATGGCGTTCACGGCGAACTCGGAGGTGTCAGCCACATCACCAACGGTGACCCAGCCCTCGTTGTTGGTTTCGTCGTAGATCCCATAGGGGATCGCCCGTCCCAGCACGGGGTCGGGGAAATCATGAGAGTTGACCTCGACCGGCTCAGCGGTGGGCTGGTACTCAACCCCGCCGTTGTCGAATGGCCCGACCAGTTCCTTCTTTTTGGTGTCAACACTGATCACCGGGTCACCAGCAGTGGTGAACTCGCCGGCCAGGCCATGCAGATACCGGAACTGGCCATCCCGGTCAGGGTGACTGGTGCCCTCTTTCACCTTGGCCGGCGACTGCAACGAGTACCCCATGGCCTTCAACAACCGGCCCACGGTGTCATCAGAAACCTGGAACCCCTTCCGAATCAACTCCTTAGCCAGTTTCGCGGTCGACTTCGACGTCCACCGCAACAACGACATCGGATTACCCCTGGTGTCGGGATGCACCAACTCATCAAGCGCTGCCAACAAACCAGGCTGCGTCTCGATCAACGGCTTGGCCCCAGCACCCGGCGCTCGCACCCGATCCGACGGCTCCACCCCGGCCGTGACCTCTTTCATGCCCGCAATCACCGTCGAACGACTCATCCCCGACGCCTCAGTCACCCGGGCCTGGCCACCCCGACCCAACATGTGCGCCAACCCACCCGCCATCAACCGCCGCTGACGCTCATCCACCAACGGAGACATCGTCTCCCAGAACCGAGTGAGCGCTTCAACCGTGACCTCCACACCAACACCCTACACCGCGCGAATAATTCAGCGGGGGACCCTAACCTCGTTCAGCAGGTGGCGGTAGACGTCCCAGATCATCCGTTCGGAAGTGCCGGCCCAGTCGGCTACCCGGTGGACTGGGATCCCTTTCTCGATCTGGAACGTGATGGCGGTATGCCGAAGGTCGTACCCGGACACTGTTGGATCGATTCCCGCCTTCCGGCTCGCTAGGCCGAGCGTGCGATGCACATTGCGTTGGTTGACTGGGGTGCCGAGAGCTGTCGTGGCGACGAGCCCAAGCTCGTTGCCAGCCCATGCGACCCCAGCCGAATGCTCGGCCGTTTCCTGGTGGCGGCGCCAATCAGCAAGGCGGTCGATCGTAACCGGATCGACTCTGATGGTTCGGAACGAACGCTTCGTCTTGACCTTCACCAGCTCGTTGTCCCGATTGATCTGAGCGTCGGTTCTCACCGTGAGTCGAT
>JAAETI010000912.1 GCA_024228555.1 bacterium | reverse complement strand
GCAATCACGTCGAGTGACTTGGGCGGTGGGATCGATGATCCAGATGATGTTCTTGTGGGCGGGTTTAGGCCGATACGAACTGACCCCCCTCTGGATTGCGATGTCAACGCATTGTGCGGCGGACGTTTCCCACTCGTCGAGTTCTTGGACCATGGGGTGAGCACCCTTCCTTCGCAAGGCCGTTGCGAGATCGGCCGTGAAGTTGGCCTCTCGCCGTCCAGACTCGCCAGTTTCGATCGATCTGAGAGCTATGCGCGGTCGCAGGACCAGTTTGCGCACTGAGGCGGCCATCAGCTTGGCTTGATCCGAGGCAAGAGGCACTACTCCGGTGACTGTTGCCCCGGCTGCGGCGAGTGTCTCGGCCATCGGTTGGTTGCCGGGAATGTAGAAGTCGTACATCCCGAACCACGGGTGAACGGTCCACTGGTCGGCCCGATCAGCAATCCAGGCGATTGTTGTGGCATCGGGGGGTGCCCTCCGTACGTCGTAGTCGTTCAGCAGGCTGATGACGGTGACAACCCCGCTGTCGAGGTCATACCAGCGGTCCTCGTATCGCTCGGCGTAAGCAACGAGGTAGCCGGCTGCGGCGAGGTCCGCGCCGAGTTCGTGAGCGGCAGACCAATCACCTTCGTTCAACTCGGGGTCGTTGCGGCTCAGCGTGATCGCAACCACGGGCGCGGGACGATGGCGCAGACGCTGCGGCTCCGGCAGCAAGGATTCGAGTTGGAGGAGCCGAGAAAGTAGGGGCGCCCATTTCTCGCTGAAATGCTTGAGATTGGCAAGCCCGTTGGCCCGCCGTCGAGCTGCTGCCACGACGGATTGGGTACCGAATTCGTGGTGATACAAGGCGGCAGCTCCGACGATGACGACCGAGAAACCGGCTGTGCGAATCCGTAGTGAGAGGTCCACGTCCTCCATGCCGTACATGAAACCTTCATCGAGACCGCCCAACTGGTCGAGCAGGTCACGGCGAACCAGAAGACAGGCGGCGGTCGCGGCGGGAACTTCGACCGTTGCGGTCAGGTCGGGACCGGTGGGATCCTCGCCGACTCCCATATTGTAAGCCCAAGGCACCGTTGCGCTCGGCTCCGCGTTGCGTCGCCACCTGAACGAAATACCCCTGTGCTGGATGGTGAGATCCGCACCGGTGTTGGGATCACTGCTGACATACCCGGCTCGGTCGGGGTAGACGAGCAGCGTTCCTGCCGCACCGCGATACGGATCGTCCTCGAGGCTGGTGACCAGGGCGCCAAGCCACCCGGGATTGATCGGCGTGATGTCGTTGTTGAGGAGCATCACGTACGGCCCGGTGGCCACCGCAATGCCTTGATTACATCCGCGGGAGAAGCTGACATTCTCTTCGTTGCGGACTGTTTGAAGGGGGAAACCCCAATCGACGTTGAGCAGATCCATTGACTTGTCGGTCGAACCGTTATCGACAACCACTAGTTCGAACGATCGGTATGTCGTGTTGTCGCGCAGCGACGGTAGGAGCCTCTCGAGGTGCTGTTCCCCGTCACGATTGAGGACCACGATGGTTACCCATGGACCGGATTCTGGGCCCGAGTCGTTCCGGTGGAGACAGATCGAGGCGCTCACTTCGGCCTGGGCAGAGACCGTTGAGTCCGCTTTGATCGGACGGCGCCCCCGACGGCGGAGTGCTCCGAGTAGTTGACGACCCAGTGCTGCAGTCTTGAGGGCGAGGCGCACCGACTTGCGTGACGAGATACGCTGGAGCTTTGCGCGCTCGACCTGGAGTTGCCGTTCGAGATCGTCCACTTTGGCCTCCAGATCACCTCGAGCAAGACGTTCGCGACGCATCGTGTCTTTGGCATCAGTCGTGTCACTGGAACCGATTGGCTGCTCAGTCTTGCTCATCGGTGGATCTTGGCCTCGAGTTTGATGGATAGGTCATCGGACAATACCGTGACGCCGTGCGTGCATTGGTTTCCTGGCTGACGGTTCGTAGTATGGCCGCTAGCCGACCAGAATCTACTTATGCCGATTGAAATCAAGCCGCTTTCGCTGCCCGAGGTCTTGCAGGTCTCCCCGGCTGTGTTTGGCGATGACCGGGGCTTCTTCAGCGAGTCGTGGAATGAACGGGATTTCAACGACGCCATTGGTACATCGATCGCCTTCGTCCAGGACAACCACTCACGATCCGTGAGGGGCGTTCTGCGTGGCCTGCACTACCAGCTCAGCCCCGCTCAGGGGAAGCTAGTTCGCGTTGCAGTTGGCGCGATCTTCGATGTCGCGGTTGACATACGTCGGAGTTCACCCCAATTTGGGCAATGGGTCGGTGTCGAGCTGTCTGCCGACAACAAGCACCAGCTCTGGATCCCCCCGGGCTTCGCCCACGGGTTCCTGGTGCTGTCCGAATCGGCCGACGTGCTCTACAAGGCGACTACGTATTACGACCCTCCCTCGGATCGCTCCATACTGTGGAATGACCCCGACATAGGGATTGATTGGCCTTTGGATGGCATCGAACCATTGCTGTCCGACAAAGATCGGGACGCCGTGCCATTGGAGCAGGCTGACCTGTACGACTGAGGAGTGAGAGTGGGACGAAGCTATTTGGTGACAGGTGGGGCTGGGTTCATCGGCTCCAACTTCGTGCGACGGGTCCTGGACACGGAACCTGATTCGATTGTGACAAACCTCGATGCCCTTACGTATGCCGGTGTCAAGGCGACTGTCGATGAGCTCGATAGCTCTGATCGGCACTCGTTCGTCCCTGGCGATATTCGCGATGCCGAGCTTGTCGAGGCATTGATGCCAAAACACGATGTGGTCGTGAACTTTGCCGCCGAAAGCCATGTTGATCGGTCCATCGACGGACCTTCGGTGTTCTTGGAGACCAACGTGGTTGGCACCGGAGTATTGATCGATGCGGCTCGCCGTCACGGAGTGGATCGCTACGTGCAGGTCTCGACGGATGAGGTATACGGGTCCATCGCCGACGGTTTCGCTGCAGAGGATGCTCCTCTGCTTCCGTCATCGCCCTACTCGGCATCGAAAGCGGGCGCTGATCTGCTGGTCGAGTCGTACCGAGTCACCTTTGACTATCCGGCGATTGTCACGAGATGCACCAACAACTACGGGCCCTACCAGTTCCCTGAGAAGATGCTTCCTCTCTTCATCACCAACCTCAGCGAGGGGTCCAAAGTCCCGTTGTACGGTGACGGCCTCAACGAACGCGACTGGCTCTTTGTCGAGGACCACTGTTCGGCGATCCACATGCTGGTCGACGAAGGTACTCCGGGTGAGGTCTACAACATCGGAGCGAATGCGCAGGTGGCGAACATCGACCTGACGAAGATGTTGCTCAACCTGACCGGGCGAGATGAGTCGTTCATCGAATACGTAGCCGACCGGCCCGGCCATGATCGTCGCTATGCGGTGGACTCGTCGAAGATAAGGGCGCTCGGGTGGATGCCAGAGCACACTATCGAAGAGCGCTTGTCAACGACCGTGGATTGGTACCGCAATCGAACCGATTGGTGGCAACCGCTCAAGGGTGTGAAATCATGAAGGGTGTCGTCCTCTCTGGAGGTACCGGGAGCAGGCTCCGCCCCATTACCTTCTCAATGGCAAAACAACTGGTCCCCGTGGCCAACAAGCCGATTCTGTTCTACGGACTCGAAGATCTCGCCGAGGCTGGGATCGAAGACGTCGCGATCATCATCGCTCCGCAGACCGGTGATGAGATTCGTCATACCGTCGGGGATGGCAGCAAGTTGGGCCTCAACATCGAGTACATCGTTCAGGATGAGCCTCTGGGTCTAGCCCATGCGCTCAAGATGGCGTTGCCGTTTGTTGATGGTGACGACGTCCTGATGTACCTGGGCGACAACCTTGTAAAGCAGGGCGTCGCCGATGTGGTCAAGGACTTCGAGCGGGACAAACCCAACTGCCAGATCTTGCTCACGGAGGTTGAAGACCCCAGCCAGTTTGGCGTTGCTGAACTGGGTCCGGCGGGAGAGGTGAAGCGGCTAGTCGAGAAGCCGTCGAATCCTCGCTCCAACCTCGCATTGGTCGGCGTATACCTGTTTGATCAGGTCGTGACCGAGGCGGTGAACTCCATCCAGCCATCTGCCCGCGGAGAGCTGGAGATCACCGATGCGATTCAGTATCTCGTCACGTCTGGGCGCGATGTTCGTCCCAGCCTGGTCACCGGCTGGTGGAAAGACACTGGGAAGAAGGAGGACTTACTCCACGCCAACGAGTTGGTCCTGACCGATCTCGATGGTGAAGTGCTCGGCGAAGTGGTCGAGGGGAAGATCCGCGGAGCGGTCCGCATCGGTGCAGGTTCGCAAGTCGTTGACTGCTCGATCACGGGTCCGGTTGTCATTGGCGACAACGTGCACCTCGCTCGCACCACTGTTGGCCCCAACACCGCGATCGGGGATGGCTGCCGCCTGGTCGACACCAGCGTCGAGGAGTCAATAGTGCTGGACGGCGCTGAGATCCACGGCTGGAGCATACGCAATTCACTCATCGGTCGTGGAGCGACGTTGCGCGGTGCCGCACCGGCCGGATACGCCGAGGTCACCCTTGGCGAACGTTCTGAGATTCTCGGCGAATGATGCTTGTCACCGGTGGGTCCGGACAACTGGGTACGTCGTTTCGGCGTCTGCTTCCTGATGCGGTGTTCCCGTCGCGACATGAACTCGACCTATCGGCACCGGACAATATCCGAAGCACCCTCGAGGAGATCGAGCCGACGGCAATCATCAATTGTGCTGCCTTTACCGCTGTCGACCGCGCCGAGGACGACGAAGCAACGGCCACTGTGGTCAACGGGGTGGCGGTTGGCATGTTGGCGGAGTATGCGGCGGAGCGGCGGATGCCGCTTGTCACCTTCTCAACCGACTACGTCTTTGACGGTGCCGGTACGCAGCCCTACATGGAGTCTGATCCAGTTGATCCGATCAACGCATACGGCCGGAGCAAACGAGTCGGAGAGGAACTCGCTCTGAGCTATGCAGATGCCTTGGTCATACGCACCTCCTGGGTTATCTCGGGCACGCACCCGAACTTTGTGGCCACGATGATGCGGCTTGCCGCTACCAACGACTCGCTGAAGGTAATCGACGACCAACGAGGCTGCCCGACCATCACCGATGATCTTGCTGCAGCGACGCTGCGCGCTCTCGATGCCGGCGCCACCGGACTGCTTCACTTAGCAAACCAGGGGGCTACCACCTGGTATCAGCTGGCTCGCCGTGCTATCGAGTTGGCGGGATTAGATGCGAGCAAGGTCGCACCTTGTACGACGGATGAGTACCCGCTGCCGGCCCCGCGACCCTCCTACTCGGTGCTGGGCTCGGAACGCATCGATGCTCTTGGTGTCGCCCCACTTCCCGAATGGGAGGTCTCGCTCCCTGCCGTGGTCGAAGCGCTCAGCCGCTTGTAGACGCTAGCGACGGAGCTTTCTGGCAATCCTGTGCAGCAGGCTGGGTTGCGCCGCTTGTGCAGGTGCAGGAGGGGCGAGACGGGCTTCGGCCTTCCGTACCGATTGGGCCCTTTCGTCGGCGAGGTCCATGGCGCTGAACCATTTGTGCATCCAGGTGCCGGCAATGCGGGCCTTGGTGAGATTGGTTGCGAACAACTCGTCCGAACACGAAGCCAGCCGGGGGACTGCCCCAGGATCAGCTTTGGCCCATCGTGTGGCGAAGGCGAGCCGGTTGCGGCGGTAGAGCTCACGACGGTTGTCAAGCGTTGCTGCAGTGACCGCGGATTCGTGCTTGACGAGAACCCGCTCGTCCAACACGACCGTCCTGTTGTTGACCCAAAACGAGAACAACAGGTCGAGATCCTCAGCGCTGGCGATCCCGTATTGGTCGCTCCATCCGCCAAGCTCAACCATCGTGTCTCGCTGGACCACGTAGACCACACCGCTGGGGATCGCCGCAAATGGCTCGAAGGTCGTCACCCGATCCGAGGGGGTGCGGCGCACCGAAGCCTGGTTGCCGGCTGCGGTGACCGCAGGCAGAACGATCCCCGGTTCGTGCTGAGTTGTGATGGTCTCGAGCAGGAGCGACGCCCACGCGTCAGGGAAGACGGTGTCGTTGTTGACGAATGCCACGTATTCGCCGGTGGCGACCTCCAGCCCCTGATTCATTCCTGCGGCAAACCCAAGATTGGTTTCGTTGCCGATGAACACGTCGGCCAACTCGGCTGCCGCCTTGGCGCTGTCGGTGGCGGAACCGTTGTCAACGATGATCAGCTCGTAGGCGACGTCGGTAGTACGGCGCAGTGATTCCACACAGGCCCGGGTGTAGTCGAGTTGATTCCAGACGGGGATGACGATCGAGAGCGGCAAGTTGGACATTGTGGCCTCATGCTAACGAGGGATGTTCCCATAGCTCGGATGTCGCATCTACTATCTGGTCGCAGCCAGGAGGAGTGGACAATTGGTGGATGAACAAACACCGTCAAGCGGGTCGGGAATCAGCGGCCTGATCGAGACAATCAAGGAGAGGCCCGGTCTCTATGGGGGAATCGGAGCACTCGTTGTGGTGGCGATCGTGGCAATTGTCGTGTTGGCCATAGGTGGGGGAGACGGTGACGAAGAGCCAGCTGACATGGCCGAAGGCACCGAGACCACGGCCCCTGTAGTCGTTGCTCCGGATGTGACAACCGCCCCCGGCGAGGCTGGATCGCAGGACACCACGGCTCCCGGGGCTGAGGGAACCGACGATGCGCCCGCCATCAACCGCAATCCGTTGACCGGCGCCCCGCTGGCCAGCGCAAGCACGGACCGGGTTGTTGCGGTGAAGGTTGACAATTCCCCCGAAGCGGGGCCACCCATCGCCCTCCAAGAGGCGGAGCTGATCATCGAGGCACCCGTCGAAGGGGGCCTGACCAGACTCACCGCGATGTTCTACGAGAACGAGCCACAGGTGATCGGTCCGATCCGATCGGTCCGTCCTGTGGACGCCGATGTGTTGGCGCCGTGGCGGCCATTCTTGGTCACCACCGGGGGGCGACCTTGGATATACCGCGAGATCCTGGCTGCGGGCGTCGAGATTCTGGACGAAGGCACCGACGGTCTGTTCCAGCAGATCGAACGTCGCCAGCCGTACCACCAGGTCGCCACTATTCCTCTGATCAACCAGGAGGCTGGGGAGGGTGCGCCTGCCGTCAGCGCGCTGCCGTTCGGTGACAGCGAGATCGATGGAGATGCCGCCATCACCGTCGGGATTCCTTTCTCAGGGGTGGCAGACGTACGGTGGGCCTACGACTCTGAGAACGAAACTTATGTGCGTACCGTCAACGGTGACGCGTTTCAGGTTTACCCCGAGTACAACGCAGAACTCACCGGTTTCGCCACCGATACCGTGATCGTTCTCAAAGCTGCCCAAAGGTCGGCGGGTTACGTCGATTCGGCCGGCGCCGACGTGCCGACGTTTGACGTCATTGGTTTTGGTGACGTGATGGTGTTTCACGCTGGTGCGGTCAAGACCGGGCAATGGTTGCGCGCCGCCCAGTCAGACGGCTGGGTTTTCGTTGATGACGCGGGCGCTCAGTTCACGATTCCCGAGGGCAGAGTGTGGTTCGAGATCGTGCCTCGCTATGTCGAAGTCGATGTGGGGTAACCCCCATGACGATTTAAGGTTTTTCCGACGGCTACCGATATAGGTTCTTCGGGATCGGGCATAAGGGGCTCCGCATCCCGAGGTGAGGTTCGCCTCATCACGTAGTCGCCGATGCTTCCGTGGCGTAGCAGTTCCGGAAGCGAGTGAGAGAAGTCAAATGAACGGCATCGTGCGAGCCACGCTCGTGTTTTTGCTCGTTGTGGGTGCGCTGGTTGCACCGGGCACAACGGCACCTGAAGCTCAAGCACAGACCGAGGAAGACCCGATCTACGGAGCTTCGATGTATTTCCCGGTTGTCGGCGAGAACCAATACACCAACACCTTTGGTGCACCGCGGTCTGGCGGTCGAAGTCACCATGGTGTTGACATCATGGCCGAGAAGATGGTGCCGGTCATTGCTGTTGCCGATGGCACCGTTGGCTGGATTCACAACACTGTTGGCGGGGACTGCTGTGCGATGGCTCTCGAGCACGACGATGGCTGGTCGTCGTGGTACGTACATCTCAACAATGACAATGTGCCTCTCGACGACGGTCTGGGCTATGGCTTTGCTCCCGGTATCGAGCGTGGAGTCCATGTCACCGCCGGTCAGCTGATCGGTTGGGTTGGCGACAGCGGCAACGCCGAATGGACCGGTTCACATCTCCATTTCGAGCTCCATGCCCCTGGCGAGGTAGTCGTCGATCCCACCCCGCATGTTGATGTTGCGATCAAGATCGAAGATCCGGGTCTGAACCCCTACGAGGGTTACTTCAAGGACGATGAGGCCTCCGTGCACCAGGAGGACATCAACAAGCTCTTCGAGTCCGGAATCACTGCAGGCTGCAACCCGCCACTCAACGATCAGTTCTGCCCCGGCCGTGAGATATCCCGTGGCGAAATGGCTGCCTTCCTGCGCCGCAACCTCGAGCTGCCTGAGGCGGAGCTTGACTACTTTGCCGATGACACCGGCGATGTCTTCGAAGCCGATATCAACGCGCTTGCTGAAGCTGAGATCGCCTTTGGCTGCAGCGAAACCGACTACTGCCCGGACACGCCGTTGCTTCGTGACGAGTTGGCAGAGCTCTTTGTGCGGGCCTACGGCTACGAGAGTGCCGACGAGGTGGACTTCTTCACCGATGACACCGACAACAGGTTCGAAGCGGCCATCAACGTTCTGGCCAGCCAAGGGGTAACCAAAGGCTGTAACCCCCCGGAGAACGATCAGTATTGCCCGGATCGTTCCCTGACGCGGGCCGAGATGGCATCGTTCTTCGTGAGGGCGCTGGGTCTCTAAAGCCCGGCGTAGACCCCAAGCAACTTCTGCTCTTCGATCGCCCAGTTGTACTTGCGCGCCGCGGCGCCGGTCGCTTCGCGATAGCGGTCGATATCGCCGAGGATTGTGTTGGCTGCCCTAGCCAATTGCACGGGGTCGCTGGGATCGGCGACCTCGCCAACTCCCTCTTCCCTCACGATCCTGCCGATTTCTGGCGAATCAGAGCCGATCACCGCAATGCCGGCAATGATGTACTCGAATAGCTTGTTGGGCAGCGACGTGTAGTAGCTGAGCGACGAGTTGACGATATTGCAGAGACCGATGTCGGCGGCCGCGGTCCAACCCAGCAGCTCGTCGTTGGGGATGGGGCCAAAGAATTTCACTCGGTCGGTCAAACCCCGTTCGCGGACGTCAGCCTCGAGGACGGGACGGTGGTGGCCGTAGCCGACTACCACCAACACCGCGTTGTCGATCATCCCGATGGCATCGATGGCCGGTTCAATCCCACGATTCTCCTGGATCGACCCTTGGTAGAGGAGGATCGGGGCATCTGCTGCAATATCGAGTTCGCCACGCAGATCTTGTGATTCCTCGATAGTGGTCAATGCCGGCGTGTTGATGATGCTCACGGACGGATCGGGCACCTTCCCATACTTCTTACGATTGATATCGATCCATGAGGGTGAGGCAACAATCATGGCGTCGGAATGGGGCAGCCCCCTCTTCTCGTTCCAGGCTGCCCAGCGACGCTTCCACTTTGTCATGCGGTTGCGCTCGGTTTGGAGCTCGTGCGAGTCGTAGACGAGCTTGGCCCCCGTGCCCTTCTTGCATTTCATGCCAACGTAGAGCGTGTTGAGATCGTGGGAGTGGTAGACGTCTGCGGATTGGGCGAGGCCTACCTCGATCATGCGCCGGTTGATGGCCCATGTCTTGAGGGCGAGACCCTGTCTTCCGACCAGAAAACGAATCGACTTGAATCCGAACCTGGCGACCTTGGCCATTGCTCGGAGAATCGGCGTGGTCACTCGCCCCCACAGGGTGGCGATCATCCCTGTCGTTGTGTCTGATGTCGTTTCGACAATGACTGCGACTTCATCGCCTGGGGTAGCTGTTGACGTTGGCATCCAGTCACCGAGCTCGCGGGCGCGACCCTGGTCGACCTCATCACCGGTGAGGCGGGCGTGACGGCTCTCAATTGACCCTGCGAACCTGGCGGCGAACTTGTTGAGCGTTCCTAGCCCGAAGCTGAGGCGACTCACCCGAATCACCTTGATTCCGTCGGCCGTTGTCTCTGTTTCCGATGTCTTGTTGGGAACGAAGATGGCGACGACTGTCACATCATGACCGGCGCCTATGAGCGTCTTGGCTTCCTTGGTCACCCGGGCGTCGTATTCGAAGGAGTTCTTGACGAACATACAGATATTCATGCGGTGGGGAAGAGTACAGCGGGAGCGAGCAACTGCGAAGCCCTCGACGGTGAGCGAGACCAAACGGATGATGAACCACTACCATTCCCGCCTATGCGGATCTCTCTGGTTGCGGTCGGCCGATACTGCAACGACCCCCGAGCCAAAACACTTGCGGCAAGCCTCGCCCATGTCGGTCACGAAGTCACGGTGATCGCCAGCGGACGCGTTCTCGAATGCGATCTCGAAGGGGTTGCTCTCGAGTTTGTGCCTATTCGATACCCCGCAGGTCCTGGCAAGCTGAGGGTGTTGTTGCGCAAGCTGCAACCGGCGGGAATGAGAAGACGGCTCCACCACTCCAAACTTGCAGCCGCGGTGCGAGCTTCAAATCCGCAGATCATCTATCCGACGTCGGAGGCCGCGGTGCCCGTCGCTGTTGCTGCCGCTCACGGGAGCGAGGCCGCCATCATCCGGGATCCGCGGTGGGTGTCGGTCGGTGACCTCGATCTCGTATCCCTTGCCCCCCGTCATCCTGAACTATCGGTTTCGGCGGCGGGTCCTGGTCTTCCTTTCCTGACACCCGCCGATGACCGTGATGCGTATACACCGGAGGCCGGTAGGCACAAACAGCTCCGGATCGCGATGTGCTATCGCAAGACGGACACCAACCCGGGGAAGTATCTCGAGGCTGCGCTGGTACGCGCCGGTGTCAAGGTCGACGTCTACACCGACGGTATCGATTGGGCCAGTATCCCTGCCGATACGGGAGCAGTGGTGTTTGTGGAGAGCCCGTACCCGGCTCTAGACATCCAGGGAAATAACCCGGGCATACCCGTCCTCTTCTGGGTGCACCATGGCGAGCATCACATCCCGACCAATCTCCGCTTGACCGAGCGTTATGGGGCCCATGCCGTCCTGATGGCCCACTCCTGGCACCTGGCTCATCGGTTCCCCGTGCCGGTCCACAGGTTCACTTTTGGGGTTGCGACGGAACTAGTTGACGCCTCCAAACCGTGGGCAGAGCGCAAGTATGCGGCATCCATGGTCGGGGGGCAGTTGCGGCGGAGGGGCGGCACGTATGCACGGCGTCAGCAGCTCGTCGATAGCCTCGAGAAGGCGTTTGGAAAGAAGGAAACCGCGTTCGTCTCCGACATAACCGCTCAGGAAATGGCCGCTGTCTACAGCGATGCAAAGACGGTCATCAATGAGGGGGGCATTCGGCACTATCCGATCACGATGCGGGTGCTCGAATCGATTGGATCTGGGGCAGTACTGATCACCGATGACCTGGCGGGTACCGAGATGGTGGTTCCTCGCGAGCACTATCTCGTGTTGGAAGATGATGTTGTCGCCCAGGTCGAAAGGGTTCTCGCCGATCCCAGCCGGATGGAGAAATTGACCACCGAAGCACTGGAGTATGCGCTCGGCCATCACACCTACGATCACTGCGTCGACGATCTGGTCGATGTCATCGCGAGCATCGATGCCGGCTCAACGGCAACGACGTCCATCCCCCTCAGCTCGATGGCGCAGCTCATCGACAGGGATGTAGAGGTGCAGCGACTGGCCCAGTTCGGTCTCCCGGATCTGGCGGGTGAACTTCTCAGCAGGGAGGTTTGGGATGGCAACCTACGGATCGAGAGGCTCAAGGCGGGGTCGGTTGAAGCAGTCGCCATCGGACCGGAAGGGACTCGTCACCTGGCTAGAGCCTTGCAGGCGGCCCGTCGCTACATCTACGCCGCAGGAGACACCGATGCCGTAGCCAGCTACGTTCTCCGAGAATTGCCAGACGCAATCTGCACCCGCCATGGCGATCTGTTGCGGGTTGATCTGAATGCTGACTCGTATCGCATCATGCCGCACGAACGGTCGATCACAACATGAATGATCTTCGCTGGCACGTGGCTCCAGAGAATGATTACCGAGCAGTCGCCGCCCTGCCATTGGCTCCCGAGCCGACTGTCACCGTCGTCATCCCTGTCTATAACCGTATCGATCTGCTGCACCGCACGCTGAGCGGACTCGTCTCCAGCAGCTATCCGAAGGGGTTGTTGGAGATCGTCGTTGCAGACGATGGATCTGAGGAGGATGTCAGCGTCGCCCTTGCGGATCTTGGAGACGAGCTGCGAGTGACCGTTGTTCGCCAGGAACACGTCGGTTACGGGGCGGGGCGTGCCCGCAATCTTGGTGCGACCAAGAGCAACGGCGAAGTGGCGGTGTTTGTCGATGCCGACTGCATACCGGATCCCGATCTGGTGACCCGCCACGTGCAATGGCATCGGCGCGCCGACAATCTCGTTGTCATTGGTTCCCGGCACCATCTTGACGCATCCCAGATCACACCCCAACAGCTAGCGGCGGGCTCGGCCGGGCTGCGTGATCGTGTTGGCGGCCGCGATGCCGGTGTCGATCCGATGGTGCCCGACGATTTTCGTCGGCTCTTCTACCGGCGTACGGCACGACTCCGCACCGGTGACGATGCCTTTCGTTCGCTGGTTTCGTCGAATTTCTCAATCCGCCGCGATCGTTTCTTGGAGTTAGGGGGTTTTGCGGAGGACTTCAATCGGTGGGGCGGCGAGGACACCGAACTGGGATGGCGTCTGTTCAATGCCGGGCTTTACTTCGTGCCAGAAGACGAAGCAGCCATCTACCACCAGACCCAAGAGGACGGCGGCGATGCGCCGGAGTGGCGGCAGGATGCGCGTTCTGCCAACGACGGCATCATCCAGGCCAAGATCCCACATCGCTTCTACAGGAAGTCGCAGCCGGGCTATGTATATGAGACACCAAAAGTCAGCTGGATAGTCACCCCAGCCGTCGATAAGCGTGCCGACGAAATCTGGGACCAGATCCTGGCGCAGAGCTACACAGACTTCGAGGTGATTCTGCTTGGTGGTGGGCCGGTTGCCGATCGGCTTGGTGAGATGCTGGTCGGAGATCCGCGGCTCGTGGTCATCCCCCCTGAGGATTCTGCTCACGATCAGATGCGCAGCGCCGTTGACGCGAGCCGTGGCGAATACATTGCTCTGCTGCATGGGTGGGCATCGCTCGATCACCGACTTCTCGGCAGGGCGGTGCGACGACTCGAGGGCTTCCCACGGACCTCCTTGTTGCGTTGCGGCTACCAAGTCGTCGACAGCGAGGGAGCGATCTCGTATGTGTACGACGATGCGATCGCCGATATTGATGACGGTTGGCAAAGCAATGGCCTACCCATCTTTGCACTGAGTCGACGTCGCGAATGGGCTAAGGCAATGCGGCTCGAGTCGGACTTGGCGGGAGTGTGGCGTCGGGTAGTTGAGCTCTCCGAAACCCGGTTCATGCGCGATGCGATGGTTGCCGTACCTGGGCCGGGTGAGACGGGGCCGATGCCGGATCGATTCCCCGCTGTGACCGGCGAACGCTCACATCTCATGGATGATCTCACCCAGGGTGGGTTGAAGCGGGCGGCGACGGCTGCATCCTCGTATGCCTTTGCCAAAGCGCGCCGCCGACCGTATCGGCCCGTGGAGACGGGACTGCCCGAGCGAGTAGCGAAGGCTGCTTCTCCCGAGACGGCGCAACCCCCTGGCATCACCTACATCGGATGGCTTGGCAAGAGCAATTTTGGCGACGACATCATGCTGCAATCGATCCAGGGTCTGCTACCCGATGCTGTCGTCGGTAGCCATCTTCCGGCGCAGCGACGCATGGTCATGTTGGGTGGAGGCACCCTCATCAACCGGGCAAGGTATCTCGGTGACCTTCGCCGCTACGACACACCCCGTGTGGAACGCGCCGTGTTTGGCTCGGGTGTTGCCGACCCTGACTACTGGGGCTTGACGGAACCGGTCCCGGAATGGCTCAACTTCCTAGATAGATGTGGCTATGTGGGGGTTCGCGGTCCCCGGTCTGCGGCTCTGCTCCGCGAATGGGATTATGCCGGTTCGCTCGAGGTGGTCGGCGATCCTGCATTGTCGATTCTGCCACCGACCGATGTGAGCAGGAACGAAGGGCTTGTGGTGGTGAGTCCGGCTTGGACGGATGGCGAGTTGTGGGGTGGCACCGACGACGCCGTCTTTGCGGCTCTTGCGGCAACGGTGCGGTCGCTGCGGGATGCGGGTCGAGAGATCGCATATCTGTCATGTTTTGCGGGTGACGACCGTCACATCATGGAGATCATGCGGCAATCTGGTTCCGGCGACGCCCGTTACCTGGCGGCGTACGACGATATCGAGGGTGGTGTCGCGCTTCTGGCGGAGGCCGGCGTGGTCATCGCCGAACGCCTCCACGCCGCGGTGATTGCGGCCGCCTGCGAGACCCCGTTCGTTGCGATCGAATACCGTCCCAAGATCCGTGACTTCGCCTCTTCAATCGAGCAGGAGGCGATGGTGATTCGCAGTGACGAGGTCGGTCGGGAGCAGCTGCTCGGCCTCGTGGAGCAGGCCAGCTCGGGGGCAATGACAGCTGAGTTGAAGGTTGCCGTTGCAGTGTTCCGCAAGAGGCAAAAGGCCGCTGCGGCACAACTTATGCGCCTGCTCGATAGTTGAGTGTTCTGTCCGGCAGATCGTGCTCCATTCTGAAAGCGAATCCACCGGACAAGACACTGCCAGTCTTTACCCCCAAGCCCAACTAGTGTCGGATCCTATGCGAACGCTCTCCGTATCGGTCTTGACGGTAATAATGGTCGCCCTGATGGCGACGACGGCACTGGCACAGTTGCCGCCCGGCGGAACGTTTGTGGACGACGACAACAACGTTCACGAGGGCTACATCGAGGCCATCGCCGCCAAAAAGATCACCCTGGGCTGTAACCCCCCAATCAACGATCGATACTGCCCGTCGAGTTTCGTCACCCGTGGCGAGATGGCAGCATTTCTGGTCAGAGCCTTTGACCCGACCGACGACGGCGGCAAGGACTGGTTTGTCGATGACGGTGACAGTGACTTCGAAGCCGACATCAACAGACTCGCCGCTGCCGGGATCACCAGGGGGTGTAATCCACCGGCGAACGACCAATTCTGTCCGAATGGTCGAGTGACCAGAGAGCAGATGGCTGCATTCTTGGTGCGAGCGTACGACTACGGCGATGCCGGTGACGTCGACTACTTCACCGATGACGAGACCTCGGAGTTCGAGACGGACATGAACAATCTGGCTGCGGCCGGTATCACCAGAGGGTGCAACCCTCCGACCAACGACCAGTATTGCCCTACCCAGGATGTTCGCCGTGATGAGATGGCAAGTTTTCTCGGCCGAGCTGAGGGTCTAGAACCGCTGTTCCCACCGCCTCGCGTGGTTCCCGACATCGAGATTGTCGTGAGCGGTCTCGACGACCCGCTCCACGCATCCTCTCCTCCTGGTGATGACCGCCTGTTTGTCGTTGAGAAGTCTGGTTATATCCAGATCATCGAGAACGATGCCCTAGCCGCCAAACCGTTCCTCGATATCCACGACCTTGTCTCGGCGGGTTCAGAGCAGGGTCTACTCGGTATGGCTTTCCATCCCGATTACTCCAGCAACGGGCTGCTCTACGTTTCCTATACGGACAAGAGCGGAGACTCCCGCATCGTTGAGTATGAGGTCTCGTCAGACCCCGATGTTGTAAACGAGAGCAGCGCTCGTCCCATCATCCGAGTTGACCAGCCCTACAGCAATCACAACGGCGGAATGGTGGCGTTCGACCCGAGCGGGAAACTGTTGGTGTCGCTGGGTGATGGCGGTGGTGGCGGGGATCCCGATGAGAACGGCCAAGAGGCGAATACGCTGCTGGCAACTCTGCTGCGTCTCGACCTCGGTGGCGACGACTTCCCATCAGACTCTGCTCGCAACTATGCGATTCCCTCCGACAACCCCTTTGTTGGCAATACCGGCGCTGATGAGATTTGGGCGTACGGTCTACGCAATCCATGGCGCTTCTCGATCGATGCGCCGACGGGCCTGCTCTACATCGGAGATGTGGGCCAGGGGCAGTGGGAAGAGATCGACGTCGCTCCGGTGACGGCCGGCGGACTCAACTACGGTTGGAACTCCTTTGAGGGCGAGCATTGCTTCGACACGGGCGACGGCTGTGATCGGACGGGGAAGACATTCCCCGCCCTCGAGTACTCGCATGCTCAAGGCTGTTCGGTAACGGGGGGATATGTATACCGCGGTACCGATTTCCCTGATCTGGTCGGCCACTACTTCTTCGCCGACTACTGCCGTGGCGAACTGCGCAGTTTCCTGTACAACAATGGTGCCGTGAGTTCGGAACGTAATTGGACCTCTGAAGTGGGTTCGCTGGGCAGTGTCATCGGATTTGGTGTTGATAATCAGCAACGTCTTTACATCCTCAACACCGCCGGTGCCGTGATGCGATTGACCCCTGCCACCCAATGAGTTCTGCCGCGGTAATCCGCCGACCGACTCTGTTTGGCCTTGGTCTGCTGATGGTGGCGGCCGCTCTGGTGGCGTTGCCGCCGCCGTCGGCGCATGCAGCAGTCGGGGAGGGAACAGCCAGCCCGGGGACAAGCGAGTCGTGGGGCTGTGGCCAACCTTCGACCAATGGCAGCTACGCCTCTCGGGTGGGGCCCCTAGCCAACAGCGAACAGCTCGGCGGTATTCGGGCTGACCTGTTCGGGCGCACCATCGGCGAAGTCCGAGATTCGTTGGTTTGGTGGACGATGCCAATGTCGGGCGGCTACCAGATACTCATGCACGAAAGGGTCATCCCGGCTCTCGAGCAGGTGGCTGCCAACCTTGCGGTCGAGCAGGCAAACGGCAACTACTACACGGTGAAGCCAAATCAGACCTACGGATTCTCGCCGCGCACCATCGGTGGTCGCTATCACGTCTCGCTGCACGGGCACGGTATCGCCCTGGATATCAACACGCTGTCGAACCCCTATCGAGGCGACAACGTTCTAATCACGAACATGCCAGATTGGTTTGTGGCGGCGTGGACCGATGCCGGATTCTGCTGGGGCGGGGACTGGAAGACCATCAAGGACTCGCAACACTTTTCCTGGCTTGGTCCGGCCGCAACTCCCGGCTTCGGTGACCTCCCGGCTGCCTATCCCGTCCACACTTCTGCCGCCGACTTCACCGATCAGGTCCTGACAACGCAGACCGAGTTCGATTTTGCCGAAGGTGCCTTCGACTATCTGCTTGGCGATGGCGACGGTGATGGCCTTGCCGACGTGTTCAAATTCGTACCGAGGGTCAACGGGACCCGCCTCGAGTACTCCCAGACCGATCGCAAGCACGATTGGTGCGCCATCGATCGGGATCACGCCCTCGATGTCGACATTGACGGGCGGGTTGTCCTCCTCGGCGACTACTCCAGAGTCGGGCGCAACGACCTCTGGCTGCTCGACACGTCGGGGGCCAACCTTGCGGTGGAGATATCGCTAAAACCGACGAGCTTCGAGGAGTCAATCGAGCTAACGACAGGAATTCCTGTCGGCGCCGACGACGCCTACCTCCTCGGCGACCACAACCGAGACGGATTTGCCGACCTCTATGTTATTCGTCGTGACGACTCAGCGACGGTCGTCGAGGTCTTTGACGGTTCCGACGGTTTGGCCACACAGCTGGTGTCCGTCGATACGGGTCTTGGCGACACCAGGGGAAGTCATTTCACGATTGGTGATCCGAATCTCGATGAGCTGCCAGATCTATTCTTGGTGACGGCCCAGGGCAGCACGACCTCGGTCCAGGTCCTCAGCAACGGCTATGAATCCGTTGTCGCCAACCACTTGCTGGACGTAGGAGGGCCGTTCGTCGATGTGCTGGTGAACGATTACGACGGTGACGGTCGTGGAGACCTCTGGTTCCTGGATGCCGCCGGGACCCTGACGGTGCGCTTAGGGAACACTCGTCTCGCTGGAGTCTCCCCAACTTTCTGGCACACCAGTCCCAATTGGGAGTGTGATCCCGGGTCGAAGCCGTATGCCTTCAACGGCGTGTTCCGTGACGACGACGACAATATCCATGAGGCCAATATCGAGTTCATAGCTGCTGCCGGCGTGACTCTTGGTTGCAACCCTCCGTTCAATGATGAGTACTGCCCACTGTCCGACGTGACCAGGGGTGAGATGGCGGCGTTCTTGGTTAGGACGTTTGGTCTCACTGGTGACGGGGGCAAGGACTGGTTCGGAGACGACGAGGAATCGATCTACCAGGACGACATAAACCGCCTCGCGGCGGCCGGCATAACCCAGGGCTGCAATCCACCAACCAACGATGAGTACTGTCCGACCGGCAGGGTGACCAGGGGAGAAATGGCGGCATTCCTCGTTCGAGGTCTGGGTCTCACCGAGGCCGGGGAGGGCGATCGTTTCACCGACGACAACTATTCGGTGTTCGAGGAGGACATCGATCGGCTGGCGACGGCGGGCATCACGTTGGGCTGTAATCCACCCGCCAACACTCGCTTTTGTCCCAACAGCATGATCGGCAGAGACGAGATGGCGAGCTTCCTATCTAGGACCCTCCCGTTGGTAGCCTCCCAATAAATGGGTTGAGGGTATTGGGCATAACCCTCGTTTTGCACCAAGATCAGACCATCTGATGCGGCTCAAGCGGCCGACAGACCCGTCGATACTTCAAGGGCATATGTTTCACCTGAGCAACAAACCTCAATTGCGGCGATCCGCGGTGGTGCTGTCCCTCGTGGCATCGCTGTTGATTCCGGCCACCGCGGCGACGGCCCAAGAAGACAACGAGGTGTCTTTTGTTGGAGCCGGCTGGGGGCACGGCGTCGGTCTCACCCAGTACGGGGCGTACGGCGCCGCCCGCGACGGCTGGGCTGTCGATCAGATCACAGGACATTTCTACGATGGCTCGTCGATTGGCACCATGGGCGAGGGTGGTCTCGCCGAGAAGGAAAACCTGTGGGTGAATCTCGAAAGAGATCGCAGCACTATCGAGTTGATTGCCAGGGAGACGAACTTGGCACCACCCGAGCCGGTTGTTGTGACCAGGGGTGAAGAGACCTGGGAGCTCGGCAAAGATCATCGACTACTCATCACATGGAATTCTGGGGCAGTCACCTGCGAGTTGGCTATCAAGGATGCGTCTGGGGAGCCGATCGAGACACCGGGCGATGGGCCCTGCCACGTTGATATCGCCTGGGATGGCTGGGTAGAGAAGCCATCACGCAAGATCGAGATCGAGGGGTGCTTCAACACCGACTGGAATCTTGAGGTCTCGATGCAACGCCCTTGCCAATACGCCCGTGGCGATCTGCATCTCCGGGTTGGTCCTGGTGGCATGGATCTGTCGGTCGAGATGGATATCGACGATTACGTGTACGGCATTTCTGAGATGCCGTACTACTGGGGTACGAGCGGTGGTCTGGAGGCTCTCAAAGCGCAAGCTCTCGCGGCTCGATCATATGCCCGCAATCTCCAGATCGCACGAGGCGACGCGGGCACCAACCTCTGCAATGCATGGTGTCATGTGCGCGACACGACTTGGGACCAGCGTTATGTCGGTTGGGGTCACGTCGGTATCGGGATCGATGAGTGGATAGAAGCCGTCTCGGCGACCTCAGGCCAGGTCATCACCCATCCAGAGGCTCCATGGGGAAACGTGGTGCGGGCCTATTACTCGTCATCAAGCGGCGGAGCGACCGAGAACGTTGAAGAGGTCTGGTCATCCTTCAGCCCAGTGCCGTACCTGGTGACGGCGGCTGATGACTGGTCGCTCGACCCGTTCCTAAACGGCAATGCGAGTTGGACTGTGACGCGGTCGGCAGGTTCTGTTGCTTCCGCCGTTGGTCTCGATACCCTCACCGGTGTCGCAGTCATTGAACGCAATACATCGACCAGTGCTCACACCGTGCGCTTCACAGGTACTCAGGACGGATCGGTGGTCAACATCGATAGGACGGGCAAGTGGGTTGACGACAAGTTTGGCCTCAAGTCGATCTATTTTGATGTTGTCTTTGGAGAGGTCGGAGCCACTTCGCCATTCACCGACATCACCGGATCCGTTCACCATGAAGACATCGTGTACATCGAGGATCTGGGTATAACCCAAGGATGCAACCCGCCATCGAACACTCACTATTGCCCAACCGGTCATGTGACCCGTGGCGAAATGGCGGCCTTCCTGGTTCGAGCTCTGGGCTTGACCGATGACGGGGGCAAGGATTGGTTCGGTGATGATGGCTCCTCGGTATTCGAGTCTGACATCAACAAACTCGCTACCGCCGGGATCACTGCTGGATGCAATGCCGCTGGTACCGACTTCTGTCCCGACCAGCAGCTGAGTCGCGGCGAGATGGCTGCTTTCTTGGTGCGTGGCTTTGCGTTCACTGATGCCGGCAACGGTGATTGGTTCGGTGATGACAACGATTCGCGCTTCGAGGGCGACATCGATCGGCTCAAGGTGGCAGGGGTGACTCTGGGTTGCAATCCGCCAGACAACACCAACTACTGCCCGACCGACACGGTGCGGCGTGACCAAATGGCCTCGTTCCTGGCCCGGGCGCTCCGCGGTCTCGCCTAGCGGGCGCCTACACTCCCAGTTCAGGTTTCCAACGAGGTCTTTATGCAAAATGAACGCGCCGGTTTCTTTGCCACCGACCAATGGACGGGTGGTGTCATTGGTCTTGGTTATGTCGGTCTGCCCCTTGCGGTCACGATGGTCCAGAACGGCCTCAAAGCAATCGGCTATGACCAGTCCCAGCAGCGCATCGACATGCTGAATCGAGGTGTCTCGCCGGTCGAGGACATCTCGGACAAGGAGCTGGCCGCGGCGCTTGCCTCCGGTCTCGAGGTAACAGCCGATCCCAGCCGGCTCAACGAGTCGGACGCCATCTTTATTTGTGTGCCGAGCCCGCTCGGCCGTCATCGCGAACCTGATCTTTCGTTCATCCAATCTGCAGCCGACGTGGTCGCCGACGTGGTGAAGCCGGGAATGCTGGTGTCCCTGGAGTCGACAACCTATCCGGGCACAACCGAAGACATCCTGGTCCCTGCGGTCTCCGGCAAAGGCCTTGTTGTCGACGAGGACGTGTTTGTTGCGTTCTCGCCCGAACGGGTTTCCCCCGGCGCCGAGATGAAGACTGGCGACATTCCCAAGGTGGTCGGGGGAGTGTCAGCGGTTTCGACCGACGTAGCCGCTGCTGCTTACAGCCGGGTTGTGGCGTCGGTGCATCCAGTGTCGTCGGCACGTGCCGCCGAAATGGCAAAGCTGCTCGAGAACACCTACCGCGCTGTCAACATCGGGTTGATCAATGAAATGGCACAACTCGCCCACGAGCTCGACATATCCATCTGGGAGGTCGTCGACGCTGCCGGTACCAAGCCCTTCGGCTTCCAGGCTTTCTATCCGGGCCCCGGCGTTGGCGGTCACTGCATCCCTTTGGACCCGCAGTTTCTTGCATGGCGGGCCAAGGAAGCTAACTTCTCTACGCGCTTCATCGATCTGGCAGAGCAAGTCAATACCAAGATGCCGGTTTATGCGGCAACTCGGGTCGCCGATCTCCTCAACCACAAGGGTCTGCCCGTCTTCGGGACCCGGATCCTCGGTGTGGGAATCGCTTATAAGCCGGATGTCGCAGACGACCGCGAGTCGGCATCGATAGAAGTCCTTCGTGAGTTGGAGCATCGTGGCGCTGAGATTGCGGTGCTGGATCCCATTGTTGGCAAGAGCCGAATCGAATCCCACGGCTTTGCCGCGGTAGATGCGGATGCTCCGCTCGACGATTATGCCGTCGCCGTGCTCCTCACGGACCATGCCGCATTGGATCTCGAGAAGATCGCCGATGAGGTGCCGACCATCCTGGACACCCGGGGTGCCTTCCGCCGCGCCGGCATCGAGCGAGACAACGTCGAAGCGCTGTGAAACCACGGCTGCTTGTCGTCTCGACGGTCCACCCCGCCGATGACCCACGCATCCGTCACAAGCTGATCGCAACTCTGCAGGACGACTGGGTCGTTACGTTTGCCGGTAAGGGGCGTGGCCCGATCGACCAGACGGGGATTAGGTGGGTGGAATTGGGTGGCGGTCGGGTGTTGCGCTGGCTGCGGGCGGCTCGTCTCTTGTTTAGCAAGGATTTTGATGTCGCTTCCCTCCACGACCCAGAGCTGTTGCCACTCGGCATCGTGGCGAGCCGGCTGGGTCGCAGCATCGTATTTGATGTCCATGAGAACGTGCCGGCACAATTCCGGACGAAAGAGTGGGTCCCGCGACTCCTGCGCAAGCCGCTCGCCAGCTTGGCTGGTTGGCTGTTGCGCGTCGGCGAGCGAAGGCTTGCGATAACCCTTGCCGAGGCCAGCTATAGCCCGCTGTTTGCCAACCCACATCCGGTCTTTCCCAACTACCTTGCCGGGAGCCCGCCGCGGCCCCGGCCTGCCGATCCCGCCACCGGTATTGTCTACCTTGGTGATGTGACCGAGGCCCGCGGGCTGGCTCTTGCAGTCGAGGCTGTTGGTGCCGCAGGAGCTGATCGTTTTACGGTGATGGGGCGGTGCACGCCTGATTTCAAGGCCCGTCTTCTGGCTATCGCGGAGACTGGAGGGGTAACGCTGCAGTTCCGTGGCTTTGTCACCTCTGACGAAGCTCTCCGCGTCACCGCAGGGGCCACGATGGGTCTATCGCCACTTCTCGACACCCCCAACTATCGGGTGTCTCTACCAACCAAGGTCTTGGAGTACCTCGCTGTTGGCGTTCCGACGTTGGCCTCGGATCTTCCTGGTACGCGCGAGGTGGTTGGCGACAAGCCAGGCGTCGTGTTGATCGCACCCGGCGATGTCCAGGCCTGGCGCGATGAGATCGCAGCCGCTCTCGACAGCTCGTCACTGCGTACCGCTGCCCGCAAGGGTGTTGCCGCTATTAGAGATGCCTATGTCTGGCCTGCCGAAGAAGTCCGTGACTTCTATGCGGGCTGTGTCAACGACCGCTGAGGAATCCGACTCCCCACGAGAGGTGCATTGTCGCGATTGCGGCAGGGGAGAGGATCGCCGCTAGATCCCGAGTCTTGATGAGCTGAATGATCGTGGTCGCTCCCAGCATGGCTGTGTACAGCCCGGGCACGATCCCAGCGAGCCATCGCAGTGGCGTGAAGGCGAGGATTGCGGAGACCCCCAGGCCCATCACAAACAGTGGAGGGATGAGTTGGCGAAGCTTGGTCGACTCGGGGTGCATGCGGAGCACCCGTCTTTTCCAGGTGCCGTACTGAAAGTACTGGGTCCACAAAGACCGCAGCGATCGCCGCGGCCGATATACGACGCGGAGCCGCGGGTCGAACCACACAATGCCGCCGTTGTCACGGAGCCTTATGTTCAACTCGTAGTCCTGGTTCCGGGTCAGGCTTTCGTCGAACAGCCCGACGGCGATGAGGGTGTCACGGCGGAATACGCCGAGGTAGACGGTGTCGACCGGGCCCGGTTCCCCTCCGTAGTGGAATCTGGAATTGCCAACTCCGATCGGTGATGACATGGCGTATGCGATAGCCCTCTGCATGGGGTTGATGCCAATTGCATCTTGAATCCCGCCAACGTTGACGGCCCCTGTTGTGTCGAGTATCTCTGTTGCCAGGCTCACATAGTCTGGGGGAAGCTCAGCGTGCCCGTCGCATCGCACAATGACATCGCCACGAGAGGCGCTGATTGCGATGTTGAGCCCGTTTGGGGTCCGGCCTGAGGGATTCTCCACCCAACGGATGCGAGGGTCCTCTGCGCTGATCTGATCGAGGATGTCGCCGGTCCCGTCCGTGCTCATTCCATCCGCAATCACGACTTCGATCTCACCCGCGTAGTCCTGCGCCAGGATCGAATCGATCGTCGCCCGGATCCCTGCCGCCTCGTTGCGCACCGGGATGACTATCGAAACGAGACGCTCAGCCATGGTTTGCGCGATCCACTGCTCTGGCCATCCATGAATCACCAACATCCCCAAAGGGTTCGTGACGGGCTTCGACCGCCATCGCCAACCGAGCAGCGGTCGCGCGTGCCGTATCAATCAAGTGTTCCGGGTAGTCGTATTTCACCTGGTGTACGGCGAATTCGTCCTCGTCGAGGACCTCTGTCGTGCCATCGGTCCAGCGCACGACATCGAGGTCAATGTCGATCATGGTCACGGTGGTTCCGTTCCACGACGGTGGGGTGATGATGTCGATATAGAGATTTTGGGGGTGCTGCCAAGCCCAGATCGCGGTCCACCACTTGCTATCTGGGATGAGCTTCACATTGACGGATTTGGACTGCCGGATCGGCTCGTCGCCGCGCTGCATGTCGGCGCCCTGCGGCGACCACAACCAGAGCCCGTGCTCGTCTTCGCCGAGTCGGTGCATGACAAACTGCCAATGGCGCGCTCCACCCCACTTGCGAAAGTCGATGTGCACGTCGTCCATGGGAGACGACCCTAACGGAGTTATTCGACGGTCCAGGTTCCGTGCTGTTGCACCAGGTCCGAGATCGACGCCGAGCTGTTGCGGGCTTTGGCATCGTCGATCTGGCTGACGAGAAGATCGCCATAGCTGGAGCGTTGGATCCTGCGGAAGATCCCGATCGGGGTGGGGCCAGAGGGGCCGTGGGCAAGCCGGCTCAACGCAAACGCCACCCCGGGATTGGGGCGAGCGGGATCATGCACAGCGATGGCTTCGATGCCGACATCTTCGACACGCACAATCTGGGCGCCCTCGACACCGACAACGACGCCCATTTCGTCTTCCTTGCCAAAGACAATGGGTTCGCCTTCCTTCAGGTAGATGCGGTTGGCGTCGCGTTCTTGGCGACCGGTCAGGATCTGGAATGCCTTGTCGTTGAATACATTGCAGTTCTGATAGATCTCGACAAACGAAGTCCCGTGGTGTTCGTAGGCCGCCTGCAGCATTTGGGTGCTGTGGGTCCGATCCATGTCGATGGTCCTGGCGACGAAGGTGGCTTCGGCACCGAGCGCAAGGCTAACGGGGTTGAACGGATGATCCAGGGAGCCCAGCGGGCTGGTCTTTGTCTTTTTGCCCGCCTCGCTGGTTGGCGAGTACTGACCCTTGGTGAGACCGTAGATCTGGTTGTTGAACAGCAGAACGTTCAGGTTCACATTGCGGCGCAGGGCATGAATGATGTGGTTGCCACCGATGGAGAGACCGTCACCGTCGCCGGTGATGACCCACACGGTCAGCTCGGGATTGGCCAGCGCCACCCCGGTTGCGATGGCCGGTGCCCTCCCATGGATCGAGTGCATGCCATAGGTGTTCATGTAGTAGGGGAAGCGGGAAGAGCAACCGATGCCGGAGATGAACACGTGCTTCTCACGATCGACATCGAGGGAGGCCAGGAAGGTCTGCACCGAGGCGAGGATTGTGTAGTCACCGCAGCCCGGGCACCACTTGACCTCTTGATTCGACTGGAAATCCGAACGGGTGAATCGTGTTTCTGTAGTCGTCATGACTTGTCCTCGAGTAGTTCGATGATCTTGTCGGTTACGTCATTGGCCATGAACGGAGCACCCTGCACCTTGCTCAGTGTGATGGCAGGAACCAGGAACTTGGCCCGCAGCACCATTGCCAATTGGCCAAGGTTGAGTTCGGGAATAAGCACCTTGTCGTAGCGAGCAAGGACGTCCCCGAGGTTGCGGGGCAATGGGTTCAAATACCGCAGGTGAACGTGCGCCGCCGGATATCCCGCGGTGGTAGCGTTCTTCACGCCGGCTCGCACCCCGCCGAATGTCGACCCCCAGCTCACAACGAGCACCTTGGCCTCTTCGGGGCCGAAGACTTCGACCTCGGGGATGTCGTTGGCAATGCCGGCCACCTTGGCGGCTCGCGCCGCGGTCATCATCTCGTGGTTGTCGGGGTCGTGAGAAACGTTGCCGGTCAAAGCCGCCTTTTCTAGACCACCGATCCGATGCTCCAGCCCAGGTGTCCCCGGTACGGCCCACGGCCGAGCTCCGGTGACTTCGTCCCGCGCATACGGGTAGAACACACCGTCGGGCCCATTGGGCTTGGTCGTATGTGTGATGTCGATTGACGGCAGGTCGTCGAAGTCGGGGAGTCGCCATGGCTCGGCTCCATTCGCCAGGTAGCCATCAGACAACAAGATCACAGGGGTCATGTAGGTCAGGGCGATGCGGGCGGCTTCCATCGCCACCTCAAATGCATCGCTGGGTGATGCGGCGGCAAGCACCGGTAGAGGGGCTTCGCCGTGCCGACCGTAGAGCGCCATCATCAGGTCCGACTGCTCCACCTTGGTCGGCAACCCTGTCGAGGGACCGGCCCTTTGCACATCAACGAGGATGAGCGGCAGCTCGGTCATGAGGGCCAAGCTCAGGGTCTCGCTCTTCAGCGCAACGCCAGGGCCTGACGTTGTGGTCACGGCGAGGTGACCGGCGAAAGCGGCACCGAGCGATACTCCGACTCCTGCGATTTCGTCCTCGGCCTGGAACGTCTTGGCTCCAAAGTGCTTGAGGCGAGCGACTTCCTCGAGGATGGACGTGGCAGGTGTGATCGGGTAGGAACCCAGGAAGAGTGTTAGCCCTGCTGACTTGGCGGCAGCCACCAAACCCCAGGCCAGCGCCTGGTTCCCCGTGATGTTGGTGTAGGTGCCTGCGGGCAACTTGGCGGGGGCGACCTCAAAGGTGTGATGGAACTCCTCGGTGGTGTTACCGAAGTTGAATCCCGCACGGAACGCTTCAACATTCGCCTGGCCGACAGGGGTGTCTGCACCAAACTTCTCTTCGATCCAGCCGTAGACTGATTCGGTGGGGCGATTGAACATCCACGATATCAAGCCGAGAGCGAAGAAGTTCTTCGAGCGCAGTACAGAACGGCCTTTGACGCCGGTCCCGGCAACAGCGAGCTTTGTGAGCTTCTCCATTGGAGCAGTCATCACGTGGTAGTTGCTTAGCGAGTCGTCGGTTAGAGGGTTGCTCTCGTAGCCGGCCTTCTCGAGATTGCGATCGTCAAATGCATCCTCGTTGGCCAGGATGAGACCGCCGGCGACGACCTCACGGAGGTTGGCCTTGAGGGCGGCGGGGTTCATTGCGACCAACACATCGGCCTCGTCGCCGTGGGTGAGGATATCCCAGTCGGCAATGTGAACCTGGAACGATGACACTCCGGCGAGCGTCCCCTGCGGTGCCCTGATCTCAGCCGGATAGTCGGGGAAGGTTGCTAGGTCGTTGCCGAAAGCAGCTGAGCTTTCCATAAAGCGGGTACCCGCAAGCTGCATACCGTCGCCGGAGTCACCGGCGAATCGAATGACCACACGATCAAGTTTCTCGGGTGGTTTCGGTGGAGAGAGAGTCTCTTCCTGCATGAGTGGAAGCTCCTAAATGCGGCTGCGCTGGCGGCCCCAGGTTGCTATTGGCTTGTCCGGATCGAGCCACCAAATGGCGTCGAACCGATTGTGCAGTCTATGCACTTCTGCGAACGTTTTCAGCAACAATCCCGCTGGATCAATCGGCCGTTGCGATGGGTTGCCGCCATCGGCTGATTCCGTGCTGTTCGAGAGCCAAACCCATCTCGAGGAGGCGGTGCTCTTCCCAGGCCCCAGCGATGAACTGTACGCTCGGTGGAGGCACACCGTCCATGTCCAAGGGAAGAACGATTGCGGGCAGACCTGTGTGGTTGACCAAGGCGGAGTAGCGAGAAAGATACGGGCGGTAGGACACAGATTTGCCGGCAACGTTGATCATCTCCTCGCCGATCGGTTTGACGTTTGCGGCCACTGCAGGAGTCATGAGGAAGGAGCATTCTTGTAGCGATGCTTCAATGTCATGGCGGATTCGGCCCCGCCATTCTTGGGCGGACACGTACCGTGTCGGGTCGATCTCGAATACCTCACCGAGACGTTGCGACACATCGGGACCGTAGGTGTCAGGGCTGGTGTGCCAGCGCTCATCGTGAATCACGGCAACTTCGGGATAAACCGACGCTTCGATCTGTGGTCCTGGTACCACGTCGGGAAGATCGAGATCAACGATCCGGGCACCTGCATTGCGCAGTGCGTCGACAGTTGCCGCAAACGCCGCAGCAACAGACTCCGTCTGACGAAGGTCAACCCAGGGATGGGGTACCCCAATGACCGTTTCTGCAATTCTCAATGGGCCTTGCGGAGCCCGAACCAGCTGGGGAGCAGACCAAGGATCGGTGCGATCGAAGCCAGCGATGGCCCGGTAGATCGCGGATGTCCCCGCGACAGTCCTTGCCAGCGGCCCGACCGTATCCAACGATGGGGCCAGCGGGAATACTCCCGTTAGGGGCACTCGACCATGGGTCACCTTCAGCCCGACCACGCCGCACAGGGCGGCGGGGACGCGTACCGATCCTCCGGTATCGGTTCCGAGTGCGGCAGCTGCGGCGCCGGAGGCGACGGCGGCACCGGACCCACCTGATGAGCCGCCGGGGGAGAGGTTCTCATCCCAGGGATTGTGCACCGCACCGTACCAGTGGTTCTCGGACGAGAACCCAAACGCATATTCATGGAGCCCGGTCCGGCCGATGATGACAGCCCCAGCATCCTCGAGCCGTGCAACGGCGGGAGCAGTCTCAGTTGGAACCGGAGCGGGAAAGCTGCTGCCTGCGGTATTGGGTCGACCGGCGTGGTCGAGCAGGTCCTTGATCGCAACGGGTACACCCGCCAGCGGACCTACGGGGTCACCGGCTGCTATCCGCCTGTCGATCTCGGAGGCTGCTGTGGTTGCCGCATCAGTTTCGATCAGCGTGAACGCATTCGTGACTTCTTGGGTCCTCTCGGTGCGCTCGAGGTAGTCGGCGATGACCTCGACCGCGGTAACCGAACCGTTGGTAACCGCCGTTGCGATGTCGGCAATACCAAACGGGGTGTCGCTCATTCCCAGGTGACCTGTTGGTTGTTGGGAAAGATCGAGATCCAAAGCCGTCCGGCCGGGATGGTGATGGCCGATCCGTCCTCCAGCGTTAGTTCGAATCGCTCATCGACCGACTCGCGAGCCCATTGACCTTCGATCACAACGCCTCCGTAGAACACATAGGCGCTGCCGGATCCGACAGTATCGAGAGCAGGTACAGCAGACCCAGCTCCGCTCGATGAACTAGCCCAGTACTTGGTTGCGGTGATGACAACAAGGGTGTCCGCCGCGATCTGTTCGTCGGTCGGCTCTTCGTCCTCGACGGGTGCGGTGCGCCAGTTGTGAGGAGTGTCTGCATTGAACCGCAGGTACTCCGAACCGGTCCATTCCCAGCGAACGACCGGGCGGTCCGACCAATCGAACGTGATGTCCGTTGCGTCGGGCTCGCCGGGGGTCGGCTCTCCAAAATTGAAGATCGGTTGCTCTGGAGGGTCATCTGGGTAGTCACGCCGGTCCGCCTCGTCGCGCATCAGCAGCGTGGAGCCGTACAGGTTATGCGGAGCGCTCTTGGTTTGGATGCGGAACGTTGTGTTGCCGTTGTCGCCGAGCAGCTTGACTCCATAACCCGCAATGACCCCGCTGACCCAGGGCTGCGCCCCAGAGATTTGAAGTGGAGCTCCGATGTATTTCACGAGTGTCGGGTCGGTTGGGCGACCGGAGCGGACCGGTCCCAGGTACTCGGTGTCCGAGTGGTGGAACACGGCGATGAATCGGGTCAAGCCACCTTCCACCAGTAGTTCATAGACCGCATCGGCCTGTTCGATTCCGGACTGGGGTCGTGCTTCCCAGTGATTGTCGATTTTGACTGCAACGGCGCGACGGTCCAGCAAGGACTCATCCTCGACGCCCATACCGTTCAGAGGCGACGGCGGAAGTGTTGTTGTCGTTGAGGTGGCGGGGGTGGTTGTGGTCGCCGCGGTCGTTTCGGCAGCCGACGTCTCGACGGGTGCCAATGTGGCGAGTTCTTCGGTTGTAGGTGTCGCATCGTCACCACCGCAGGCGGCGGCGAACAAGGCAAAGACAACCAGGGCAAAGAGGGGGATTCGTATATTCACGAGGCCGGAGTGTAGGCCTGGCCCGGGGACAACACGCATTGCGGGCTGCCGGGTCAACTTGGTGCCGGGACTACCGTTGTGCCCATGAAGCAGTTGATCGCTTTGGTCGCCGATGAGTTGGCGAGTCGCGCCGATGCAGAGAAGGCTGTCGGCATGGCGGCGTACATGAAGACCGACATGCCGTTCTACGGGGTTCAGAAGAAGGGCCGTACCGAGGTGTACCGTGCGATGAAGGCTCAATTCCCGGTCACCGACAACGTCACGTACCGTCGATACGTCACTGCGTTGTGGGAGCGCCCACATCGTGAGGAGAAGTATCTGGCCATCCGCATCGCCGAGCAGAATCGCCAATTCGTTGTTGCCAAGAATCTCGATCTGTATCGGCGGTTGATCGTTGAGGGAGCTTGGTGGGATTTTGTCGACGCCGTCGCCGTGCACTGTGTCGGCATTGCCTTCTTGCAGGAGCGGGAGGCCACGCAACCAAGTATCGAGCGCTGGATTGACGATGACGATATGTGGCTGCGGAGAACCAGCCTGATTTCCCATCTCAAACACAAGGCAGAGACCGATTGCGAGTTGCTATTCGATCATTGCATGCGCCGGGCCGGCGAGAAGGAGTTCTTCATCCGCAAGGCTATCGGGTGGTCGCTGCGGGAATACGCAAAGACATCCCCCGACCGAGTCACCGACTTTCTGATCAAGAACCGCGACCAGCTATCCGGCCTGAGCTTTCGCGAAGCCTCGAAACACCTGGAGATCCCCCTATGACACAACGTGACCTCTGGAACGAGCGCTACGGGCAACGCGGAGCGGTGTGGGGTGTTGACCCCAACGAGTTCGTGGCCGACCGGTTGGGGGACCTGTCGCCGCGTCGGGTGCTTGATCTCGGGTCGGGGCAGGGCCGCAATGCGATCTGGCTGGCACGGCAAGGGCACGCCGTGACTGCAGTGGATGTATCCGATGTAGCGACGGATCAGGCGGCACAGATGGCTGCTGCCGCCGGTGTTGAAGTCGAGTTCATCGCTGCGGACGTTGTGGTGTGGGAACCGGAGGCCGAGTCGTTTGATCTCGTCGTGCTGGCCTATTTCCAAAGTCCGGAAGCGATGCGGAAGGCGATTCATCACAAGGCGCGACGGGCGCTCGTTTCTGGTGGGCGGGTGTTTGTGGTTGCCCACCACCGTGACAATCTCGAGCACGGGTTTGGAGGACCGCCGATGATCGAAGTGTTGTTCGATGAGGCCGACGTGGCGGCGGACTTCGCCGGATTCGGGATTATCGAGAATGCCAAGGTCGTGCGCCATGTTGAGAAGGACGATGTTGTAGGCGATGCGCTTGACCTGGTCTTCCTTGCGGTCAAGCCCGGCTAGATCCTGCCGACCCCCGCCGGAGGCCAGTAGCGGGCAACAACCCTCCACGCTGCTTTATCGAGCGGCACAGGGCCAATTACGCGGCTGTCGCTGATCGAGAGCGCCCGGTTGTCGCCGAGGACGAAGATCTCGTTGGTCCCGGTTTGCCATTCGCCGTCCGGCCGAGTTGGGCCATCTGCCCACGGCTCGGCTAGTAGCGCCCCGTTCAGGTTGACCTGCCCATTGCTGATGGTGACGGTTTCCAGTGGCAGACCGACGACCCGTTTCACTAATTCGAGGCCGTCGCGGCGGGCGATGATCACCACGTGCCCGCGCTCGACAGTGCCGGTGCGGGCCTGTGCGATTACGTAGTCGCCGGGCTGGAGCGATGGTTGCATGGACGATTCGGCGATCTCGTATCTGCGCAGCTTGCCGTGGAGCCCGGCGTAGCTGAACGCCGCGAGTGCTGCAGCCAAGGCAAGACGGGTCTTCTTTGGTGCCATGACGTCCTTTCCGCAGCTGAGTGTATGGCAGCGACCGTACTTCGGAGCTATTTGTCAGGTGTATCGTCGCAGCAGGAATGGCAAGATAACTGAGGAGGTGACCTGTGGGACTCTTCCGACCCACCCGGGTGGCTCACGCACACTGTGATCTTTTCTGCGGCGTTTATGACCCAGCGCAGGCAATGATCGAAGCAAAGTCGGTGCTGAACTGCTGTACCAAATACCACGAATCAGACGATGACGTGTTCCGAGCCCGCTGTATCTCGATCAAGGAAGAGGGTGCCGAGTTGGTCAAGCACCATCTGAATGTGCTCTGGGCTGACTTCTTCAAGCCACCTCATCTCGAGCAATTTCCCAATCTGCATGATCTCTTCTGGCGGGCGACGAAGGCTGCGGGCGATGCGAAGAAGTCTATGGATCCTGCGGTGTCGGAGGGTCTCATCGCTTTGATCCAGGAGATCTCGGACATCTTCTGGCAGACCGAGGCCTCCAAAGCTGCCGGTGTCTACCCGCCAAGCTGACCCAAGACCAAGCGAAAGAGAGGACGGGCTCCGATCAGGGAGCCCGTCCTCTCTTGCCTGAGTTACCTCAATCGTGTAGATGCTCGATATCGCTCTGGGTTGCTTCACCGGGGAGCTTGCCCATGATGATCATGGCGAGCACCTCGTCTTTGGTGACTTCGGTCTTGTTGACGATTCCCACCATCTTGCCTTGCATCATGACGGCGATCCGGTCGGCCAGATCGAACACATCGTGGATGTCGTGGCTGATGAGGAAGATACCGATTCCCTCCGCCTTCAGCTGTTGGATCAGTTCGGTGACCTGTGAGGTCTCCAGCGGTCCCAGCGCAGCTGTTGGCTCGTCCATGATCAGGATCTTGGCGTTGAAGTGCACAGCTCTGGCAATTGCCACTGACTGCCGCTGACCACCAGATAGCGACTTCACGGGCACCTTGAAGTTCTGGAACTTCGGATTGAGCCGGCCCATCACCGACCGCGCCGCACTTTCCATTGCGGAGTCGTCGAGAAGCCCGAACCGAGTCTTTAGCTCGCGACCAAGGAACATGTTCGATGGCGCATCGATGTTCTCCGCAAGCGCAAGAGTCTGATAGATCGTCTCGATTGCGTATTGCTTGGCGTCGCGCGGTGTCTCGATCTGGGCTGGTTCGCCGTTGATCAATATGGTTCCCGAGTCGGCCTTGTGGGCTCCGGACAAGGTCTTGATCAGAGTTGTCTTGCCAGCACCGTTGCCACCGACGACGGCCACAACCTCACCGGGGAAGAGCGTGATGTTGACCCCATCAACCGCGTGGACACCGCCGAAAGCAACACGCATATCGCGCATGTCGACGAGAGGTGTCTCTTGTTTGGTTTCTGTAGTCATCAAACTGACCTCTTCCTGTAGAAGCTGTCTATGGCGACGGCGATTACGAGCACGACGCCGACAACGATGTCCTGCAGGGGAGCGTCAACTCCGAGCAGAACCATGCCGGACTGCAGTGACTGCATGACCAGAGCCCCGAGTACGGCGCCGGGGATGGTGCCAACGCCACCGGCGAGCGATGTGCCTCCGATCACTGCAGCAGCGATCACATAGAGCTCTGTGAGCTGGCCAAGACCGCTGACTGCGGCATTGAGCCTTGCGGTCTGGATGGCAGCGCCGATGGCAACGAGAACACCCATGAGGGCGAAGGTCTTTACGATGGTCCAGCGGGTCTTGATACCGCCGAGTTCTGCCGCTTCGGGGTTGCCGCCGATGGCAAAGACGTAGCGCCCAAACGAGACCCTCGTTGAGATGAATGTCATCGCCAGTGTCACCCCAATGGCGATGAGAACGGGGACCGCCAAACCCTGCGAGATGTTTACGCCGCCTTCGGGGTAAACCTGACCGGCGTCCTCGAATCGCGCCCTCGCAAGCAGCTCGGGGAGGTAGTAGCGGTTGAGGTAGGCGATGCCACCGAGAACGACACCGACGCTGATGGCGCCGATAAGGGCGTCTGCCCAAACAGGGCGAACGTTGAACCCGAAATTGAGACGGGTACGACGCCGGTTGATCATCATCCAGATGATTCCGATCGAGGCGAGAATGCCGACGATCCAGCTCCAGCCTCCGCCGATGTTGCCGCGGGCGCCACCGCCGAGCAGCTGGTATGTCTCGTCCATGGGAGCAATGGTGCGGCCGCTGGCCATCCACCACGCAACACCACGCCAGACGAGCAGACCGCCGAGGGTGACGATAAAGGAGGGAACGCCAACATACGCGACGATGAATCCTTGGAAGCCACCGATGAACGCACCGAGGATGATCCCGGCTGCCACCGCGATGACCCACATGAGTGGATGTCCAAACCCGATGATGTCAGGAAGGATCTCGGCTTGGAGCAGCGCCATCGCCATTCCGATGACAGCGAGCATCGACCCCACAGAAAGGTCGATGTTGCGGGTCACGATGATCAAGACCATGCCGGTCGCCATCACGGCAACGGCCGCAGTTTGAACCGAGAGATTCCATAGGTTGCGTGGGGTCAGGAAAGTGCCCCCCGACATGATGTGAATCCCGATCCAGATCACCAGCAACGCGGCGATCATTCCAAGAAGACGGCTGTCTATGTCGAGAGTGCGGAGTAGCGATGCAAATGATCGCGGCTCGGTCTCGACAGCCTCTTCGATTTGTTCCGCCCCTCCCGGGGGAACGTCAGTCACAAGCATCCTCCTCAACGTTTGGATGACAAAGCGCCGCCCCGATACGGGGGCGGCGCTTCATTGTCAGATAGTCATTGGTCCGTTGTCTTTATGGACAGCCATCCACGGCACCGGACGCAACACCCTGGCAGAGGGTTGCTTCGTCAATCCAATCAGCATCCAGCACAACACTGAGGTTGGCGTTGGTGATCGGGATTGGCTCCAACAAGATGGACGTCATGGTGTTGCCACCCGGCGAGTCAAAGATGACTGTGCCGGAGACGTCGCCTAGAGCGGTTCCCTTTGCGAGAGCTGCGGCAGCCTCACCGGCAGCCTTACCAAGCTCACGAGCGTCCTTCCAGACTGAGACGGACTGGGTACCGAGGGCCACACGGTTGAGAGCGGCAGCATCGCCGTCCTGACCGGAGACCGGAATACCCTCCATACCCTGTGCTGTCAGTGCAGCAACAACACCACCGGCGGTGCCGTCGTTGGAAGCAACGACCGCATCAACGGCATTGTTGTTCTGGGTAAGGATCTGTTCCATGTTGGTCTGCGCAATTGCTGGATCCCAGTTATCTGTGTACTGCTCACCAACGTTGACAATGTCGCCCGCATCGATGGCTGCCTGCAAGATCTCTTGCTGACCGCCACGCAGAAAGTCTGCGTTTGCGTCTGCCTGGTTGCCCTTGATGAAGACATAGTTGCCTGCGGGGACCAGCTCAAAGATTGCGCGAGCCTGCATACGGCCAACTTCGACGTTGTCGAAGGTGATGTATAGGGCTCCCGGATCCTCGATGAGACGGTCATAGGCGACTACTGGAATGCCCTGGCTGAGTGCGCTCTGCACCGCCGGGAGAATTGCTGTGCCGTCCTGGGCAAGGATGATCAGTGCATTTGCGCCTTGTGCGATCAGCTGCTCGACGTCGGCAATCTGCTGCTCGGCAGATGAACCTGCGTCGGCAGAGATGTACTTGATGCCTTCAGCATCGAGAGCGGCTTTGATGGCCGGCTCATCGGACTTGGCCCAACGCTCTTCGTTGTAGTTATTCCAGGAAACGCCGACGACGAGTTCGTCCCCGCCACCGTCTCCACCTTCTGCGGTGTCTGTGTCATCGTCTCCGCCACAAGCTGCGAACAGCATGGCGAGTACGGCGAGCAGTGCCACCAATTTACGGTTGAACACCCTGGTTCCTCCTCCTGAGTGGTATCCCAAGTGGGACTTTTTGCACCCTAGCTAGTTTTTAGCCAATCAGTCGGGTGACTGACGTCACCCTTACCCTCATCCCACTACCGGGGCGTGAGCGTATTTGCAGAGCATACGCCTTATATGTTCGACAATGCAACAAATGTTGATGTGATGTCGCGTTGAGACGGTTGAGATGGTGATGGGCCCGATTCGTTGGGCCTTCGATGTACTGCGATCGGTCTCACCGTCTGGCCATGCTTGTCCCGTCGGCTCGGCATGCACGTCGGCAACGTTATATAGTGGACAATCCAACAAAACCACGTGGAGGTCGGGTTGAGTTTGGTCAATGGCAAAGCGGGCCCGGCGAATGGGTCACCGCGCGGCGTCGCCGCAGATCAGTTGCGCCGCCACAACCTGGCCACGGTGCTCGAGCACCTTCACCTCGGCGGAGCGGCCACCCGATCCCAGTTGACTGCTTTTAGCGGCCTCAATCGTTCGACGATTGCCGACCTCATCGGTGAGTTGTCGGACCTGGGTCTTGTTGCCGAGGCGCGTGGCACAACAAGGTCTGGTCCCGGTCGGCCATCGCCGGTAGCCCAGGTTGTTCCTGAGGGCGCCGTGGTCCTTGCCGTAGAGGTTTCGGTTGATTCGATGGCGGTTGCGACGGTTGGGTTGGGCGGTCACGTCTTCAACCAAATCAGGATTGCTAGATCTCGCGGCCAGTTCCACCCTCAGACGACCGTGAATGACATTGCCGAAATGGCCCGCCCGCTGTTGAGTGCGTTGCCGGCGCAATACAACCTTGTGGGGATGGGGGCTGCCATCGTCGGGATTGTGCGGCGGCACGATGGTCTTGTTCACCTTGCCCCCAACCTGGGGTGGAGAGAACTGCCGCTAGGGGAGATGCTTGCAGACACTCTCGATCTCAATGTGCCCGTCCACGTTGCCAACGACGCAGATCTCGGTGCGCTCGGCGAGCATCGCAGAGGCGGCCTTGGCCAGGTCAGCCACATTGTCTATATCGGTGCTGAGGTTGGCATCGGTTGCGGATTGATCATCGACGGTGTTCCGCTGCTGGGTTCAGCCGGCTACGCAGGAGAAGTGGGACACATGTTTGTGAACCCAGACGGGCATGAATGTCGCTGCGGGGCAACTGGTTGCTGGGAGACGGAGGCGGGTGAGAAGGCGCTGCTGGGGCGTGTCGAATCCCTGTCCGCGGTCAGCGGTCTCGAGGCGGTGGATGCAGTCGTCAAGCTGGCTGCCGGCGGCGATGCGGATACGTTGCAGGCAATCAGCGACACCGGACACTGGCTCGGTGTCGGCATCTCCAACATCGTGAATCTCTTCAACCCGGAGGTGATTGTGCTCGGAGGGCTCTATCACCGGTTATTCGAGTACCTGGAGCACTCTGTAAACGAAGGTGCGTCCCGGGCGCTGCACGCTTCGCGGAAGATGGTGCAAATCAAAGAGAGCGTCGTCGGGCAGAACGCCACGCTGGTCGGTGCATCTGAGCTGGCTTTGGCAGAACTTATCGACGATCCGGCCAATGCTGCCAACTAGCCCTGCCGGCCGGCGGCCGCATGCCCACGTTGCAGCAAGGCTACGATGAACGCCCTGATGCCAACCGGCAGATCCAAAGCGTCGCTCTTGTTTCTCGGACTTGTCCTCGTCGCCGTCCTTGGCGGCTGGCTTCTACTCACAAGGACCAGTGATAGCTCGGCGGCTTGCCACCCGAGTGGAGGCGATTCGTGGTCGGTCGCCCGTCGCTGGGACGAGTCAGTCTTGAACGCAGTGCGGCGCGATCTTCCTGCACCGACCGTGCACGCCCGCAATCTCTTCCATGTCTCTGCGGCAATGTGGGATGCCTGGGCTGTCTATGACCCCGACGCAGTTGGGGCGTTCTTTGCAGAGAAGCACAGCGCTGGTGATGTTGCAGCTGCCCGCGATGAGGCGATCAGTTACGCCGCCTATCGAGTAGCGGAGCATCGATACGTCGAGGCCGCCGGCGGTTCTGACTCGATCCCGGAGTTCGACGCTCTGATGGAATCGATGTGCTACCCGCTCAACGTGACAACGATCGAGGGCGATAGCCCCGCTGCCATTGGGAACCGGATCGCAGCGGCGATTATCGAGCACGGTCTGACCGATGGCTCTCGGGAGGATGATGGTTACGTCGATGGGTCATATGCTCCCGTGAACGAGGCGCTGATTGTCAACGAGTCGGGGACTGATATGGTCGATCCGAATCGGTGGCAGCCGCTACAGATCGAAAACATGATCTCGCAGAACGGGATCCCCGTAGTCGACGGCACGCAGGAGTTCATCGGACCGCACTGGGGATATGTGACCGGGTTTGCCATTCCGGCTTCCAAGGCTGATGGCGTTCCTGTTGACCCAGGGCCCCCGCCCCACCTTGGCGACCCCGAGACTGATTCCGTATTCAAAGAATCCGTTGTAGAGGTCATTCAGATCAGCAGCCTTCTTGACCCGCGAGCTGAGGTGACGATCGATATCTCGCCACGCACCCTTGGCGCAAACTCGCTCGGAGCCAACGACGGCACGGGGCATCCAGCCAATCCGGCGACCGGCCAGAGCTATGCCGAGAACCCCGTCAACCAGGCTGAGTTTGCCAGGGCGGTTGCCGAGTTCTGGGCTGACGGTCCCGATTCCGAAACCCCGCCTGGGCATTGGAACACGCTGGCGAATGAAGTCTCCGATCTGATTGACCCTGATCTGAGAATCGGCGGATCCGGTGATGTGGTCGATCGTCTCGAATGGGACGTCAAGCTGTACTTCGCCCTCAACGGTGCTACCCACGACGCGGCCATTGTCGCCTGGGGGACCAAGGGGTTCTACGACTATGTGCGTCCGATCTCGATGATCCGCTACATGGGTGGACTCGGACAGTCGAGCGATCCCAGTCTTCCGTCGCACCACCCCGATGGCCTGCCCCTCGTGGACGGGCTGATCGAAATCATCACCGAGGAGAGCACAGGGGCGGGCGGACGCCATGTTGCGCTTGCGGGCCACGAGGGAGAGATCGCACTGTTGGCATGGGCAGGCAACCCTGACGACCCTGAGACAGAGATCGGTGGCGTCGAGTGGATCCTGGCCGTCGATTGGGTGCCGTATCAGTTGCCGACGTTCGTAACCCCTTCGTTTGCGGCGTATGTGTCGGGCCACAGTGCGTTCAGTCGGGCGGCGGCCGAGGTTCTCACCGCGTACACCGGCGATCCGTTCTTCCCCGGTGGGCTTGGTGAATGGACGATCCCCGCCGACTCCTTCGAATTCGAGTCGGGGCCGGAAGACGACATCGTCCTTCAATGGGGCACCTACTTTGATGCGGCTGATCAAGCGGGCCGCTCCCGGCTCTACGGCGGTATCCACGTAGCCGCCGATGACTTGGAGGGTCGTGTCGTTGGCTCCGCTGTAGGTCGGGCTGCATGGGAGCTAGCGGTCGTCCACTATGCGGGGGCCGGCGGTGGTTGATGACGGCTCTGGGTTACGGATAGGGACAGTTGTCGTCGTCCTCGTTGTGCTGGCGCTTGTGGCCGGTGCAGCCTTTGTGTATCTGGGTCGCACCGGAGCAGTGACACCAGATACGGCGTTGCCGGCACCGGTGTTTGTCGAGGAGACGATGACGTCGGGCATAGACCACGCCTATGCCGGTGGCTTTGAGTTCTTTGTCGGCGGTGGGGTGGCAACCTTCGATTGCAACGACGACGGCCGTTCCGATCTGTTCCTTGCCGGTGGGTCCAACGCTGCCACGCTGTATGTCAACGAGAGCCCGGTCGGCGGCGATCTGCGATTCTCTCCGATCTCAAATCCAGTGACTGACCTAGAGGCAGTCCTTGGTGCGTACCCAATCGACGTCGATTCCGATGGGTATCTTGACCTTGCGGTACTCCGTCTTGGTGAGAACGTGATGCTACGTGGCCTTGGTGACTGCCGTTTCGAGAGGGCCAACGAAGTGTGGAGTGTCGATGGTGGTGAGGAGTGGACCGCCGCATTTAGCGCCAAGTGGGAATCTGGGAACACCTTGCCAACTCTGGCGTTTGGCAACTACCTCGATTGGCCGGTCGACAGGGAGCAAGCCGCATCCTGCGCCGACAACGCCTTGCTGCGTCCCGGCGGAGCCAGGTACGAGTCGGCAACGGCACTGTTGCCGGGGTGGTGCACGTTGTCGGTGTTGTTTGCCGACTGGGATCGCTCGGGAGGACGAGATCTGCGGGTGGCCAATGATCGCCACTACTACGTCGATGGGTCCGAGCAGATGTGGCGAATCAGGGCAGGGGAAGAACCGAGGTTGTACACCGAGGCCGACGGGTGGAACGATATCCAGCTGTGGGGTATGGGTCTCGCCAGCCAGGACGTGACCGGTGACGGCTACCCGGAGTTCTTCATAACCAGCCAGGGTGACAACAAGCTGCAGACACTCGAGGAAGGTGCCGAGCAACCCGACTACGGCGACATCGCGATCCGGCGTGGAGTCACCGCACATCGTCCCTTTCTTGGTGACGATGTTCTCCCGTCGACCGCCTGGCATCCAGAGTTCCAGGACGTAAACAACGACGGCTTCCTCGACCTGTTCATCACCAAGGGCAATGTTGAAGCGATGCCGGAGTATGCGATGGCGGACCCCAACAATCTTCTCCTTGGTCAGCCGGACGGCACCTTTGAAGAGAACGCTGCGGTGGCTGGAGTTGCCAGCTTGGCGCGCAGCCGGGGAGCGGCGGTCCATGACTTCAATCTCGATGGGCTCCTCGACATCCTCGTCGTCAACCGGATCGAGAACGTACAGGTCTGGCGCAACCTTGGGTCGGGCGGTTCAAGCAAACCAGCGGAGATAGGTAACTGGATTGCCATCCAGCTCACCCAACCTGGGACTAATCCCGATGCGATTAGCTCATGGATCGAGGTCGAGATCGGGGAGCTTGTCGTTGTGAGAGAGGTCACAATTGGTGGCGGCCACGCCGGCGATCAGATTGGTTGGCTCCACTTCGGGCTTGGCGAATCCGGCAAGGCTGTGGTGCGAGTTACTTGGCCAGATGGCGGCGTCGACGAGTATTTCGACGTTGCCGCCAATTCCTTTGCCACCCTCGAACGCGGACAGAGCGTGGAATACTGGACACCGTCGTTCCCATAGGGAGAAGTGTGATGCGCAGCCCCCGTCTGGCCTAGCTGGGATGCCCGACTTTGGGATGCCGGACGCCATGCCGCATATCCCTCACGAGGTGTACCAGAGCCGGTTGGCGCGACTGCGGACCCAGATGGCGGCCGCAGGCTACGAACGATTGGTGGTGTTCGCCGATCGGGAGCACAGTGTCAACCTCGCGTATCTGACCGGGTTTGACCCGCGGTTTGAAGAGACGATGTTGATTGTCGATCCACACCGAGGTCCGCTGATCTTGGTTGGCAAAGAACGCGTCGGCATGGCAGAGACAGCGCCCCTCGACATGCGGGTTGAGGTGCTTCAGGACTTCAGCCTTCACGCCAGCCCCGGGACCGGTCGCGATCCTTGCAGGAGATCCTGACGGGAGAAAGGTGTCTCGAGCAATCCCAGTTCCGGCTCTTCGGCAGGGGCGAGCCTGCACGGGACTTGCTCAACACACTCCTAGGGCCACAGAGTCCCTTCTGGGAAGAACGTGAAGTAGTCCTCGGGAAACGATGTGAACGCCGGTAGTCGATCGAGGGTTTGATCCCCCAGAGGTCCCGATCTACCAACCCCGAGAAACGGATCGAAGACACTCCCGGTATCCCGATCGACGAGTCCCTCCGCAGTGAGGTCTAGATCGACAACGGCATCGTCGAGACGCCTGCTGAACACAACCCAGCGCGAGTCCTCGTTGGGATCAATGACGACGGCGATGTCAACCCCCGCCACCTGATCGTTGACGACTCCAACTTGGCGCAGCGCCGGGATGTCGTATGCGGTCGATTCCGTCCCCAGATCGACGACGACTGCCATGTCGGACAAGTCGAAAGCGGTGCGCCAACCCTCGATATCAAGTGCTTGTGTTTCCGGGTGGGCGGTACGCCATGCATCCCATGTCGTGAGAGTCGACGCAAGCAACTCGAGATGTTCACCCTTGAGGGGCCCTGCGATTGCCTCGCCGATCGGCTGACTCCATATCGAGCCGGTTTCGTGATCCCACCAGGTCATGGCCGAGCCCCACAGCGCACCTTGATTGCCGAGGACGATCTCTTCCCCGTTCAGTTCGCGGCGATGGACCATCGCCGTTGCACACAGCGGTCACCAGGTGACGAGGAGGGGGATGCCGTTGAGGGAATCGATCACCATTTCCCTCTGGTTGAGAGGTGTGATCGGGTAGGCCTTGGCTGCGTCATCTAGAGCGATGCCGATAACCAGCATTTCGCCTGGCCAGTCGACGGCGTCTGGTGCGACGAACTCGGGGTCGTAGATAGGTGCAATCTGGTCGCGCCGGAGCAACTGGCGAAACCCGGCGGGCAGTTGCTCGTTGGCCTCGACCGGGTCGTAGGTCAGGTTGGGATCGGCCCGCAGCACCGACGGAGGTGGATTGTCCTGTGGTGAACTGGTGAGAAGTACCGCCGCAAACAGCGCTACGAGCAGGATGCCCGCGGCGGTCGCCGCCAATGTCGTCCGATGTGCTCTCACGCTGGATCAACGCAAACGACGCCACGCATGTTCCTTCATTTGTCGCAGATCTGACGGTCAGTCGTCGACCGGAGCCTTGTCGACCGGAGCCTTGTCGACCGGAGCCTTGGGGTCGGGGACCTCTTCGGCGGAAGGTCGCTGGTAGCGCGACATGAGCCAGTCGTGCAGAAAGGCGCCCAGCAGGACGGCGACGCCGACGAACACCACAGTGCCAAGAAGCACCGACATGACCGAGACCAGCGTTGTAACCAGAGAACCCAAGGCGCTGAAATCGACGACCTTGCCGATTCCGTAGGTGACTCCAAACGCGGCGAACCCGGCCAAGATGGCGAGAGGGATCGCACGGCCGACCTGTGACGCCAGCAAGGCGGCGCGACCGGGGCCATCGCCATCGCCATACCAGACCGAGGCGAGGATGCCGGTGTAGATCGACAAAGCGATTGTTGAGGCGAGCGCAACACCTCTCAGCCCGAAGGTGTTCTGCAAGATCACATACAGCGGGATAGCCGCGATTGTGGCAGCCGTTCCGATGACAACCGGTGTCCACATTTCGCGGCGGGCGTAGAACGCCCGGTTGAGGAGTTGCAGCCCTCCCCACACCGGAACGGCAAACGCATAGAAGAACAACGCCTCTGCGGTCCCCAGGGTGCTTTGCTCTGTGAACTCTCCTCGTTCGAACAGAGCGCGCACGATGGGCACAGTCATGGCGGCGACGAGAGCCGTTGCCGCCATCGAAAGGATGATGACGTACCGCATTGCCTTGTCGACGGTGTTCTTCATCTCGAAAATGCGTCCCTCGGCAAAGAGGCGGGCCAGGAATGGGTAGGCGGCAACGCCGGCGGCCTGGGCGATGACACCGACCGGCACCAACATGGTGCGACGGGCGTAGTTCAGCTCGGTGGCCGCCCCTTCATCCACAAATTGCCCGAACACTGTCATGAACGTCTCGTCGAGGATGACGATTGACTGCCCGATCATCAATGGGAAGGCTATGAGCAGGTACTCCCTGAGGACAGGTTGCCGCCACGGCAATCGCATGGTGAGCCGCATCCCGAGGCGATGAGCGCCCCACCATTGCAGGGCGAAGTTGCCGATGAAAGCACCGATGAGCGCTCCCCAGATGAAGCCCTCGGCGGACGGTTCATCGCTGCGGATTGCAAAGGCCACCCCGCCGATGATGATTCCCAGGTTGTAGATAATCGGCGCAAGTGTCGGGATGGTGAACACGCCTTTTGTGTATTGCACTGCGCTGAAGAGCGCACCGAGCACGAAGAAGACCTGCGCCGGCAGAATGATCCGGGTGAAGCGGATGGTGTTGTCGATTTGCTCAGGACTGAAGCTGGGGAAGACCAATTCGACGACGTGCGGGGCCGCCACCCAACCAATGGCGACGAGACCGACGATGGCAATGGCGACGGGGCGGATGATGGCGCTGAGAGCCTCCCATCCGCCTTCCTCATCATCATCGGCGAGATACCGAGACAGGATGGGGATAAACGTGATTGATAGGAACCCACCGGCGAGGAGATAGTTGAGGAAATCGGGGATCCGAAATGCGGCAACATATTCGTCGGTGGAGGCAGACGCTCCCAGCAGCCCCGCAAAGATGACCTCGCGCAGTTGCCCGAGAACCCTTGAGATCAGCACGCCACCGGAGACGATCAGCGCCGCTGTCCCCATCCTTTTTCCGAGTGAGGTTTCCTTGCGCACCCCGGCAAGCTAGCCGCAAAAGTCCCGAATGGGGGGGATCGTGGTGGCTAGTTGGCTAGATCACGTCGGCGGAGGATCGAGCCGACAGCGGTCGCGGAGAGGAGTAGCAGCACCAAAGCTTTGGCAGCGGCACCGCCAGCGCCGGGTGTTATCGAGCCGATCGCAAACTCGGGCAGTTCACGAAGGAACTGGTCCGGAGCCATACCTGCCATGGCGCTGACTCCGATTCGCCACGGGGAGAGGCCGGCGACGGCGGGTACGGCGGCGCCGATGCCGTTCTCCCAGATAAACACGTATGTGAGGCCGATCAGCGTTGCCCGTTTGAGCAGGTAGCCCAGGGGTACAAAGATGGCGGAGTAGGAGGCGGTCGCTATCGCCGTGCCAACCAGCATCGGCACCACGTACTCGTAGGTGTCCATCCGCATTGCGGCGAGTATCCCAAGAGCGAGAGCGCCTACAGCGGTCAAGGCAAAGCTCTCGAGGAAGCCGGCAGCTACCTTGGCCGTACCGATAGTGAAGCGGCTGATCGGACGCAACACCAAGAACGACATTGTGTTATCCCTTCTCTCGTCGCCGAGTACCGAGGTGGCGATGATCAAGGTGATGACAGGAACAATGATGTTCATAAAAGTGCCGACTGTCATCCCGAGGAAGATGTCAAAAGCCTGCTCCTGATTGAATTCGGCGGTATTGCTCGACGCGGTCGAGCCAAGAGCGGTCAGGAGATAGGTGAACGCCGCAGAGAGCGAAAGCAGGCCGAGTCCGATGGCGCGCTTGAGACGCAACGTCTGACGAACCGTGACTCGGAGGATCGCAAGAAAGGCGCTCATCGGCCACCCACCAGATAGCGGAACACGCTTTCGAGCGATTCGTCCTCCGGAGCGAACCGAGATAGGCGAACGTCATGGGTAACAGCAAGTCCGGCGATGATGCTTCCCAACCCGGCGAGGTCCGAGGTCTCGATGTGTAGCGAGCGTTCATCGACAGTGACGCTGAAGACCCCTTCATGGTCGAGGAGTGCCGCACCCAACGTGCGGGTCTTGTCGCATTCGATGACAACCCGATACGGGATGTCCGACATGGCGCGTCGGATGGCGGCGATGTCACCGGCGGCAGCCAGCTTGCCGTCCACGATCGCGATAACACGATCGGTCATCCGTTCTACCTCTTGGAGAACGTGGGACGACACGATCACTGTATTGCCACGCTCGGTGAGTGCCTGGAAGAGGCTGATGAGGTGGGCCCGCTGTACTGGGTCGGTTCCGTTCAGCGGCTCATCGAGGATCAATATCTCCGGGTTGTGGACGAGGGCGACCGCGACTTTTGTGCGCTGCCGCATTCCCTTGGAGAAGCCACCGACAGGCCGGTCCGCATCTGCAGTGAGCCCGACCTCTTCGAGTGCAGCCTTGGCCGCTCGTTCGGGATCAGAGACGCCTGACAGTCGCGCTCCGTACGTCACATACTCCTGGCCGGTCAGCATGTTGTAGAGCGCGCTCTCCTCCGGCACGAAGCCGAGCTCCTTGTAGCTGTCCACTTGGGTGCGAGGTTCCTGTCCCTTGACGAGGACCTCGCCCTGGGAGGGGCGGATCAGCCCGGTCAGCATCCGCAGCAGGGTTGTCTTGCCTGCGCCGTTTGGTCCAAGCAGTCCGGTCAGGCCCGGGCCAAAAGAGCACGTGACGTCGGAGACGGCCACCTTCTGTCCAAACCACTTGGAAACTGCATTGATTTCGACAGTGGGGTTATCAACTAGGGCAGGGCTGGTGGTCATAGCTCCCGCCGATAGCGTCGATGCATTAGGTAGATGGTTGCTACTCCCATCACCGCGATCGCAATTGCCGAAGCCCACGGCTCGAACCCGGCGGCGGTGGGGGCTGCTTCCTGCGGCTGATCGAAGACCCAATTACGTATGATTTCGGGGTGCTGCAATAGCGAGAGCATGGTTCCGAAGCGGGCTCCAACGAAGTCGATGCGTTGGAACGCCTCGGCAAAGGCAGCCGAGCCGAACATCACCGCCAAGTAGGTTCCCGCAGCCGGGCCGGTCCTCTTCAGGTAGGTGGCGATCAGCAAAGCCGGCGCTCCATACCCAACGATGTAGGCGAGCATGGTCGCCAACACTCTTGCAAGATCGTCGACATCACCAAGCAGCGCCGCCCCAAGACCTCGTGAGTCCAGTGCAGCCAAGCCGACATACATCAAGAGGTTGGGGAGAAGCATGAATGAAGCGACGACGGAGAACAGTGCTCCGATCCTCGCTGCGATGTAGTCCCCTGCGGTGAGCGGCCGGGAACTGTATACCGCAAGCACGCCCTCTTCACGATCGGGAATCAGAAGTTCAGGTGCGGCCAATGCAACAAAGAGCATGACCATGGCGCCGCTCCAGCCCAGGTACTCGGCGATCCCGCCAAAGGGACTGTCCGCATCGGGGGCAAAGGAACCCCAAATGAACGCAAGGCCCACAAACACGGCGGCGGGCACGACAGCGAACACGACCAGCGTCCACGGATAGACCTTCCTGCGCGCCTTGCGGCGCAGCCCCATCACGCGGCGGACGCCGTCTTTGACCATTGCCCGGATTGCACCGGAACGTCCGAGGCGTTCGCCTTCGTATGGCTTGTAGCCGAGATCGAATACGGCACCGGTTGGTTCAGCCATCGGGCGCCTCCCCGAGGAAGATGTCTTCGAGAGTCGTTGAGCGCGCACCCATCCGCCGCAGTGGCGCACCAGTGGTGGCAAGCGCATCGCGCGCCAGCACAAACGGATCGGCATCGACGGTGTTGAGGACGATCACATTGCCGTGTGTTTCAACGGTTGCGCCGAGCCGGGTCAACTCCGCAGTCAGGAGGTCGACGTTGTCAATGACCTCGAGTTCGACAATGTTGGTCTCGGTGAGGCCGGATAAGGGTCCATTGCGCAACACTTGGCCGCCGTCGAGCATGACCACCCAATCACACGTCCGTTCGATGTCGGGTAGGACGTGTGACGAGACCAGCACGTTGATGCCAAAACCACCGAGGCGACTGATCAGTTCGAGCATCTCCTCGCGACCCGCGGGGTCCAGTCCAGCGGTTGGCTCGTCGAGAAACACAATCTCGGGATCGTGCACTATCGCTTGCGCCAACATGGCCCTTTGCTTCATACCGGTGGAGAAGTCGCCGAGATATCGGAACCGTTCTTCGTGGAGACCGACCATCGTCAGGATGTCAGAAGCTCGCTGCCGCGACTCTTGAGGTGGGATTCCTGCGAGCTCAGCCGCATACGAGACGAAGTCGGCAGCGCTCTGCGCAGCCGGTAGACAGAAACCCTCCGGCATGTAGCCAATGCGGTTGCGCACTGCGACGACATCCTCGGCGGGGTCGTTGCCCAGAACCTGCACACCTCCGGTTGTCGGGTGGAGAATGCCGAGCAGGATCTTGATGAGTGTCGTCTTGCCGGCACCGTTGGCTCCGACCAATCCGATCCGTCCGGTAGGCACCTCGACATCGAGGTGATGCAGGGCGACGACGTCACCGTAGGCGTGGCCGAGGTTGTGTGCGGAGATCGCGGGGGCGGTCATAAGAGCGAGGCTAATACCGGTAGACCCAGAGAGGGAATCAGGCATCACCCCTGTCTCGGACTCGACGTATGAGGTAGTGCCAGACTTTCTCCGGTGGCTCGGCCGCAACATCGGCCGATATCACTGGATCGTTGCCGGTCGGCTGCGGAGCAGGGGGCACCGGATCCTGGCGAAGTTCGGCGAGTCGTTCTCTGAGGAACTTGGCTTCTGTTTCGGCCTTGGCTGCTCGCTCCCTGGCCTCGGCAAGGTGTTGCCCTGCCTCGTGAAGGTTGCCGAGCTGATTGAGCATCTTGTTCCACGCATCAACCGGCACGATCATCGTGCCTTCCGGGACAGGGGCAGACGCTCGAGTAACTGGCGGTGGTTCGGCTTCAGTTGGGGGAGGGTGCAGCGGGCGGCCGAGATCGGCGGCTCGGGCGACTATGCCATCGAGGTCAACCATCCGGATATTCGTTCCGGCGGCGGTTGGGGTGAGGTATGTGGGGATCGTGGCTCGTCGTGCCCACTTACGCAGCGTCTCGACAGGGATTCCCGTGGACTGGCTGGCTATACGCAAGGTAACCCAGTTGCCAGAAGCGGGCTCGTCCTTTCCTGAGCGAGGTTCGGCCGCAGCATCGTCGAGTTCTACCTCGGTTGTGCGTTGCGCACCGGATCGGAGGGCTTCGGTTTCCCAGAGGAAGGCTGGATCGGTGTCGGTCATGGGCCAATCATACGACGGTGGGCACCAAACAACTCCGCGATCGCTTCAAAGCACATGGCGACGTGGCAACGGCCATCCACTCTTCTAGGATGACTTGATGGCACCCCCACCGCAGAGTCGAATCCCCGGCCGCCCGGACACCGAAGACGTGCGCGAGATGGTTGCCCGTATCGTCGACGGTGTTATCGGCGACGCCAGCGGCGAAGACGCTTCGATATCGACCTCGGCACCGCAGCCGGTCGCGGACAGCCGGCGCTCCGTTGACCACACGATCGCAATCGGCGCCGACCACGGCGGCTATCCCCTCAAGGAACGATTGGCGTTTCGGCTCCGTGAGCAAGGCCATGGTGTTCTTGACTGTGGAACCGACTCTTCATCGTCGGTCGACTATCCCGATTTCGCCCACGCGGTCGCAAGTGCGGTCGCCGCCGGCAAGGCGGAGTGGGGGATTGTTGTCGATGGCGCCGGCATTGGATCATCGATGGTTGCCAACAAGGTCCCCGGCGTCCGCGCCGCCCTTTGCTACGACCTGTCGAGCGCCCGCAATAGCCGCGAGCACAATCACGCCAACGTGCTGACCCTTGGTGCGGGACTCATCGGGGAAGTATTGGCGTGGCAGATTGTCCAAGAATGGCTGGCGACACCATGGGGTGGAGATCGCCATGCCAGGCGGGTGAACATGATTAACGAGATCGAGCAACGCTACTCAAAGGCGTAGGAGACAAATGGACAGGGAAAACCTAATTGAGGCAGTAACACAAGAAGTGCTTACAGCATTGACCATGCGCTATGACGTCTGCGAATCGCCGGAAGCGGTACGAAACGTAGTTGCCAATGGAGCCGACAGGGTCAGCTTCCATGGCGATGCGGCTGACGTGCCGATGGACCTTGCCCGCTATATCGACCACACGCTGCTCAAACCCGACGCAGACGCTGAGGAAATCGATGTGCTGTGTGCGGAGGCCCGCGAGTTCAAGTTTGCCTCGGTTTGCATCAACCCGACATGGGTGAAGCGGGCTGCTGAAAGCTTGCGTGGCTCAGGGGTAGTTACCTGCACGGTCATCGGGTTCCCGCTGGGGGCAACGACGACGGCGATCAAGGCTATGGAAGCCCGCCGCGCTCTCCGGGAGGGGGCCAGAGAGGTTGATATGGTCCTCAACGTAGGAGCGCTGAAATCTGGCAACTACGACCAAGTACGTGAGGACATTGCCCAGGTTGCCGAGGCAGCTCACGAAGTCGGCGGGCTGTGCAAGGTCATTTTGGAGACAGCGTTGTTGACTGACGAGGAGAAGGTCGTCGCATCGTCGCTGGCGAAGGAGGCGAAAGCAGACTTCGTGAAGACCTCAACCGGATTTGGTTCGAGCGGTGCCACTGTCTACGACGTGGCATTGATGCGGGAAACTGTTGGGCCCGATATGGGAGTCAAGGCTTCCGGTGGGGTGCGGACTCTCGAGGATGTCGAGGACATGATTGCGGCGGGAGCGAGCCGGATCGGTGCCTCGGCGGGCGTGCAGATTGTTAGCGGAGACGAAGGAGATTCAAATGGCGACGGGTATTGAGCTCAGGTCATACGCGTTCTTGGACAGCCTGCAGCCGCAGTACGCGGCGTTCTTGGGCACGGTCGCCAAAGGGTTCTTACCCCTGGCCTATGACGCATCGTTGTGGGTCGAGGTTGCGCCGGGCATCGAGATCAACAGGCTCACCGACATTGCCCTCAAGGCGACCAAGGTGTGGCCAGGGATGCAAATCATTGAGCGCTACTTTGGTGTACTCGAACTACATTCGCCCGATCAGGCAGAGACAAGGGCGGCGGGTGAAGCGATCCTCGATGCGATTGGCCTCACCGAGGAGGACCGCATCAAACCTCGGCTTCTGTCCAGTCAGATCATTCGTCGTATCGATGACCACCATGCTCAGCTGGTCAACAGGGACCGTCATGGACACATGATCATTCCCGGCCAAACTCTCTACCTTCTCGAGTGCGAGCCTGCGGTCTATTCGGCGCTTGCCGCCAACGAGGCAGAGAAGGCGGCGGACATCAACATCCTCGAAGTCCGGTCATACGGTTCAATGGGCCGCATGTATCTGGCAGGTGAAGAGAAGGACATCGATGTCGGCTGGCGGGCTGCTGCCGCGGCAATCGAGGGCGTCACCGGACGCGAGAAGTCTTAGTACACGTAACGAAAGGAGACGCTTCATATGGCTGAAGCTCTTGGAATGATTGAAGCTCGAGGTTTTGCGGCGATGGTCGAAGCCTCAGATGCAATGGTGAAGGCTGCCAAAGTCGAACTCGTGGGTTATGAGAAGACCGGCGGCGGTTATGTGACCGCAGTGGTTCGTGGCGACGTGGCCGCGGTAAAGGCCGCGGTTGACGCCGGTGTGCGCGGTGCCGAGAAGGTCGGCGAGGTTATCGCTACTCACGTTATCGCACGTCCTCACCTCAATCTCGATTTGGTGCTGCCGCTTGGCCGCGCCGAGGAGGCTGAGCAGGAGTTCGGGTAACCCACCCAAGCCAACCGACGGTCGGATGACGCCGCAGTGTGGCGTGGCTCCGATCTCGGCATAGGAGGTAATCCATGCATCTGGGAAGGGTGGCAGGAACCCTTGTGGCGAGCCGCAAGGAGGAATTGCTCGAAGGTATGAAGTTCCTCGTCGTGCGCCAGCTCGGCGTCGACAACGAGGAAACAGGGAGCTACGTCGTTGCTGTCGACGCAGTCGGTGCCGGCGTCGACGAAGTCGTCATGTACGCCTCGGGCAGTTCGGCCCGCCAGACCGCGCTGACCAAGGACAAACCTTGTGATGCGGTGATCATGGCGATTGTCGACACGTGGGAAGTCAATGGCGACACCAAGTATCAGAAGTGAGCGCTGAGCCATGCTGAGTGATCATGATGTCCAAGCCATCATCGAGCGGGTCAAGGGTCGTGTTGCGGCTGCCGGCTCGGCGGATCGAGCCGGTCCCACCTTGGCGGCCAGTGACGAATTGGCTGCGTACCAAGAGCAGCTCGGCGACGGTATCTACCCAACCATCGACACCGCTGTCGCGGCAGCTCGACGGGCCTTTGGGAGATACCGCGACATGGGTCTCGATGGGCGGCGCACGATTGTCGAAGCCATGCGCAGTGCAATGCTTCGTGAAGGTGAACGTCTTGCGTACATGGCCCGTGAGGAAACGGGTCTTGGTCGCGCCGACGACAAGATCATCAAGAACCGTGTCGTCACTATTGGTACGCCGGGGACGGAGGACCTCGAGCCTCACGCTGTGACCGGTGACGATGGGATGATGGTCACCGAGTGGGCGCCGTACGGGGTGATCGGTTCGATCGCACCCACGACCAACCCAACGTCGACGATCATCAACAACTCGATTGCAATGATTGCTGCCGGCAACGCTGTTGTGTTCAACGTGCATCCGAGTGCAAAGAGGGTGTCTGTTGAGAACATCAAGCTACTCAACCGGGCGATCGAGTCCGCAGGTGGGCCACCTGATCTGATCACGGCAATCCCCAATCCGACGTTAGAGAGCGCTCGTGAGGTGATGTATCACCCGGACGTACGGGTGCTGTTGGTCACCGGGGGCCCTGGTGTTGTCAAGGAGGCGTTGAAGACGCAGAAGAAGGCTATAACGGCCGGTCCGGGCAATCCGCCTGCTGTCGTCGACCAAACCGCCGACATCTCCAAGGCCGGACGAGACATCGTCAACGGTGCTTCGTTCGACAACAACATCATCTGCGTTGACGAGAAGACGACCATCGTCGTTGATACGGTCGCCGATCGTCTCATCCAGGCAATGACTGCAGCGGGCGCCTATCGCTTGAAGGAGCACGAGCTGAAGAGACTCGAGCGAGTCATCTTCAAGCAGATGGGTGAGCCGTCGAAGCCCGGCCTGATCAATGGAGAGTGGATCGGCAAGGACGCCCACACCATTCTTGCTGCGATCGGGGTCAGCGTCGATTCATCGATCAGGCTGCTGCTTGCCGAGGTGCCGGTAGATCACTCCCTGGTTTGGACCGAGCAGATGATGCCGGTGATGCCGGTCGTGCGTGTCAAGGATGTCGACGTTGCCATCAATCTTGCGGTCCGTTCGGAACATGGGTTCCGTCATACCGCTTCGATTCATTCAACGAATGTCGCCACGATCACCAAGATGGCGCGGGCTATGAACTGCAGCATCTTTGTTGCCAATGGCCCTAATCACGCTGGTCTTGGCGAGGGCGGTGAGGGGTTCACCTCGTTCTCGATTGCATCGCCTACCGGCGAAGGCCTTACCCGACCCCGTACGTTCTCGAGAGTGCGACGTGTCACGGTGGTTGGTGCGCTGAACTATGTCTGATGATGTCTTGACCAGCGACAGCCCCGGGTTCGATCCCGCAGTGGCCATGATCGAGTTCACCTCGATCGCTGTGGGGATAACCGCCGGAGATGCAATGGTCAAGGCGTCACCGCTTGGTTCGATCTACGCCGGAACCGTGCACCCCGGCAAATACCTCGTGCTGGTCAGCGGGGACACGGCAAGCGTCGACGAGGCACTCGAAGTAGGTCTTGGCGTGGGTGGACCTTCGGTCCTCGACTCCGTCTTCCTACCGGACATCCACCCTGCGGTCACCGCTGCCATCGCCGGCGGAGACGAGGCGGCCTGGATCAGCGGGGAATCGCTCGGCATCGTCGAAACGGACCGGATAGCCACGGTTCTTCAAGCAGCCGACGCCGGCGTGAAGGCGGCCTACGTCGAGTTGAGTGCGGTGCAGATGGCCGATGGGCTTGGTGGCAAGGGCTACGTGTTGTTCTCGGGAGGTGTCGCAGATGTCGAGGCCGCCACGGAGGCAGCCGAGCAGTGGAGCGCCGACGCCGGACACCTGTTGGAGGCACGGGTGATCGCCCAACTCCACGACGAGATGGCTTTCAATCTGCGATCGGATCTGCGTTTCCGGCGTCGTTTGGTTCTGCGGTCGCTGGAACGGAGGCAGTGACATGCAGTTAGCCAGAGTCGAAGGCACGGTGGTCGCCACGGTGAAGTCAGAAGGCTTGGAGGGCGTCAGATTCCTGATCGTGCAGCCACTCGACAAGCATCAGAACCCGGTCGGCACAAAGGTGGTAGCCGCCGATGCCGTGCAAATGGCGGGTCCCGGCGAGTTGGTCTATTTCGTGAGTTCGCGTGAGGCGGCGGAAGCTATGCCCGTCAGGTTCGTTCCCGTCGATCACGCCATCGTTGGCATCGTCGATCAGGTGGATGTGACCAGATGAAGGTGGGCACCGTATCGGGGACTGTCGTTTCTACGATCAACAGCGCATTCTTTGATTCGCGGAAGCTGATGATCTGCGATCTCATTGATGCGGACGGCTATATCGACGGGTACACCATCGCAGTCGATGTTGTAGGTGCCGGGGTCGGCGAGACGGTGCTGATCCTCGACGAGGGGAACTCGGCCCGGCAGATATTCGGGCTGGACACCGGACCTATCCGTGCGGTGATCGTTGGAATCGTGGACGATGTAGACATTAACTATCCACCGGATCCTGCCGACAAGCTGTAGGGTTCCCGCTGCCGTGGCATAGCCACCGCGGGGGAGATCTACAAGCTAGAAGAAAGACACCACAATGCGCAGATTGTTCGTTCTGATCGCCGTGCTTGGCTTGGTCGCCGCTTCATGCGGTGGCGATTCCGGCGGAGGCTCCTGTGAGGCCGTTGCCGATGAGGCCATCGAGATTTTCCAGGAAGTTATCGACGAATTCGACGAATTGTCGATTGATGAGTTGGGCGAGCTCGAAGAAGAGCCCCAGTCACTTGTTGACATGGAGAAGAAGTTCGAGGACCTGGAGAGTCAAGCCACCGATCTCGGTTGTAGCGATGCCGAGATGGAGGAGCTGTTCGAAGCTCGCATCGGCAATCTCACCTCGGACGGTCTGTTCGGTCAGTTCATGATCGAGGGTCTCGAAGAGAGTGGCTTCTTCGAGTAACGGTTTAGAGTCACAGAAATGATCAGCAGCGGCAGAGCATCCTGGATGGGGGTTCTGCCGCTGTTTGTTTTCCTGGCGGCCTGTACCGGTCCCGTTGTGAACCTTGAAGAACCAGCCGAGGTGGACAGCTGCGAACGACTGATTCCGGTGGGCATTGAGTTGGTCAACGACTACGTCTACACGCTCGCCGAGACCGATCTAGGCGCAACTGATCCCGAAGCGCTGCCGGCTTCGCTGATTGCGCTCAACACGCGGGGGCAAGAACTGGATGCGCGGGCCGCCGAACTCGAATGTGACCTCGATGTCCTCAACCGGCGGATTGTCGAATCAACCGAGGTCATCGAATCCGATGACCCGGTGGTGGCGGCTTTCCTGGAGACCGTGCGCGGCGGGGTGGTCGCGGTAGCCAGCCCGGTTCACGGTACATGGCAATTGGACGCCGGAGCTGTCGTTGTCGAGGGCTACCCGATCACCCTAGAGATTGGCGATGACGCCGCTCAGGGCTCGGCAGGGTGCAACGGCTACTACATGCCTGTGGTGCTCGGCAATGGGGTGTGGGCATGGGGAGAGGGTGCGGCCACGATCACTCAGCTCACGTGCAACGACGACCTTGGAGAGCCGCTGTTGGACGTGGCGAGCAGCGAGGCGGCGTATATGAGGACTTTCGAGACCGTGGTCGAATACTCGCTCCAAGGCGACACTCTGGTCCTCACCGGGCCTGAGGTCGAGCTTCGGTTTATCCGACTCAGCAGTTCCTCAGCGGGGGACTGAGCGGAGCTGGGAGGCGGCTCCCTCATCGACTAGCCAACGCACTCGCACCGCACCCGCAGCGACCCGTTGTGCCGGGTAGGGATGTTCGTTATCAAGGATTTGGGCCAGGATCGCCGCCTTGCTCTCTCCTTGGACAAGAAACACAAGCTCACGGGCCTGCCACAGTGTTGTCATCGTCGCAGTGAGACGCCAGGTGTCCTTATCGGCCACCCAGTTGGCGACGTAGACACCCGACTCGGACTCGAGGGCAGCAGTTCCGGGAAAGAGCGATGCGGTGTGACCGTCATCACCGATTCCGAGTAGTACAAGGTCGGGGCGGCCGTCATGGAATACTTCCATTATCGATTCCGCATAGGCGGCTGCCGCATCGTTTGGATCACCAAATGCGGTGTTGGGGGCGATCAGCCTGCCGACAACCTTGTCGACAAGTGTTGCGTGGGCCATGCGTGTGTTGGACTCTGCATGGTCGTGGGGGACCCATCGTTCGTCTCCGAGCCACATGACAACGTTGCTCCAGTCCACGTCACGCTGCGCCAATTCGCGGTAGGCAGCGGCCGGCGTGCCGCCGCCGGCCAGACCCAAGCTGACCTGTCGTGCCGTCTTGGCCACGCATGCCGCGATGTAGTCGGCGGCGGCGACGGCGAGATCCTGTGGATTGGGATAGATGTGAACGCTCATGGCGTCCAAGCTACCGCATCGGTGCCCATCCGTTACCCTCGTCGTATGGCTCGTCGACTGGTCATCAAGTGGGGGAGCGGTGAGAAGGTGACAGCCCGTCTCTCCGTTCCCAAAAGCAGCAACGGGGTCGGGCTGCTACTCGCCCACGGTGCCGGTGCCGGCCAAGACCATGTCTTCATGGTGACCTTGCGGGAAGCGCTTGCCGGGCGCGGCTACACCGCCATGACGTTCAACTACGCGTATACCGAGGCGGGCAGAAAGGCCCCGGATCGCCTCCCCAAACTGCTGGCTGTGCATCTTGCCGCCGCCGACCGGCTGCGAACCTACTGCGACGACGTCATCTTGGGCGGCAAGTCAATGGGAGGTCGGGTCGGCTCGCACTTGGCCGGTGACGAGGGCTGGGCGGCTACCGGTCTTGTCTACTTTGGTTATCCATTGGTTCCGTTGGGAAAGCCGGAACCACGTGACACGAGCCACCTCCACAACATCGACACTCCGCAGCTCTTTCTGACTGGGAGCCGGGATCGGCTCGGCCCGCCCGACCTGATTGTTCCCCTGGCGGTGCGGCTGCCGCGAGCCCATGCCGAGATCATCGAGGGTGGCGACCACTCTTTCAAGGTTCCGAAGAAGATGGGTCGGAGCCAAGATGAGGTGATCGCAGAGCTCGCCGCGACGACGGCAGACTGGTTTGGCTAGGCGCGGCCTCCGTAGAAGCCCGACTTGACCTCGCCGTCAACCATGTCGAGCACCCACATCGATGCCTTTGGCCATTTGCGGCTACCCCGTAGCCGAACCTTGCGCCGATCGAGATCCTTGATGAGAGGTCCTATCCAGTCCTTGTGCGAGCAGATTACGACCGCACCCGAGTCGAGTTTCCCGAGAAACTTGTAGATGTCCTCGAGCGGGGTGAACTCTTTGAGCTTCTTGCTGGTCTTGACTTCGTTCTCGGTGTTGTCGGCAATCGTTGCGACTGATTCGACACACCGGAGGGCGGGGCTCGCATACACCTCAGTGACCGGATAGCGGGCCAGCATTTCTGCCATCCCGATGGACTGCTGCTGCCCTCGTTCCGTCAACGGCCGCTTCTTGTCGGGTCCCTTCCACTTGGAGCGAACACCGGCATTCCCATGTCGGATCAGATATACCCGGGTCGACTTCTTGTTGGTGAGCAACGAGTGAGCGCTGGCGACAAGCCGGGCGTCCCGGTTGTAGGTGAGCAGTGCCTGTGCCCCGTGGAGCCCCACCCATTCGACGTTGTCGACTTCCTTGTTCGGCACAAACTTGCCCTTGCGCTTCTTGGTGAGCCAGTACTTGACGATTTTGAGGCGTCCCCGCTGCGTCTCGTAGGTGATGGCTCCTAGGTAGTCGCGACGCTCGCACTTGAGTCCGGTCTCCTCCTGGATCTCTCGCATCGCAGCTTGCTCATAGTCCTCCCCACGATCGAGCTTGCCCTTGGGGAGAGACCAGTCGTGGTACCGCTGGCGGTGTACGACGAGGAACTCGGGGCCACTGTCAGGATCTCCATCCCGGTAGACGACCCCACCGGCCGCCCGCAGCTTTGATCGCGCCATCAGGTATTAGCTCCGTTGTCTCTTGTGGTTGTCACAGGGTTGCTGTGGCCTCGCCTTGCAGAAAATAGCCGATCTGGCCCTAGGTATGAGTTCTCTCGATCTCGAGCACCTTGTTGAGACGTCGGATGAACCGTTCATCTCGAATGAACTTGGCTCCCAGATATGCCGTAACGATTTCGGATGCGACCGCACCCCCGGTCACTCGAGCGGCCAGTGCCAGCACGTTGATGTCGTCGTGCTCAACGGCCTGATGGGCGGTATAGGTGTCAGCGGCCTGGGCGCAGCGGATCCCGTCGAGCTTGTTCGCGGCGATGGCGGCGCCGGCTCCGGAGCCGCAGACCACGATGCCCCGGTCGGCGCGTCCGGCGAGGATGGCTCGACCTACGGCCGCCGAGTAGTCGGGGTAGTCAACCGATTCTGTGGAGTCGGTTCCGAGATCGAGCACCGAATGGCCGGCTGCCGCGATCTCCTGCTTGAGCGCTTCCTTCAACTCGAATCCTGCGTGATCCGCACCGATTGCTACTCGCATGGCTCTCTTTCGTATGTCGGTTCGAGGCTAGCGAATTTCTACCGCGCAGAAACTCTCGGCAGGTTCCCTTTGATTACGCACGCTTGTGCCTAGCCTGTGTCCATGGATTCGATACGAGTTGTCGGGGGAAACCCGATTTCGGGACAGGTCACCGTTCACGGTGCGAAGAATGCTGTTCTCAAACACATGGTTGCGATGCTGCTGGCACCGGGACGGTACCGCCTCGACAATGTACCGGGGATACTCGACGTCGACATCATGGGTGAGGTTCTTGACCACGTGGGCGCCACCTGCGTCCGGCGTGGCTCGGTCATCGAGGTTGACGTTCCCGAGGAACTCAACCCAGAGGCTCCACTCGATCTCGTCCGGCGGATGAGAGCTTCGATCCTGATCCTCGGCGCACTTCTCGCCAGGATGGGAACTGCTCGCGTTGCCTTGCCCGGCGGCGACGACTTCGGATCTCGGCCCATCGGCATGCATCTCGAAGGTCTCGAGCAGATGGGGGCCGAATTCGAGTTGCGCCATGGCGTCCTCGAAGGATCAGCCCCCAACGGCCTCAGCGGGACCGAGATCTTCCTCGAGTTTCCGAGTGTTGGGGCGACAGAGAACCTCTTGCTTGCAGCCGTTCTCGCCAAAGGTCGCACGGTCATCGGCAACGCCGCTCGTGAACCCGAGCTTGCCGATCTCGCCGCATTGCTCAATGCGATGGGCGCCGAGGTCGAAGGGGCGGGCACCTCGACCATCGAGATCACCGGGGTTCCCACACTGCATCCCACCGACCACACGGTTGTCGCCGACAGACTGGTCGCCGGTACCTATGCGCTGGCGGCTGCAGCTACGGGTGGCACCCTCGAAGTGCGTGGCTGCAACCCGGACTTCCTCAGGATGGAGCTTCGCAAGATGGAGGCTGCAGGCTGTGGTGTGGTGCGCGGCGACACCTGGTTCTCCGTTGTTGGCCCGGAACGTCCCATCGCCCAAGATATCGCCACGCTGCCGTACCCCGGTTTCCACACTGACATGCACCCGCAAATGGTCGCCTTTCTAGCTCGCGCCAAGGGCACCTCCATTCTGACCGAGAACGTCTATGCCGCCCGGTTCAGATACATCGGTGAGCTCAATCGTATGGGTGCCGACGTTCATGCCGATGGGCAGCACGTTGTTATCCGCGGTGTCACCGACCTCAGCGGATGTGAAGTAGACGGGTGCGATATCCGGGCGGCGGCTGCGCTGACAATCGCAGGTCTGTCGGCAGAGGGGGAGACGATCATCGGCGACGCCGAGCACATCGATCGAGGCTACGACGGCTTTGTCGACATCCTGCGCTCGCTCGGTGCCGACATCGATCGGTAAGGGAGGGAGACCCCATCTCTGCTGTCGTTGCGCTTGTCTTTGCCATGCTGGTAGCCCAGCCTGCTCAACCCGCATCAAAGATTGTTGTCTCCCAGCCTGTCGAATCGGTCGCCTTGAACCCAGAGGCCGGGACGACTCTGGAGATGGGTCGCGGCGGCTACCAAGGAACCCTCGAGATCACCGCGTACCCAGCCGGTCTTGCCGCGGTTGAGACCTCCACCGTTGACCAATACTTGATGGGGATCTTGGAGGTTCCGGCATCGTGGCCGGCAGCAACCTTGCAAGCTCAGGCGGTGGCCGCCCGGACCTATCTGGCTTGGACTTTGTCCCGTGGTCGGAGCATCAATGGGACGAGGTACGACTACGACATATGTGCATCTCAGTACTGCCAGGTGTATCGCGGTCCGAGCGGTGCGGCTGTCGATTGGGCCGATGCCGTCGTCGCCACTGGTGGTGAGATCCTGATCTACGAAGACCGGCCGGCGCAGGCGCTGTACTCATCGAGCGCCGGCAAACGCACTCGATCGGTCCAGGACATCTGGGGTGGCGGCGGGGTTCCGTACCTGCAAGCGGTCGATTCCCCCGAACTCGAATACACGCCATACGAACGCTGGGAACTCACCGTCACTGCTGACACCTTTGCGAGGGTTTTTGCGAGAGGTGGTTACAGCTTCGGTGATGCGATCGACGACGTGAGGCTGCGCAGCCCAGGAGAGGGCAACGGGCCGGAGGCAGTGGAGGTACAGACGGAGCTGGGTGTGACCGCGGTTACCGCGACCCGCTTCCGCGCCATCTTCAATGTGTACGGCCCCGACCTGTATCCGGGTCTGATGCCGGCTACCAGGTCGAGTGGTAGTCGCTGGCCGCAGACCGTCTTGTCGTACTCATTTGATGTTGACTTCGAACCACCCAAAGGCTCTTTGTACGAGTTGCTGCCACCTGGGGAATCTGGTGAACCAGGGACGCTCACCGTCGTTGGCGAGGGCTGGGGTCATGGCGTAGGCATGAGTCAATGGGGGGCGATGGCTATGGGGACCGCAGGGGCGACCTACCAGGACATTCTCGATCTCTACTACGGGCTTGCCCCCCAAGACGCAGGATCGATGCTCCCCGATACGGCTCGGGTTGGGCTTGAGGTGGAAAGAGCTCAGATCTTTGTCGACGCCGACGGGCCGTTTCAGGTAGCAGCCCCTGGATTCGACCCGGTGACCCTGAATGCAGGTGAGTGGACATTCCGCAGATCGCAGCAGGGCGTTGTGATTATCGGATCTGGGGCGGCCGTGTACGATTCGCCGCTGTTCCGGCCACCACGGTGGCGACCGAGGTGACCATGCTTTCTCAACCGATCCGGTCTGTGCTTGCGGATCTCGCCATGCGCTTTGAGCATGTCGGGATTCCCTATGTGCTCGGGGGCAGCGCCATGTTGCGGCTCAACGGTCTTGATGTGACGGTTGGTGATCTCGACATCGTCGTCGACGGCTCTTCTCGCTATGCAGTCGAAGCAATGCTGGGCGAGTTCAGCGAGCCAGTGTCAACTGACCCGTGGCGGTCACAGTGGTTTCTGCGGTCCGAATGGTCGGCAGCGGGCGAATCAGTCCCTATCGACATAATTGGAGACATGGCCCTGGTGATCGACGGTGTGGAGGCCAGGTTTCCCTTCGATGTCGAGCGGTTCGCCGACGTCGGCGGAGCCAGAGTTCCCTTGAGTCCGGTCCGCCAGTGGTATCACCTGTATCGGGTCCATGATCCTGAGAAGGCGCTGCTCCTCACTTCCCGCCTCTCGGATGCCGAGATTATGGAGGGTGCCGCCGAACTGGGAATCGGCACCACATTTTCCCCTACACTGATAGTGCGAATCGGGAATGAATCGCCATCCACCGAGATTGAAGAAGACATGAGCGACGCACAGAGTTCCATCATTGAAGTGGCTTCACCCACGGACCAGAAGTTCGATGAGCCGGGTGCCGAGATAATCGACCAGGATCTCCTCAACGAGACCCTTGAGTACATCCGTCCTGCGCTGCAGGCCGATGGTGGGGACTTGATCTTGCTTGGAACCGAGGGTGGCAAGGTTTCTTTGCAGCTGGTCGGTGCCTGCGGGGGATGCCCGTTGTCAACGATGACGCTCACTTCCGGCATCGAGCGGATTCTCCAGGATCGGGTGCCCGGTGTGACTTCGGTGGTTTCTGTCTAACCCGAGGTCTGGTTCGTCGACGGGTTAGGCTCCAGCGACGATGGCTCGAATCTCTGACCCCGCAATCCTCATCCCGAAAGCTACGGCCGGTGACCGCCGTTCCTTGGCACGTCTTATCACGATTGTGGAGAACGGTGGCGATGCCGCGGCTGCAATTCTGGGACAGGTGTTTCCCCGTGGAGGGAGTGCATGGACAACCGGTCTGACCGGGGCGCCGGGTGCCGGCAAGTCCACTCTGACCGATCGTCTCATCACGCGGATTCGCAACCGCGGATCCGAAGTCGCAGTCGTTGCGGTTGACCCGTCTAGCCCCTTCAGCGGTGGTGCCGTGCTCGGCGACAGAGTCCGGATGCAAGACCACATCGACGATGACGGTGTCTACATCCGTTCTATGGCGAGTCGTGGCCACCTCGGAGGTATTTCCGCGGCGACGCCGCGGGTCGTGGCCACTCTCGACGGGTTGGGCTTTGGCGAGGTAGTCGTTGAGACCGTCGGTGTCGGCCAAGCCGAGGTGGAGATCGCTGGCAACGCAGACACCACCGTCGTTGTGGTCAACCCAGGTTGGGGGGACAGCGTGCAGGCCGCAAAGGCGGGGTTGCTGGAGATTGGCGACATCTTCGTAGTCAACAAGGCAGATCGGTCCGGTGTCAGCGAGACGGTGCGCGACCTGACCCAGATGCTCGAGCTGGGTGGGGTGCGGTCCTGGTCGGTGCCGATCATCCCGACCGTCGCCTCGACCGGTGACGGCATCGATCTGCTGTGGGCGGCAATCGAAGCGCATCGTCTTCACATCGAGGGCTCGGGCCAACTTGCCGAAGAACGGAGCACCCGTCTCGTCAATGAGATGGAATCGGCGTTGCTGGTTGGCATGCGGCAGCAGGTCCGTTCAGCGGTGCCGCAAGCGGTTTGGGCGGGTCTGACTGCTGAAGTGGGAGAGCGGAAGATCGACCCATGGAGTGCAGCTGCACGGCTTCTCAGCGGGCTGGGAGTAGCCTCGGAGTAGTCTCAGGTAGATCCGGCAACAAGAGAGGCATGACATGAGTCTGGTTGACTATGCAGTCAGCGGTGCGGTGGCGCAGATCACCTTGAATCGTCCCCCGGTCAATGCACTAGACAGTGAGCTCATTGCCGATATCGATGCTGCTATCACCCAAGCGGAGGACCCCGCGATCCGTGCGGTGGTTATCAACGGCACCAAACATTTTGCAGCCGGGGCCGACATCACCAGGTTTGTGGACGCCTTTGATAGTGAGGACTCCGAGCCCCAGGCGTCAGGGCTGGGTGCGGTGATCTTTCGGCTCGAGGGATTGCAGAAGCCGACGATTGCGGCCATCTCAGGTTATGCGCTTGGTGGTGGACTCGAACTGGCGATGGGCGCCGACTTCAGGTATCTGGCCGATGACGCCAAGGTCGGCCAGCCCGAGATACTTCTCGGCATCATTCCCGGTGCCGGGGGCACCCAGCGTCTCGCCCGAATCATTGGTTTCCAAAAGGCGAAAGCACTCATCTTTTCGGGCCGCCACATCGGGGCAGACGAAGCCGAAGTGCTGGGACTTGCCGACAAGGTGGTTGCTCCCGAAGCGCTGCTAGAAACCGCGCTTGCCGACGCTGCCCAGTTCACCATGGGGCCAACCCGTGCTTATTGGGCGGTCAAGAAGGCGATGGGTGCCGGCTACGGGCTGTCCATCGAGTCTGCCCTTGGTGTCGAGCGTGAGGCTTTCGAGGAAGTCTTCGCCACAGATGATGCCAAGACAGGGATACTGGCGTTTGTGAACAAGGAGAAGCCAGACTTCTCCGGCAAGTGACCGCTGCAAAAGCTTGATTGCGGAGAAAGCGCGGTAGCCTCGTCCGGTGGAAGAGAGCAGATTCGGATACTGGGCGAGACGTATCGCCGCGGCGGTTGCCATTGGTCTTATCGCAGGCCTGAGTATTGGCGCCTTTCGCGGGTCGACCGTCATCGCCAACGATCTGCTGACGCCCCAGGAAGTTGAGTCGGGCCCCGTATTTGAGATCCAGCTCGTAGGGGCCGGTCGGATCGTCCTTCCTCGAAATGAGACCACCGAACAGCTTGGCATTTGGGGGGTTAGCAATGGGACCGGTGGTTACGGCCAGATAACGGGGATCATCTCGCAGGATGCTGAGACTGTGGAGCGATCGTTTCGTACTCTCGAGGGTCGGTTTATTGCCGGCGAGATGGTCACGTTCGATGCCTATGCCGTCGGTGCCAACCCAGATGATGCGTTTGCCATCGACTACGACGATGTCCGTGTTCCCGCAGAGCTTGGCGCGAATCCGGCGTGGTCGATTCCGGGGCGGGGCGACCTGTGGGCGATCTTTGTTCACGGCGAAGGTCTTGATGAGCGTCGACAGGCACTGCGGATCTTGCCAGTGGTCAACGACTTCGAACTGCCGAGCCTCGTTATTAGCTATCGCAACGACGGAGTTGCCGCCGACGGCACCGGATTCTATCGCTGGGGGCTCGATGAGTGGCAGGACGTCGAAGCCGCCATCACATATGCGCGCAATCGTGGAGCCAAAGGATTCATCCTCTATGGCTACGGGATGGGTGCGACCATCGTGATGAACCACCTCCATGAATCGGACTCGGCCGGTGAGGTGCTCGGTGTGGTTCTGGACTCACCGGTGTTGGATCTGGGTGCGGTGGTCGATCGTATTGCAGAGGATCGTGGTATCCCGGTTGTCATCACAAGCGCTGCCAAAGGTGTTGCCAGGATCCGTTTTGGGCTCGCATGGGCAAAGCTCAATCAAATGGACCGCATCGATCAGTTCGACATCCCCATTCTGCTGTTCCAGGGAACGGAGGACGATGTAGCTCCAGTGGGTACAGCCAACAACTTCGCTGAAGCGTTGCCGGAGCTGGTCACCTACGAGAGATTCGACGGTGCGAGACGGGTCGAGCTGTGGAATGTGGATGCAGAACGATACAACGCGGCAGTCATGGCGTTTCTCGAAGAGATCCTTGCCGAAGCTCCCTAAGCCCGTCTAGGGCGCAATCACGGTCCGGATGGTGTTTCCGAACCGCTCGAGGTCGTCGAGGGCTGCATTCACAGACTCGGCCGTCAGTGAGACTGAGCGTTCGACGATGTCGTCGAGCACCAGCCGGCCTGAGGCGGCGTGGCCGAGTAGTTCGACGATCTCGGAGGCCAGGTGGTCGGAGGCGCCGATGAGCTCTGACTCGCCCGATACCAGGTCGGTGTACGGACCGACCTGGAATGTGTCTGGCGTTAACCCGACCGCAACTGCCCTTCCCATCGGTGCCAATGCTGCCAGGCATTGCTGCATGACTGCTGCGGAGCCGACCAGATCGAGGGCAACATCTGCACCCCCATTCTCTAGGATCTCGGTCACCGCACCGAGGTTGGCGTTGACGGGGACGGCACCGAGCTCCTTGGCGCGAGCCAGCTTTGTCTCGTTGAAGTCGACGGCAAAGACCGTCTCCGCTCCCTCGATCAAAGCAAGTTGGATGGCCGACATGCCGAGACCACCGACCCCGAACACCGCTACCGACTCGCCTTCTGCGAGCCGCCCCTTCCGCAGCGCGTGGAGCGAGGTTGCCGACGAACACATCATCACCGCGGCGTGGTCCAGAAGGACGGCATCGGGGACCCTGATCACGTTCCGTTGCGGAATCATGATCTGGTCGGCAAAGCCGCCGGCACGTCCGTTCCCGATCATCTTGCCATCGCGGCAGAACTGCTCGAATCCCCTCTTGCAGTAGTCGCACGACCCGCAGCCGACTTGATAGTGCACGCAGACCCGGTCACCTGGTTGGAATCCAGCGACCTGCGGACCCGCCGCAGCAACGGTGCCGGCGACTTCGTGGCCAAGAGTCAGCGGCAGTGGCCCGACCTTGGGAAAACCAGAGCGATAGTGAACATCGGAGCGGCAGATGCCCGAAGCGACGACATCGACGACAACATCGTCGGCGCCCGGCTGCGGTGTTGCGATCTCCCTGAGTTCCAAAGGCAGACCAGGGGCAACTAGCTGTAAAGCTCTCATGACTCTCCTCGATACGGCCGCTCTGGAGGCTACTCACGTCTGCCAGACTGGAATACTCATGATCTACCTCGACCACGCCGCCACAACCAAAGTACGTCCCGAAACCCGGGCTGCCATGGCTCCGCTTCTCGACGATTCCTTCGGTAATCCGTCAGGGATCCACGGTGTGTCGCGGCGTGCCAAGAACGCGCTAGAGGAAGCTAGAGAGAAAGCCGCTGCGATCTTGGGAGCGGCACACCCCCTGGAGATCGTTTTCACCGGCGGCGGGACCGAGGCCGACAATCTTGCGGTTGTGGGCAGCGCTCTCGCTGAAGGCGGACGTCGCTCCGTGGTCACGACCGCAGTCGAACACGATGCGGTGCTGCAGTCTGCCGCGTTTGTGGAGATGTTGGGCTGCCGCGTTGCCCGGGTCGGTGTCGACCCCGACGGTGCCATCGATGTAGCCGAGATCGTGGCGTGCGTGGACAGCGACACTGCTGTCGTCTCGGTGATGACGGCCAACAACGAGACCGGCGTCGTCTTTCCGATCAAAGAGGTCGCGGCTGCAGTGCATGAGGAATCACCGTCGGCTCTGATGCATACGGACGCAGTGCAGGCATTCATTACTGAACCCATCACGGTTGATACGACCGGTTGTGACATGATCTCGCTAGCCGGCCACAAGTTTGGCGGACCTCAAGGTGTCGGTCTCCTCTATGTTCCCCGCGAGATCAAGTTGGAGCCTGTCGTCCACGGTGGAGGCCAGGAGTTGGGACGACGGTCCGGCACCCACAACGTTGCCTCGATAGTCGGCATGGTTGCGGCCATGGACAAGACGGCGAGCGAGCGCGACGATCTTCACAACCGGATTGAATCGGTCCGAGACCAGTTTGAGGCGACTCTGCGTGCCGCGATCCCAGATCTCGAGATAACGGGGGAATCGGGGGAGCGCCTCGTCCAGCACAGTCACTTTCGCATCCCCGGTGTTGCCGCGGAGACACTTCTGATTCGCCTCGACCAGGACGGACTGGCCGCGGCGGCGGGATCAGCCTGCAGCAGCGGGGCAATCGAGGTCTCGCACGTTCTCGACGCCATGGGGATGGCGGAGGTGGCCGCCGCTGAATGTGTTCGAATCAGTTTTGGCTGGTCGAGCGAATCTGACGATGGGTTGGTTGCGGCTCGCCAGATAGCCACGACCGTTGGCAGTCTGCGATGAAGGCACTCGTTGCGATGTCGGGTGGTGTCGACAGCTCCGTGGCGGCTGCACTGATGCAGGATGAAGGCTATGACGTTATCGGCGTGACGCTCAAGCAGTGGGAGAGCGAGAACGGCGAGATGCCGCTGGCCGGCTGTTGCACGGTGTCAGATTCCGAAGATGCACGCCGTGTGGCCGCTCAACTTGAAGTTCCGTATTACGTTCTCGACTACGTCGACGAGTTCACCGAGAAGGTTGTCGATCATTTCGGTAAAATGTATGCCGCTGGGAAGACGCCGAACCCGTGTATTGAATGCAATCGCAGGGTCCGGTTCAGTGTGCTGCTGGAGCGGACGGCAGCTCTTGGTTGCGACGTGCTGGTCACTGGACATCATGCCCGCATCCGAAAGGATGCATCGGGGTACCACCTGATTCGTGCGGTGGACGGCAGCAAGGATCAGTCCTACGTGTTGCACATGCTCAGGCAACGAGATCTTGCCAAGGTGCGGCTCCCTGTGGGCGAGATGACCAAGATCAAGGTACGAGAGTATGCGACAAAGCTGGGGCTACGTACGGCCGACAAGCCAGATAGCCAGGACCTGTGTTTTGTGGGGGACGGCTCGTACCGCGACTTCATCAGGTCTCGCTTTCCGGAGGCAGCCCGCCCCGGTCCGCTGGTGATGAGCGACGGCACTCATCTGGCTGAGCACCAAGGAATGGTTGACTTCACAATCGGTCAACGGCGCGGCCTCGGGGTCGCCCTTGGCGATCGTCGGTACGTCGTCGATATCAAGCCTGAGACGTCGACGGTGGTCCTGGGCACCCGCGAGGAGCTTCTGGCGACCGGTTGTCGTGTTGAGGACGTCTCGTTCATCGCGGACGGTCCACCACTGGAGCGGGCCATTGCAGTCAAGATTCGCTACCGATCTGAACCGGTTCCGGCGAGTCTCGACAACGACGGCGATGGTTGGCATGTGCTGTTTGAGAAACCCCAGCTTGCGGTCGCACCGGGCCAAGCAGCTGTGTTCTATGCGGGTGATGAGGTGTTGGGCGGGGGGACGATCAGCGAGGCGATCCGGTGAGTCTGATCCGAACGGGTGTCGGAAGCCTTCCCCACACCGATGAAGATGAAGCCTGCCGCTTTGTGCAGGCGACGACGGACGTTGTCTATCTACCCCAACTCCCGAACCGCAATTCTCAGGAGGCCATGCTCGTGCAGTGGGGTGACGGGATGCTGGGGTTGGGCCAGGCGGGGCGATCTCTTGCGGCCGGCTCGAGCATTGGTGAGCGTAGCGAGGCGTTTGGCGGTGCCTCCGCGGTTCTCAGGGAGTTTTCGGGTTCCGTCCTGAAAACCCAAGCAACAGGACCGGTGACCTTGGCCGCGGCGCTGCGGGCTGGAGGCGCCACAGGTGCCGGGTTGCTCGACAGCGTCGCCGATGAGCTGCTGATCAGGATCGAACACCATCTCACCTGGATTCGAAGCGAGGCCGATCCTGATGAGATCGTGCTTGTTCTCGACGAGCCGTCGCTGGCTGTGCTGACGGATGCGCAGATGCCTGCCCAAGTGGCCGGCGTGCTGGAGCGGGTCATTGCGTCGATAGACGTTGCGGTCGGGGTGCATTGTTGCGGGGATACCGATTGGGGGACCATCGCTGAGCTGGGGCCAGATTGGCTCTCTTGGGACATGTCAGAGCTTGGGATGGGTTTCTGGGGCGGTGTCGATCGGATCGCAGTGGCGTTGGGAAGCGGCACTCGGGTCATGTGGGGGATCGTGCCGACGTCATCGGTGCCATTGCCCGACCAGAATGTCCTTCTCGGCCGGTACGGTACGGCTGTGGCAAGCCTGGTTGTGGCGGGAGCACCGTTCGAGTCGTTACGGAGCCGCGCATGGTTCACCCCGGCGTGTGGGTTGGCCGGTCTTTCGGTTGGGGACGCCGAAGCCGTTGCCAGGCTGTTGCAGGAAGTTGTGGAAGAGGTTGAGAGTGGCTGGTAAACCCGAGGTGCGAATCGAAGAGGTGCGGGCCGCACTGCGTCGCGCCAACCATCTTTATTACGTGCTCGACAGCCCCGAGATATCAGATATCGAGTACGACGACCTGATGCGCGAATTGATCGCAATCGAGACCGAGCATCCTGAGCTCGTTGTTGACGATTCGCCGACGCAACGGGTCGGTGCTCCCCTTGACTCGGCTTTTGCCCCGGTAACCCACCTCGAGCGTATGTTCTCGCTGGACAACGTGGAGTCAGAGGAAGAGCTCGAGACATGGCAGAGCCGGTTGGCGAGGATGCTGGAGCGCGAACCATCGGGCTATGTGTGCGAGCAGAAGATCGACGGGCTCGCCGTTTCGCTGACATACCAGGAAGGACGGCTGGTGCGGGCTGCGACGCGAGGTGACGGTCAGGTGGGGGAGGACATCACCGCCAATGTCCGCACCATTGACTCAGTTCCACTTCGCCTCCAGGCGGGGGCGCCTTCGCTCATGGAGGTACGCGGCGAAATCTATATGCCCGTTGCTGTGTTCGCCGCACTCAACGAGAGGCAGGCTGACCTCGGCGAGAAGCCGTACGTCAACCCGCGCAACACCGCGGCGGGCTCGGTGCGACAAAAGGATCCGGCAAAAACGGCGCAGCGTTCTCTTTCGATCTGGCTGTATCAGCTCGGCCAAGTATCGGGGGGCCCGACGTTTGCGAGCCACTGGGAGTCGTTGCAGTGGATGGCAGAGTTGGGATTGCGGGTGAACCCGGCGAGCCGCCGCATCAGCGATCTGGCCGGCGTTGAGGCCTACGTGACGGAAACCCAAGAGGGTCGGCATGCCAACGACTACGAGATCGATGGCATTGTCGTAAAGGTCGACGACCTTGGTGAGCAGGACGAGGTCGGCTACACCGCCAAGAGCCCCCGTTGGGCCGTAGCGTACAAGCTGCCCCCTGAGGAGAAGACGACAACTCTCGAAGAGATTCGCATCAACGTTGGACGAACCGGGGCGGTAACGCCGTATGCGGTGCTGGATCCGGTGTTTGTCGGAGGAGTGACCGTGACCAACGCCACCCTCCACAACGAGGGCGAACTGCATCGCAAGGATTTACGGCCGGGCGACACCGTGATCGTGCGTCGCGCCGGAGACGTGATCCCTGAAGTGGTCGGACCCGTGTTGACGAAACGGCCAAAGGGTCTTGCCAAGTGGCATATGCCGGCGATGTGTCCGTTCTGCGGTAATCCAATAGTCCTGACCGAAGGTCAGGCGAAGGCGCGCTGCACCGGTGGGTTCGCCTGTCCGAGCCGACTACGTGAGTATCTGTTCCACTTTGCGTCGCGAGGCGCTATGGATATCGAAGGACTTGGCTATCAGACCGTCGACATGCTGCTGTCGGAAGGCGTTATCACCGACCCCGCGGACATCTTCACACTCGACCCAGACGTGTTGTTGGGGTTCGAGGGCTGGGGAGAGATCTCAGTCAACAACCTGCTCGAAGCCATTTCCGGAGTCAAGGACCGGCCCTTGACCCGACTCATCACCGCGCTTGGTATCGATCATGTCGGGGGAACAGTGGCTCGAGTGCTGGCCGCCGAGTTTCGATCGCTCCCGGCTTTGATGGCAGCGGATGTCGAGGCAATCACCGCCCTCAGCGGAATCGGCCCGGAGATCGCCGGTTCAGTTGTGGCTTGGTCTGAGGATGAAGACAATCGCCAACTCGTGGAGCGTCTTGGCGAGGCTGGAGTGCGGCTTTTGGACCCGGAGCCAGAACCCCAAGAAGAGGGTGCGGCTACTTTGGCCGGCATGTCGTTTGTGGTGACCGGCACGCTTGAGGGCTATAAGCGCAACGAGGCGAAGGGGCAACTGGAACGTCTCGGCGGCAAGGTCACCGGATCGGTCTCAGGCAAGACTGCAGCGTTGATCGCGGGGGCATCACCCGGTTCCAAACTGGCCAGGGCCGAGTCTCTGGGTGTGCCCGTGCTTGACGAAGCGGGGTTTGTGCGGCTACTTGCTGAGGGTCCTGCGGCCATCAGCTGATCCCGGTTCCTACTGGACGCGGAAGGTCCATATCCATTCATCGGGATCCGGCAGACCACTGGTGCGATCCCAGCGAACCCAAACTGTATGCAGCCCGACGGTCCACTCCGGAATGATGGTGGTGTCGCTTGGGCGCCACGTGAACTTCCCGGTCTCCTCGATGACTTCGATCTCTGAGTCAGGGATGGTGACTCCGTCAACGACCAAGACGATCTCGTAGTTCACCGGCAGGTCGATTTCGATCTGGATTTGACGGAGCACGGTCGACTCATTCTCCGGCGAATACGATTCGAGTGCTTCGGGCACGTCGGTGAGTCCGCCGGATGGCGCAAAGACGATGGCCCCGATCGCAACTGCGGCGAGAGCTAGACCCAAGAGTGTGTAGGTGACGCGATATCGATTCACAGGGGGGATCATAAGGCGCGGGAAGGGAACGGAAATTCGGTTAGCGTGGCGCCATGCGATTCAATCCTGTTCTCGAGCAACTCGGCTCATATCCCATTGCTGTGGTCCACGAGCGGGCGCGAGCGATGCGCGAAGCAGGCCTCACTGTTATCGACTTCTCTATCGGGGATCCGCGGGAGCCAACCCCGCAATTCATCCCTGCAGCGCTGAAGGCAGCAGTACCCGCGGTCTCTCAATACCCGATCACTGCCGGTATTGGTGAGCTGCGCCGGGCTATCGCCGACTATCTGCAACGCCGGTTCGGAGTGGCTGTCAATCCCGAGACACAGGTGATTCCGACCTCAGGGTCGAAGGAGGCAGTCTTCAACACACCGCTTGCCTTTGTCGCTCCCGATGACGTTGTCATCTACGGCAGTCCCGGCTACCCGGTGTATGAACGAGGAGCTCTATTCGCTGGGGCGAGGACGCACCCGGTCACACTGCGCGGGGACTTCGTGCTCAGGGCAGGCGATGTCCCCGCCGACGTCTGGGCACAGGCGCGGCTTGCTTGGATTTGCACCCCGCACAACCCGACCGGTGCGGTTACCTCCCGTCGGGATCTCGAGGATCTGCTGGCCGTTGCGCGTGCCAATGATGCGCTGCTGTTGTCCGACGAATGCTACGCAGACGTATACGAGCCGGATGTCTATCCCGAGGGTCCTGCGTCTTCGTTGCAGGTAGCGGGACCAGGAGCATCGGGTGTGTTGTCGTTCCTGTCGCTGTCGAAGAGATCAGGGATGACCGGATACCGATCGGGGGCCATCGTCGGCGATGCTGACGCGATCGGGGCGCTCAAGAAGCTGCGAACGGCTACGGGTACCGCATCGCCCGAATTCGTCCAGGCCGCGGCAGCCGCGGCCTGGAACGATGATGAACATGCCGCCGTTCGGCGCGAGATATTCGCTGCCAAACGAGCCATCCTCCGCCCCGCATTCGAAAGGCTGGGTATGGAGGTAGTCGCCTCCCATGCCGGTCTCTATCTGTGGATACGAGTCGACGACGATTTGGCGACCAGTGGTCTGTTGCTGGAATCGGGAGTGGTTGTGTCGCCGGGGCGTTTCTTTGGACCGGGCGGTGAGGGATATCTACGGCTGGCGTTGGTCCCCACATTGGAGGAGTGCGAACACGCTGTGGAGGTGTTGGTTCAGTGTCTGAGTTGATGAACGATCGCAAGTTGATCGAAGCGGCGTACGAGGATCTCAGCCTGCTCGATGGAGCGGTTGCGGCAATCGAGCGAACGATCGCTGCTCTCGATAGGGGTGAGGTGCGTGTTGCCGAGAAGGTCGACGGAGACTGGAAGGTCAATATATGGGTGAAGGAAGCGATCATGCTCTACTTCCGGATCGCCCAGCTGGAGACGACCCACAGCGGGCCGTTCGAGTACCACGACAAGATCCCGGTCAAGCACGGTCTTGCCGAGGCCGGCATTCGTGTCGTTCCCCCGGGGACCGTCCGCTACGGAGCCTTCTGCGAGCCGGGTGTTGTGGTCATGCCGGGTTATATCAACATTGGTGCCTACGTAGGTGAAGGGACCATGGTCGATACGTGGGCGACGGTTGGGTCGTGTGCCCAGATTGGCCGCGATGTGCATCTCAGCGGCGGGGTCGGAATCGGAGGGGTGCTCGAGCCGCCCGGTGCCCGTCCGGTGATCATCGAGGACGGTGCCTTCATTGGGAGCCGCTCGATTGTCGTGGAGGGAACCGTTATCGAGGAGGCGGCCGTGCTCGGGGCGAACACCACGATCACCTTATCTACCCCCATCATCGACATCACCGGTGCGGAGCCCGTCGAATACCGGGGGCGGGTCCCGGCTGGGGCCATTGTCGTGCCAGGCACTCGGCCCAAGGAATTCCCGTCCGGTTCGTATGATCTGCAATGCGCTCTCATCATCGGGCGCCGCTCGTCGTCGACGGATCGCAAAACCTCACTGAACGAGGCGTTGCGGGTCTTCGAGGTGCCGGTATGAACCCGCTCCACGAGACACTTGCCGAGTTGGTTTCGATTCATTCCGTCACAGGCAACGAGGGGCGGTTGTGCACAGCAGTCGCGGAGCGTCTGTTGCCGATCTGGACGATGCAGCATGTGACCCGGATTGGTAACGCGCTCGTCGTTGGCCAGCAAACAGGCCGACCGCTCATCTCGCTGTTCGGCCACTTTGATACGGTTCCGATCCAGGACAATGGCGAACCGATCGTCGAGAACGGTCGTATGGCGGGCGTGGGTACTGCTGACATGAAGTCGGGGCTGGCCGTCATGATCCATCTACTCGAGGACGATGCGGTGCGCAGCGGCCCCTACGACGTGGTCGCGGTCTTCTATGACAAGGAAGAGGGCCCTGCGGACGAGAACGGTCTCGAGGAAGTCCTCGATAAGGCATCTTGGTTGGCTGACAGCGAGTTTGCGATCGTTTTGGAACCGACCGATCTGGGTGTAGAGCTCGGGTGCAACGGAGCGATGAACGCCGATGTGATCTTCGATGGCAAAGCCGCCCACAGTGCTCGGCCCTGGTTGGGTCAGAATGCCGTTACGAAGGCGGGGGCGTGGCTGGCTGCGATGCACGAGCGACAGCCAGAGCTGGTCGACATCGATGGGCTCGAGTTTCATGAGGTCTTCTCGGTGACCCAGGCCCACGGTGGAATTGCCAACAACGTGTTGCCATCCAGTCTTCGCATCAACCTGAACTATCGATTCCCGCCGATCTACTCGATCGAGCAAGCCGAGCGCCGGCTGCACGAGATCGCCGCCGGCGCCGACCGGGTTGTCATACAGGACCGCGCCCCCGCAGGAGCCGTCGTTCAAGACAACCCGCATCTGGATCGTCTGGTGGCGATCGCAGGGGCGGAGCGTTCTGCCAAGCAAGGGTGGACCGACGTCGCCCGTCTTGCCATGCGAGGAATTGACGCCATCAACTACGGGCCCGGTGACCCTGGGCTGGCTCACCAGGCTGCGGAGTCTGTGCCCCTCGCCAACGTGGACAAGGCATACGCGGTGCTGCGGGAGCTCCTGGTTGATGGGGCTGAAGACTCGTCTAAGGAGCTGGCTGACCTCTTGGGCGATGACTAGCGGCCGTGGCTGTGATGGTGCCCACGGCGCAGTAGTCTCCGGCGCATGCCTGTAGAAATTGATATCGCAAAAGTTGCAAAGTTGGCGAGACTGGCCCTCTCCGAGGAGGAGCTAGTGGGGTACGGCGCTCAACTCGTAGACATCCTCGAACACGCCGAACGGGTTGGTGCCCTGCCCACCGATGGTGTCACCCCAACCTCACACCCGCTGCCGATGACGAACGCTTTTCGTCTGGATGAGGTGAGGCCATCACTCGATCGTGACGAGGTGCTCGAACAAGCTCCGCAACGAGACGGTGAATTCTTCCGTGTCCCCCGGATCCTGGGGGAGTCATGACGGACCTTGCCGACCTGTCCATTGCAGACGCCGGAGCGGGTCTTCGCAGTGGCGAATTCACGGCCCGTGATCTTGTTGACGCCGCCATCACCAGGGCGGCGGTAACCGAAGCGCATCTGCATGCCTACCTGACCCTCGACCAAGACAGGGCACGGGCGGGGGCCGATGCGGCCGACGCCGCGTTTGCGGCTGGCGAAGACCGTGGGCCGCTGCAGGGAATCCCGATTGCGCTCAAGGACAACATGAGCACCAGAGGCATGGAAACCACGGCAGGATCAAGGATCCTCGCCGGATATGTTCCCCCGTACGATGCGACCGTCGTTGCCAAGCTGCAGGAACATCACGCCGTCATTATGGGCAAGACGAATCTCGACGAGTACGCCATGGGGTCCTCGACAGAGAACTCGGCGTTCGGCCCGACCAGGAATCCTTGGGATACCGATCGGGTACCCGGTGGTTCGTCGGGTGGTTCGGCTGCTGTGGTCGCCGCCGGCTCGGCTCTCGCCGCTCTCGGCAGCGACACCGGAGGCTCAATCCGCCAGCCGGCTTCGCTTTGTGGTCTGGTCGGCGTCAAGCCGACCTATGGCGTGGTCAGTCGCTATGGGCTCATTGCTTTTGCATCATCGCTGGATCAGATCGGTCCGTTTACGAGAACCGTCACCGATGCGGCCACCATGCTCGAGGCCATCGCAGGCTTCGACATCCGTGATGCCACCAGCTACCGCGGGGATACCCCGGACATATCCAGCCTGCTCGACGCCGGTGTTGCCGGGATGCGCATCGGTATCGTCAAGGAGCTGTCCGGTGACGGAATCGACCCCCAGGTGGATCAGGCCTGCGCCGCGATGTACAAAGCACTGGCCGACGCTGGCGCGGTGGTGAGTGAGGTTTCCCTCCCCGCAAGCGAATACGCCCTTTCTGCCTACTACCTCATTGCCCCCGCCGAGGCGTCGGCCAATCTGGCTCGGTTTGATGGCGTTCGCTACGGGCTTCGGGTCGATGGAGAGACCACTGAAGACATGATGGCGCAGACGCGCGCCGAAGGTTTTGGGCCTGAGGTCACCCGTCGCATTCTGCTCGGAACGTATGCGTTGTCGGCTGGCTACTACGACGCTTTCTATGGCCAGGCACAGAAGGTGCGAACGCTGGTGCGCAATGACTTTGCAGCCGCATATGAGAAGGTTGATGTCCTGGTTTCGCCGACCAGCCCGACGACGGCCTTCCCAATCGGGGAGCGTACTGAGGACCCGCTGAGCATGTATTACGCAGACGTCTGCACCATCGCCAGCAACCTTGCCGGTGACCCGTCTGGATCGGTACCAATCGGTCTCGACGATGGTGGTTTGCCAATCGGGTTCCAGATCATGGCGCCCGCCCTGCATGAGGCGCAACTGTTCCGCGTTGCCGCAGAGGTGGAGCGACTCGCCGGTTTCGATGCGCGACCGGCATTGGCGACCTCGGAGGTGTTGCCCGCATGACTGATTGGGAAGCCGTTATCGGCATTGAGATCCACGTCGAGTTGCAGACCAAGTCCAAGATGTTCTGTGGTTGTGCGGTCGATTTCACGGCTGAGCCGAACACGATGGTCTGTCCGGTGTGTCTGGCGTTGCCAGGGGCATTGCCAGTTCCGAACCAGGAGGCAATCGAAGGGATACTGCGTATTGGTGCTGCCTTCGACTGCGAGCTGGTCGAGCATTCGCTGTTTCACAGGAAGAACTACTTCTACCCCGACCTACCGAAGAACTACCAGATCTCGCAGTACGACATTCCGCTGTGCATCAACGGTCACCTCGACATCGATGTGGACGGCGAAGAAGTCACCATCGGGATCACTCGTGTCCATATGGAAGAAGACACGGGCAAGAGTGTGCATGGCAGCGAAACCGGTCGTATCCATGACGCCGACCATTCCTTGCTCGACTTCAACCGGGCCGGGGTTCCGCTTGTCGAGATCGTCAGCGAGCCGGATATTCGTTCTCCCGAGCAGGCGCGGGCGTACGCCGCTGAGTTGCAGCGCGTGGTTCGCAGCCTTGGCGTTTCTGACGTTCGGCTCGAGGAGGGGAGTATGCGCTTCGATGCCAACATCTCCGTTCGGCCCGTCGGGCAGGAGGAATTCGGGACCCGCGCCGAGGTGAAGAACATGAACTCATTGCGTTCACTGCACCGGGCTTCGGCTTATGAGATCCAACGCCAAATTGCCCTCCTCGAGGGTGGAGGCACGGTGAAGCAGGAGACCCGGCATTGGGATGAGGGTTCGGGAACGACGGCTGGGATGCGGTCCAAGGAGGAGTCCGAGGACTATCGCTACTTCCAAGAACCTGATCTGGTCCCTTTGCGGGTGGACGATGAGTGGCGCGACCGTGTCGCCGCTTCACTCCCCGAACTGCCCGCGTCCCGTCGCCGTCGCCTGGCCGATGCCGGTGTGGAACGGCAGGCGGCTGCGACGATGGTGGAAGCCATTGACCTTGCAGAGATGTTTGATGCGGCGGCCAGCCTCGGTGCCGATGCCAAACAGGTCGGCAATTGGTTGACAGGGGAGGTGGTCGCCTACCTCCGTCGCAATGAGGTCGAGCTTGGCGACACCGCCCTCGCCCCCGAGCATCTACACGAACTGGGTCAGATGGTTGAAGCGGGTGGTTTGTCGAGCACGGCAGCCAAAGATGTACTCGGCTATGTGCTGGCGGGCGAAGGTGCGCCGGGCGATGTCGCCTCGGCTCATGATCTCACCCAGATCTCGGATGAAGGAGCGCTTGACGCTGAAGTCCAAAAGATCCTCGCCGAGAATCCCGATGTGCTGGAACGACTGCGTGACGGGGACATGAAGCCGATCGGATTCCTCGTCGGCCAGGTGATGAAGGCAACGCGAGGCAAAGCCGATCCCAAGGTTGTTTCGAGCTTGATCCGGAGCAAAGCACAGGGAGGCTGACCCTGGTGGGCGACGGGAACCGTCAACAAATCGTCGTGGTTGCAGAGCGTATGGTCACCGCCGACCCCGCCCGGGTCTGGGCGTTGATCGCGGACCCATCTCGCGTCGCCGAGTGGGCCGGGGTAGCCATGGTTGGGTATATGGGCACGGAACTGCCCAAACCAGGCCAGACCGTGTTTGTGCGGCGCGGCCGTTTCGGCAAGACCTGGCGGGTCAATATCGACGCTTGGGATGCAGGTAGCAGTGTGCGATGTCTGCTCGAGAGCGATAAATCGGAAGGCGTTGTTCGGTTTGAGCTGGCGATCCATCCCCAGGTGACCGCCGACGCCATAGTCACCAAAGTCCGTCTCAGTCAGCGGATGGAGGCTTCCCGACCATTTGGGCGCCTTGTCCATACGTTGGTGGCAAGCGAGTTGAGCAAGAAGATTGACCGCATCGCCAAGGCGGCCGTGCGGTGAATGGCGTTGTCTTTGATTTTGATGGTGTTCTTGCCGACAGCGAGCCGCTCTCTTGGCATGCGTGGCAGGAGACGCTTGCGCCGCACGGTGTGGTCATCGACGACGCGGATGTATTGGCTTGCACCGGGAGAACCGACAGCGACACCTATCTGCACTTTCTGGAGCGAGCTGCGCTGCCGTCGCTGTCGGATGTTCTGCAGGAGGTTGACCGCTGCCTACTCGACGCATTCCGCACCGATCTAACTGGATTTGGGGACGCCATCAACACGGTTCAGGCACTGGCGATGGTGGGGGTACCGCTCGGCGTGGCGTCTTCGAGTTCGCGGGTTCACCTCAACCTCAAAATGGAGATCCTCGGGCTGGATCGCTACTTCGAGGTCACCGTCGCTGGTGACGAGGTCGACAACGGCAAACCCGCTCCCGATCTGTACTCCACAGCGGTCGAATTGCTCAGAATCGACGCGGCATCTTCGGTGGCGGTCGAGGACACCGCGGTTGGGGCGGACGCTGCGGCCGCTGCCGGGCTTCGGATCGTGATCGTCAATCGTATGGGATTGCCAACTGGTCTACACCCTGTGGTCTCCGAAGTCGATCCGGATCTCCTCTTGTTGTGGCTGGGCCGCGCCTAGCCAATCCAACACTCCATTTCGCGGCGTCAGGTTTATGCTGCCGTCATGAATACCACCCGACACCTGCCGCTTGCCCAGGTCGACATCGACGAGTTGCCCCCCGAGTTGGTTGACGAGCTTTCAGATGATGTCATCCAGCAGCTCAGTGATGGCGTATTGGACAAGATCCCTGAAGACATCGTCGACTCGCTCCCTAGTGCGGTTGTGAACGAGATCCCGGAAGGTCTGCTGGAAGCTGCTTCGTCGAATCAGACCTTCACCAAGATTCTGTTGGTGATTGGCGTGCTCGCCGTTATTGGGTTTGTGTTCGGTGTCATCAGGAGTGCCGTGAAGTGGATGATCTACAGCGCAATCCTCGGTGTTGGCGCCTGGTACTTCTTCTTCCAGCAGTAGATCTGCTGATGGTCACAGCAGGGTGACGATCCATCCCGCGGCAAGACCGTAGAGTCCAGCGACAACGTCATCGGCGGTGATCCCAACCGCTCCAGGGAGTCGTTCTGCCTGGGGGACGCCGGGCAGAACCTTGTAGATGTCACCGAGCCTGGCGACGACCAGGGCGACCAACCACCCAAAGCCTTGCAGCCCGACGAGGGCGATGAGGGTGCCCGCCACCTCGTCGATTACAACCCAATTGGGGTCGGAGTGGTTCGCGGCAAAGGGCGCCGATGCCCACAGCGAGACAGCGATTGCCACCAAGGCGACCGCAAGATCAATCCACCACGGTGCGGCCCATAGTGCCCATCCGATGAGTGCGGCCACCGCAGCACCAAAGGTACCTGCACCGTTGTCGCCGTTCCACAACCGGCGCGGGATAAACCCGACGCCAAACCCCGCTGCAACAAACTTCCGCATTCGCCGGAGGCTAGCCGTGACTGGCCGGCGGTTGAGACCACAAGGGCTAGCTATAGAGTGTCTGGCACAGAAATGAGAGGAAGCTATGCGTCCCAAACAGCTAGGTGAGTTGGCCGTTCCGTCCGATCCCCGTCTCCATCCGGACGGCATCCGAATCGCTTTTTCGGTTGTCCGACTTGATATGGATGACGACAAGTACGTGCGACGGATCTGGCTGTGGGACGGTAGCCAAGCCAGAGCCTTGACCAGCGGTCCGACGGACATGGCGCCGCGCTGGTCTCCCGACGGCAGCAAGCTTGGGTTCATTCGCAAGGCCACCGCCGATGACGCCACGCCGCAGCTTGCTGTGCTGGATATGGCAGGGGGCGAGGCCGAGATCCTGACCGACTTCCCGCTTGGGGTGTCCGAAGCCGAGTGGGCACCGACCGGTGACAGGATCGCGGTGGTTGCTGCGGAGTGGATCCCCGAACTCGCCGATCTCGAGCCGGACGAGCGCAAGCGTCAGGCGCGGCGAGTCACCCGTCTTCCCTATCGGTTCGACAACATGGGATGGGTGTCCGACCGCCGCAAACACATTCACATCGTCGACGCCGAATCCGGCGAGAGCAGCCAGTTGACCGATGGCGACTTCGACGAATCGGGGATCTGCTGGCATCCGTCCGGTGAGCTGATCGCCTTTGGTTCGCAACGGCACGAACGGCGCGGGCTGGAACCCGGGTCGCAGATTTGGACTCTGTCGGTTGATGGTGGTGAGCCTCAGGCGCGTACTGAACTGGGTCTGTGGGGTGGCGCCAGCTACGACCCGGCCGGCAACCTCTACGCCGATGGAATCACCGACCAGTGGGGTCACCCTGATGTTGCCCCGCTCTATCGGATCGAACATGACGGTTCGTTGACGAATCTCACCGGTCATCTCGATCGCAATACATCCCCGCTGGCACCGACTGTCTCGCCGGCGGGTCCACAGTTCCTAGGTGACGGCAGTTCCGTCATCACGGTGGAGGATCACGGCTGCGTTGCCCTCCACACGATGAGTTTCGATGGTGCCACCAAAGAGCTGTTGGGCGGCAAGCGGGCCATCACCGGCGCCAGCCCGAACGGTACTGGCAACCGAATCGCTTTTACGGCATCGTCGCCGACGAATCCCGGCGAGCTCTACATGCTCGTTGACGGAACTGAAAAGCAGCTGACCAAGCTGAACGGCGGATTTGTCGAGGCGACGGATCTGGTGGAACCGGAGTGGTTTGCTATCACCCATGACGGGGTCGAGGTCGAAGGTTGGGTGTACATGCCTCCCGGTGACGACGAGGTACCGGTGCTGTTCAATATCCATGGTGGCCCGGCGTCCGCATACGGCTATTGGTTCTTTGATGAGTTCCAGGTGTTTGCGGGAGCAGGCTACGGCGTCGTCGCCACCAACCCGCGTGGGTCGCAGGGGTACGGGTCCGATCACGTTCGGGCGATCGTCGGAACGTGGCACGAAGATGACTCTCCCGACATGGTCGATCTGCTGGCAACCATGGAAACGGCGTTGGCTGCGTTCCCTCGTCTTGACGGAGAACGGCTCGGGGTGATGGGTGGCTCGTACGGTGGCTACGCCACCGCACGGGTGATTTCTCGGGACCAGCGTTTTAAGTCTGCCATCGCGGAACGGGGCCTGTTCACTTTCTCCTCATTTGCGGGTACGTCTGACATCGGACCTTGGTTCACTCGGACGTATCTCGGAGACGGCATGGATGACCTCGAAACGTTGTGGCAGTCCGGACCGCTTTCGGCAGCCGATGCAATTACTACGCCGACGCTGATTCTGCACTCCGAAGGTGATTTCCGAACGCCGATTGAGCAGGGCGAGCAGTTGTTCGCCAAATTGCAGTTGAATCAGGTGCCAAGCGAAATGGTTCGGTTCCCTGCGCCGGAGGGTCACGAGCTCTCACGGAGTGGGACTCCCAAGCATCGTGTGGAACGGTTCGAGATCATGGTCGAGTGGCACGACCGCTACCTCAAATAGGGTGGGACGGCTGCAAACAACCTGGGTGTCACGGTCTTTCTGAGCCGGCGCTATTCGGGTGTGGCAAGATGGGGCTATGGAACCCACCAAATACATCTGGTTTGACGGCGAAATGGTCCCATGGGCCGACGCCAATGTTCACGTGCTTTCGCATGCCCTGCACTATGGAACGGGGATCTTCGAAGGCATCCGCGCTTACGAGACGCCACAGGGAACCGAGGTATTTCGGCTGACGGACCATATGGCACGCCTGCATCAGTCGGCGAAGGCCTACAACATGAAGTTGGATTGGTCCGTGCCCGAATTGGTCGAGGCGGCCAAGGAGATCCTGAGAGTTAACGGCCTGGAGTCTGGCTATGTCAGGCCGATCAGCTTCCTGGAGCTTGGTGCGATCGGGCTGAATCCAGCCGGGGCCCGGGTGCGGACGGCCATAATCGCCTGGAAGTGGGGCGCCTACCTTGGCGAGGAGGGAGTCCGCAATGGTATTCGGGTGAAGGTGGCGTCATGGCGTCGCTTCCCGAACACAGCCTTTCCCAACGCCAAGGCGACTGGCACCTACATCAACAGCATCTTGGCCAAGATGGAAGCCGTGCAGAGCGGATACGACGAGGCTGTGATGCTGAACCAAGACGGGGTCATCAGCGAGGGGAGCGGAGAGAATCTCTTCTTGGTACGCGGTGGCGTTGTCTATACCCCGCCGATTGCCGTTGGCTGCCTCGATGGCCTCACCCGCAACGCCGTGATGATGTTGCTCGCAGAAGAGGGATATGAGATTGTCGAGAAGACCCTCGACCGATCCGACCTGTACTACGGCGATGAGGTGTTCTTCACCGGCACCGCCGCCGAGGTGACGCCGGTCCGTGAGATCGATGATCGCCCCGTTGGCGACGGGACACCGGGACCGGTGACCAGGGTCGCTCAGCGTCTGTACGCCGATCTCGTCAGCGGCAAACTCGACAAGCACCAGGACTGGCTGGAGTACGTCTGAGCTTCGCTCGAATCAGGATTCGAGCGAGTGGGAACCCACCGAGGTGAGTTCCTTGCGACTTTGCTTCGCAAACTCGCCGCGGTCGGCAGCGTCCGGCAAGCCGCAGTTCCAAAGGAACTGCCAACGAACTCGGCTTTGCCGAGTTCGCCCCCTCGAGCCCACGGGTTGGCCTTGATCGCCGCTGCTGGTTGAGGAGCATGTCGTCGTGCGGCGAGCGGGTACCATTGCTCGTCGCTTGGAAGGATGACGTGGGACAACAGCCGAACATCGAACTCGAGATCTCAGACCTGCCGCGGCCGCGCAAGAGGCCGGATCCGGCGCGGAGCTGGGTTCCCGATCGTCCCGGAGAGTTGCACAGGCCCGAAGACATGCAATGGGGTGCCGGGTTTGGCACCACGGGCCCTGACTCGGGGTATGCACGGTCTTTGGTAGCGGCTCGGGATCTCGTTCTTGCCGATGGCGAGCATCGGTCGAACGTCGATGTTGCTGTCGCTGCGATTGCCTCGGCCCGATCGTCACTGTTCGGAAGGGCACCCACGGGGAAAGACATCGAAATGGTGCTCGTCCTCCTCGGGTACGACAACGAAGGCGTTCCGGCTGAGATGACAGCTGATCTGGCTGCGAAGCGGGTCAACTGGTTTGCTGCTGCCGGTCATCATCCCGCCAATCTCCACAGCTTTATTGCCTTGCTGAGTGCCGACACCCTCCGCTTGACCGCGGGCGAGGCGCGTAGCCAAATGGCGCAGGGCACCGCACTCATCACTCACTGAGGAGTCCTAATGAAGATCGTCAGGGTCGACAGCCGCGTCGACGACATCACCTACGGCGCCGTTGAGCCCGAAGGTATCCGGCTCCACCTGGGCAGCCCGTTTGTTGCCTGGGAGCCCACCGAAACCGTTGTGGCTTGGGACGAGGTGAAACTGCTCGCTCCTGTGATCCCAACGAAGGTCATTGCAGTGGGGCGCAACTACGTTGACCACGCCAAGGAATTCGACAACAAAATCCCCGAGGAACCGCTCTTGTTCCTCAAGCCTCCGACATCGGTAATCGGGCCGCTGCAGGCGATTCGGATACCCAAGGAGAGCAGCAACGTTCATCACGAGGCCGAGATGGCGATTGTGGTTGGGAAGGTTGCGCGCGACGTCAGGATCGAGGACGCCGGCTCGTACATCCTGGGTCTGACCGCAGCCAACGACGTCACCGCTCGTGATTTGCAGCGTTCTGATGGGCAATGGACACGCGCCAAAGGGTTCGACACGTTCTGCCCGTTGGGGCCGGCAATCGACACGAACCTGGATCCGTTGGAGGGGCTTCAAGTGACTTGCCGGGTCAACGGCGAGCTGCGCCAGTCCGGCTCGACCGCCGACATGGTGTTTGGGGTCTCGGAGTTGCTGTCATACGCCAGCAGCATCATGACACTGCTGCCTGGTGATGTGATTCTGACCGGTACGCCAGCGGGCGTTGGCCCGATCACGGCTGGCGACAAGGTCGAGGTCGAAATCGAACGGATTGGAGTCCTGATGAACACGGTGGTGGCGCGATGACCGTACGAGTGCGCTTTGCGCCATCCCCAACCGGCTTTCTCCACGTCGGCGGGGGCAGGACTGCGTTGTACAACTACCTGTTCGCCCGCAACAACGGGGGGACGTTCATCCTGCGCAGCGATGACACCGATGAGGCGCGCAGTACCGACGAGTTCCGTGCCGACATTCTGGAGAGCCTGCGGTGGCTCGGCTTGGATTGGGACGAGGGCATCGAGGCCGGCGGGCCGATGGAGACGTATCGCCAGAGCGCACGGCTCAGCAGGTACCAGGAGGTGGTCGCCGGACTCGTTGCAGACGGCAAGGCCTACTACAGCTTTGCGACTCCGGAGCAGTTGGACACCTTCCGCAAAGAGGCAATGGCTGCGGGCAAGTCACCGGCCTATGACGGTAGCTTGGAGCCGAGTGCCGCCGATGCCGCGGCACGGGTAGCGGCGGGGGAGTCAGCCACAGTTCGCTTTGCAGTACCCCGGCCCGGGTCAACTGTCTTTGATGATGTGGTGCGTGAAACGGTTACGTTCGACCACGCTCAGGTCGAGGACTTTGTGATTCTGCGCTCCAACGGAACACCCACCTATCACTTGGCCAGCACTGTCGACGATGTCGACTTCGGGATCACCCATGTGATCAGGGGAGAGGACCTGCTGTCATCTACCCCCAAGCACGTGCTGCTGACAGAAGCAATGGGTGCGCACAGGGCGACGTACGTCCACCTGTCGTTGCTGATGGGGCCCGATGGCAAGAAGCTGTCGAAGCGGCACGGCCACACGGCGATCAAGGCTTACCGCGATGAGGGCTACCTGGCCGATGCCATGCTCAACTATCTGGCGCTACTCGGCTGGTCGCCAGGCGACGATGACACCGTCATCGCTCTTGACGAGATGGTGAAGCGGTTTGATCTGGCGACAGTTTCGAAGAACCCGGCGATTTTCGACACCGACAAGCTGTTGTGGATGAACGGTGTGTACATCAGAGAGATGCCGGCCGCAGACTTTGTCGATGGCGTGCGTTCCCTCGTCGAGGTGGATCTGGGACGAGAGCTTGCCGCCGACGAGTTGGACACTTTGGGTGAGATTGCGCCGCTGGTTCAGGAGCGAGCCAAGTTGCTCAACGAGGTCCCCGCACAAGTGCGGTTCTTGTTTGGCGATATCGAGTACGACGAGACTTCGTGGAACAAGGTGATGACCAAAGACGGTGCGGCCGAGGCAGTTGCTGGGGCAACCGAGCATCTGACGGCAGTGGGAGAGTGGAGTGTCGAAGCCGTCGAAGCGGCCCTGCGGGCAATGCTTGCCGAGCGAGAGCTTTCTGCTCGCAAGGGGTTCCAACCGTTGCGGGTTGCCATCTCGGGATCGTCGGTGAGTCCGCCGCTATTTGAGTCGATCGCAGCGCTGGGTCGAGAGCGTTCATTGGATCGGTTGGCCACAGCAGCGAGCCGCATGGTTTAGTCGGCGGCTCTCGGGTTGCCATTCTCGGCGGTTACCCGTATCCTTCCGGCGCCTCATTCGGGGGTGGTGTAATTGGCAACACAGCAGGTTCTGGTCCTGTAATTGGGGGTTCAAGTCCTCCCCCCCGAGCGACAAACCGAGTTTGTTAAACTCGGTCGTCTTGGCCCCGTCGTCTAGCGGCCTAGGACGCCGCCCTCTCAAGGCGGTAACGCCAGTTCAAATCTGGTCGGGGCTACGAAGCTAGAAACCTCCGCTCTGCGGGGGTTTCTGCGCGTTTAGAGCCCGATGCCGGGAGGGTCCCTACTGCGTTCGGGGCGCGCTGGGGGCGCGACAGATCGGGCTCTGGTTTCGAGATGGAGGGCGATCTGGTCGTCGAGTCCGTCCATCAGATGCCCGTAGCGGTCCATGGTGACCGCGATGGAGCCGTGGCCGAGACGGGTCTGGATCGCCTTCGGATGCTCACCGTCTGCGATGAGCCAAGCGGCGTGAGTGTGACGCAGGTCGTGGATCCGACACGGTGGCCCGACGGATTCGGTGACGGCTTTGCGCCATATGCGCCCGAAGGAGCCGCGGCGAAGCACCGCCCCCTGTTCGGTGGTCCAAATCATGTCGTCGACGGGCGGGTACGACTCGAGATGCCGTGTGAGGGTTTCGGCGACGAAGCGGGGGAGTGCGATGGAGCGTTCGGAGGCCTTCGACTTGGGTGGGCCGAGCTGTGGGGTATGCCCGGTTGCCTCGACGAGTGTTCGTCGTACGGTCAGCCGGCGGCGCGGCAAGTCGAGGTCGCCTAGCTGTAGCCCGGCCAGTTCGCCCCAGCGCATGCCGGTGTAGGCCGCTGTGGTGGCGAGGGATGAGTACCGGTCGGGGAGCGAATCTGCGAGGTCGGCGACCTCGGTGGGGTCGAGGAGGCGCATCTCGGTTGGGTGGCTCCGAGGTAGCCGTATCCCGTCGGCGGGTGAGGCTGTGATGCGGCGGTCCCGGACCGCCTGGTTGAGTGTGAGTCGGACCCAACGCATCGTGCGTGCAACAGTCTCCGGTGCGTAGCGGCTGGCGAGTTGTGTGGTTGCTTTGCGCAACAGATCGGGAGTCAGTTGGATGAGTTGCACGTCGCCGATGAGCTCGGCGGCACGCTCGTGACAACGACGTTCGGTCTCGACGGTGCGGGCTGCGACGTGGGTCCTGCCGGCGAGCAGCTGGTTGGAGTAGTCGGCCCATAGGATTCGCCCCAGATCCGGATTGACCCAAGCTGCCTGATCGATCTTGCTTTGCTGGTCGGTTAGCCACCTTTGGGCACGGACCCTGGTTGCGAAGCTCCTGGAACGCACCAGTCCGTCAGGACCTCGATACCTGGCACGCCACCGGAGCCCACGATCGCCTCGATCTTCGATCCAACCTGCTCTGGCCACGATTCCGCCTGCTCGTTTGCGGTCATCGTGGCGCAGGACCCTCTCAACAGAGTGTCAGCAACCCTGTCATCAGGGTCTCAGAAGCGTCGGTTGGTTCCGGAGCCGATCCAGTTCCACAATGGCAATGGGATGACAGGGTCTGTGACAGGGTGCTAGAGAGCGCTAGCGACAGGACGATCCAGCCGTCAGTCCCAATGCACAGGATTGCCGCCCTCACCCGTCGATCAGGGTTTCACCAGAGTCCCATCAACCCTCTGATCAGGATCTCAGACCGGAATATGGGACGCGCTGTTCTGTCCGAGTGCCCGGCGTGTCCCGCATTCCGGGGGAGATTCACGACAACGTCGACATATGCGCACCCGGGCCGGAAAAGCCCCTCCGCAAGGGCGTGGGTGGCGCTGTTGTTGCTGCGGGGCGGGCGAGATCAACCTCGGGCGGATGATCCGAACAGTCGAATGAGACTCTGGTGACAGGGTCGTTCCCCAAGATGAGCCACATAGGCAACTTTCATAGGAGGAACCCCATGTCAGAGCAACAACCGCAAGCCAGTACCTCCCTCGATAGCTCATCTGAGATCGCAAGCGCGATTCGCGCCGTACCCCTGTCAACACCACACGCACGTGCAACACAGTTGCGGATGTATACACGTAAACGTTGGAGCACCTGATGGACCTCGATCGTGGTGCCCTGGCGAACCTTGACCGGCGATTGCTCACCGAGTTCGGGCGGGAAGAGCAGTTCCAGATGGTGCGAGTACCGGTGTCGCCAGCCAAGTGGTCAACTTGGAAACGATACTGCGCCGCTGCTGGGACCTCGATGGGTCGGGCCATCCTTGCGTTGATCGATCGTGAGCTGGCAAGTGTGGACGAGACGGCGGTCGACGGCTCTCCGGTGTTAGCGCAGCAGATACGCAAGCAACTCGACGGTCGAGAGGCTCAGGTTGCGAGCCGGGAACAGACAGTGGCGTCAGCAGAGGAGAGGCTTCGCAGCAGAAGCGAGCAGTTCCGTCTTAGGGAGGTCGAGCTTGAGGCACTGGCACGGCGAGTCGAGCTGGCATCGAAGCTAGCCGCACAGCGCGGCGACGGCACCCGGAAGGTCGGTCGCAACGACCGTTGTCCGTGCGGTTCGGGGCTCAAGTACAAGCATTGCCACGGCCTGACGGGACGGCCACCCAACGTAGTTTCTAGATAACGCGGATGTCACACCTAGATTGCCGGTT